>JAIBFA010000052.1 GCA_019459325.1 Thiobacillus sp.
CCTTGTCGGAGATGTCCGGCAGGCCATGCCGAAGGGGCGGAATTTTCATTGAGACGAGGCGCCGCTCCGCCCCGGTTGTCGGCGCGCGCATTCACGGGAGGCATGCCCCGGAAATTTTCTTGACAAAGGCCATCCTGTTTAGCAGAAAGGAGGGGATTGAAGTCATGTTTGGAAGAGCGTCGAGGCCATGCTGGTCTACCGGCAACCCGGCAGGAATGCCATGGCGCGGGCGACCTTGGGTTTCTGCGGCATCCGCCCCGTGCGGTCCCTGGTCTGCGGCTCGGTCAAGGACTCCAGCCTGCAACAGCGGCAGCGTTGGCTGGAACAAGCCCATCGTCAGGGACGATCCCTGGAACGCGGCCGCATCACGCCCGGCGAAAAGCTTAGGCACAAGATCGGCGCCTGGCTCAAAGGCATGCGGCTGCAGTTCTATCCCATGACCTGGCTGGCCTACACCGCGGGTGCCCTGGCGGCCGCCCCCGCCGACGGCGTGTTCGGCAATTCCGTGTTCTGGGTCGGCTACCTCTGCCTCTTCCTGTTGGAGGTGGCCACCGTGCTGGTCAACGAAATGGTGGACTTCCCGAGCGACCGCAACAACCGCTACTTCAGCACCTTCACCGGCGGTTCGCGGGTGCTGGTGGAAGGCTTGCTGAGTCTGCGCGAACTGAGGATCGGGATCGCCGCGGCGCTGGCCGCGTTTCTGGCCGCGTCGGCATGGCTGCTGTCCGTGACGCCGGCCAGCGCGTCGACCGTGCTGTCGGTGCTGGGCGCGATGACGATACTGGCTATGGGCTACACCGCGCCCCCCCTCAAACTCTGCTATCGCGGCCTGGGCGAACTGGACGTGGCCCTCACCCACAGCATCGGCGTGATCCTGTGTGCTTACGTATTCCTGGGCGGGGCCTGGAACGACGCGATGCCGTGGCTGTTGAGCCTGCCCCTGCTGCTGGCGATCATGCCGTCGATCACGCTGTCCGGCATCCCGGACCTCGAAGCGGACGCAGCCGCTGGCAAACGCACCTTGGCGGTGCGCCTGGGACAGCGGGGCGCGCTGATCGTGTGCCTCATCTTCACCCTGCTAGCGGCCGCTGCGGCCCTGACAGGGCATGTCATGCATCTGGCCGGGGGCGCCTTCACGGGCATCGCCTACGTCGTCATCCCGCACGCGGCGCTGCTGTCGTGGTTGCTGCTCAAACGCATCGAATCCGCCAAGCCGCCGGGCCGCATCGACGGACTCATGGTGGCATCACTGACCTTTGTCCTGTGGTTCGGGCTGTTCCCGCTGTTCAGGCTGGCCGGATGAACCCCATCCAGACTCGAATGCGCTTGAAAGCCAGAACTAGAAAATGAAATAAATAATCAACAGCACGATGGCGGGCACACCCAGAATCCAGGCCAGAAAATATTTTCCCATGATCGATGCTCCTTTCAAGTGTCAATCGAAGGTCTGTTCTTCTTCGATGCGAAGGCCCTGGGCATCCGCATCACCGCGTGCGCAACGTGTCGCCGGTGGCACGATTTGACGCTTGCCTGCGCACCGGGGCGACGTCGTAGGACCCGAATACCTGCTGCACCGGTTTGACCTCGGGCAGCACGTAGACGATGGCACGGTGCGTCGCAACGAGGGGGCGCACGTGGGCTTCGTAAAATGCGACCGGCACGTTGATGCAGCCATACGAAATGCGGTTGTCGTCGGCCGTCGGCGTGGCGAGTCGCTCCAGCCGTCGCTCGCTTGGCTGGGTGGCGCGCACGCGGTGCATCGAGACGGCGGCATCGTAGTCGACCCAAACCACATCCTCGCCGTTCAAATTGCGGCCCCGTTCGGCAACAAAGCGCCCGGCGGGGGTCGTCCGTTCCTCCGGACGCACCTCGGCAATCGGCCGCAAGCCAATGCCGGGAACCGAGTCATCTCCCACTGCTGAACCGAGCAATATCGGACTCACCCCGCGCAGGCGCGCTTCGGCGTCGAAGACATAGGCTCGGGCATGACGCTTGTCGACAATGATGAATTCGGCGTTTTCATTGTCGCGCGAGTCGGCTATCCAGTCGGCCAGATGGCGCGCATCGGGCGAGGGCGACTCGGAGCCGAAATCCGCAAAACTGATGTCTGCACGTGGCGCCTGGGGCCTAAGCGAAATGGACGCGGCTGACAGCACGGGGTAGTTCCCGGTGACAAGGTCAAGCGAAATCACGGTCGCAACAACGGCCGCCCCTAGGATCAGCGCCCCGCGGATGGCCCTGATCCGGCGCAATCGCGCATCACGCAGTTCAGCGTAAAGAATAGGCATCATGTAACACGGTCACCTTGGCCACCACCGCCATCCCAGAGGCTGGCCCGGCCATCTTCCGGGCCAGTTTCACTGGGCGGCGGGTGCCCCATGGAGGAACGGGCGTCAGTTGCGGTCTGCACGTGCCACACGCTCGCTGTATATGTCGCCCGAGCGCGTGGTTGCCGTGGAACCCGTCGAATCCTGGTTCATGGTGCCGGTGGAATCCTGGCTCTGGCTGTCGCTGGGCGTCTGGCTCGTGGTCCCGGTGGTGCTATCGCGATTCATGGTCCCGGCGGTCCCTGGCTGCGGATCGCTATAGGTGGACTGCGCGTAGGCAAGACCGAGAACGCCTGCCATCGAAATGGCGGCGGCAGCTGAAATAACGATATTGGATGCTTTCATGATCAATCTCCTTTGACTTGGGTTGTGTCGCAATGCCGGGCGGCACGGACAAGGTCAAGACTAGCCCTCTGGCTCAAAACTTCTGTAGGACGGGCTCAAGACTTCTGTAGGACGTGTCCGAAATGGGTGTGCCGCCCTGGACGGGCGTGTTCCGACCCCTTGTCCCGATCCGCGCAACTAACCCATGGGCGCGCCGAACGGCCGGGGTCGCCCGGATTCAGTAAAACTCGCGACGGCCCACACCGAAAACTCTGCGAACCGCTTTTGACCGACACCCGTCGCGCCTTTTTCCATATACAGGGCCCAGGCCCAATCGGGTTCGAACAGACTGGTGGTAGACGACCAGTAAATGTCCTGCACCTCCGCAAAAGGATGACCGGACGGCAAGGCTGGGCTGTGAGTGGCGCAATCCACCAGCACCTCCAGTTCGTTGATCGTCGGCAGACGCCAGGCCATTCCCGCGTCTTCGTGGTTAAGCTCGGCGACGGCTGCCAGTGCCTCGCGCCAGATCACCGGTTGCGGTGTGAGCTTTGCGCTGCGGCGCCAGAGCAGGTGGGTGAGGCGATCCAGGACGCCGGCGTGAAGGATTTCGAAGCGGGGTTCAGGCCACGGGGCGCCGACACGCCCTTCGCCGTCCTGACCGGAACTTACGCATGAAATGACCTTGCCTGCGGCGTCGTAGCACAGCGATTGGCCCGTACGCGGGACACCCCCCAGACCTTCGCCGCGAACCGGCCATAGCATGAAGGATTGGTCTTTGCCGCCGTAGAACATCCGCGCGCCATCGAGCGCCACATACCAGGCGTGCGCCGGGCTGATGGCCGCCGTCGTCGACGTCCAGTACCAGCCGTTGAACACGTCGGTGAACGGGTGGCGCTCAGGCAGGGCCGGCAATTTGGTTTGCATGCTGAGCAAACTGCGCAATTCGCGACGATTGGGCATGCGCCAATCACGCTGGCCGAAACGCTGCTCACGATTCATGGCCGCGACGAAGTCCAGTGCCTCCTGCCAGGTGAGGGGGAATTCCGCGAGGCCCGCACTGCGACACCAGCTCAGACCGGTCAGACGATCCATGACCTCGTCGCCGCGCACCTCGAAGCGCGGGTCCGGCCAGGGCATGCCGGCGGCAAACGATGCGTCCTGGCCGGAACCCTGGCACGGAATCTCGCGGCCATCGTCGGCATGACAGGTGCGTTGGCCGGTGTCCAGATAATGCTGAGAGGCCATGATTGCTCCAATGGACCCACTGGCCAGGGCGGACACAACCGGGTCTTCCAGCGGGTCGGCGACCTCGGTGCGTATCGTGGGTGAACCACACCGGGCTTCCGGCTATCCGCATCTGGGTCCGAGTCGGTGTTATAGGCAGAGCAGGTGATTTTTGATAAGACGCACCTCAGGCGGGCGGAGCAAGTGCGTCTGTACGGTGGCGTACACCAGAAAATACTGAACCCGATTACGCTGAACGGGTCCGACACCATTCAACCACCTTGAACGAATATTCCAGGCTGTACCGCCAGGGCGCGCGACGGCTGTCGGATCCTGCCTGGCGAATTCTGCCCGGAACACCGCCAATACGGTCACGTCAAACTGGAAACTCCATGATCCGCACAAAACATGACTAACGCACAATGGTTTCTGCTCGTGGGCGGCCTGTTGCTCGCCAGGGGCCTGACTGCCCCGATGCTCAAGCGCCTGCCGCTCACTCCAGCCATTATCTATCTGGCCGTGGGACTGCTGTTCGGGCCGACGGTGCTCAATCTGTTTCACTTCAACCCGCTCAAGGAATCGGCGCTGCTGGAAGTGCTGACCGAAGTGGTGGTGCTGATTTCGCTGTTTTCCGCCGGCGTCAAAATGCCGACGCCGGTCAGCTTCGCACGCTGGCGCACCCCGATTCTGCTGGCATGGGTATCCATGACGGTCAGCGTCGCGCTGGTCGCCGCCTTCGCCTATTTCCTGCTCGGCCTGCCCTTGGGGGCGGGTGTCTTGCTGGGGGCCATCCTGGCGCCCACCGATCCGGTGTTGGCGACCGATGTCCAGATCCGGCATCCCGGCGATCGCGACCAGCTTCGCTTCACCCTGACCTGCGAGGCGGGCATGAATGACGGCAGCGCCTTTCCGTTTGTGATGCTGGGGCTGGGATTGCTGGGACTGCACGAGCTGGGTGAACTCGGGCTGCGCTGGGCCCTGGTCGATGTGCTGTGGGCCACGGTGGCGGGAATCGCTATCGGCGTGGCGTCGGGCGCGGCAATGGCCCATCTGGGACAGAAACTGCGCGGCACGCCTCCCAGGCAAAAGCTCATGGACGACTTCCTCGGCCTCGGCCTGATCGGGGTGGTATACGGCTTGAGTGTGATGGTGGATGCGTGGGGGTTTCTGGCGGTTTTTTTCGCTGCCGTCGCGCTCCGCCAGACCGAACTCAAGCTCGCCGGCGCCGCTCCGGCCAACATGGATCTGCCGCACCCCGACCGCATCGAACCGAAGGCCGAAAACGTAATCCCGGATGACGAGCCTGCGCCGACCGTCAGCGAAGGATCGCTGGTTTTCAAGGAACATCTGGAAAGGCTCTCGGAATTGATGCTCATCCTGCTGATCGGCGGCACGCTGTTCCTCGACTCCTGGAGCTGGCGGGCGGTTGGACTTGCGCTGTTCCTGTTTATGGTGGCACGCCCGGTCAGCGTCCTGGTCGGCATGCTGGGCACGCGCACATCGTGGCCGATACGCGGCATGGTGGGCTGGTTCGGGGTGCGGGGCATCGGTTCAGTCTATTACCTGATGTACGCCATCCAGCATGGTCTCCCCGAAGACCTGGCCCTGGACCTGATCCAGCTGACCCTCATTGCGGTCACGCTTTCGATTCTCGTCCATGGCACCAGTGTCAAGCCGCTGATGCGACGCTTTTTCCGTTACCGCAAACATCTGCCCGCGCCATGAGTGTTCTCCGCACCCTCGTGCCCGACACCCTGCGCCCGGGTAAACCAGCCTTGAACTTTGATGTGGGCGTTCTATAAAAACGGCCTAGGCAGTCATCACCCCTCCCCGTTTGCAGCCTGAGGCGACGCCCAGCGTCAAGGCCGCCGGTGGCAGGCTTTTCCCCCAAGCCCCTTCCATGACGCGCTATATCCGCTTTATTTGTCCACTTTGCTTGTCCACGTGCACCGATTGGGGCCACGATGGTCGTTTCCGTCTTCTCCTCGCGAATGGCCGAGCGCATGCGCAAAAAAACACAGGCAACCCAAGGCAGCGCTGGACGCCTGGGAGGATGAAGGGGAAAACGTGGCCGCAACCAAGGTCGGTGCTGGATTGATCAGTGCGATAGACAGGCGCTGGGCAGTCGATGCGGCCCCAACACATGAGGTAGTCAGACCATGAATACACTTCCTGCAGCCGGTGAGTTTCGTCCTGAAGCCGGTTATTCCTCTCCCGGATGCACCTGCCCCCGCTGCAAGGGCCCTGCGATCCGCATCCCGCGCCGGTGGGTTGATTTGCTCATGAGCGCGTTCATCTCGGTCAACCGCTACCGCTGCCCTTCGACGGAGTGCGGCTGGGAAGGCAATTTGCGCGTGAAGCGCCATCCGCTGTTGGTGCGGGGGCCGTGGTGAGCTGCATCACGGCGGCAACGGGCCGTTTTCATCCCTGTGCAACGATTTGAATCCGGGATTGTCACAAGGAGTCCTTGCGTCAATGACGCCACGCAGCAAGACCGCCCACAACAGGAAAACCCGCATGAAACGTTTACGCTTCGCAGCCGCGCCGGCCGCCACCCCGCGCAGAAGGCTGATGCCGATCAGCACGCATTACGGGAAAACAAGTTGACCCGGCTGACGCGGCTGTGGCTCGCCGGGATCGTGTTTTGCAGCACGGGGCTGGCCGGGGCCTCTTTGCCGGACACGCATTCCGCCGCATCGCTCCACGCCCAATATGCGTCCCTGGGCCAGCGACTCCATCTCAACCCGTTTCGGCGTGCGCTTGCGCTCGATTCCTCCGAATCGTCCAGCGACCTGAAAGGCGATATCTACGCCCTGGTCGATTACCCTTTTTCCACTGTCAGCGCGGCACTCAACGGCCCTGAGCTGTGGTGTGACGTGCTGATCCTGCATGTCAACACCAAGTACTGCCGTGCCACAGCCGACAAGACCCGCTCTAGCCTGACAGTCTATATCGGGAAGAAAACCCCTCAGCCCCTCAAAGACGCCTATCCCATCGAATTCTCCTATCGCGCCGCCGCGGCGACCGCGAAATACCTGGAGATCCAGCTCAATGCGCAGGAGGGGCCGCTGAGTACCCGCAACTATCGCATCCAGTTGCAGGCCGTGCCGCTTGGAAACGACCGGACCTTTCTGCATCTCACCTATTCGTATGATTACGGCATGGCTGGGCGCCTAGCGATGAAGACCTACCTCGCCACCATCGGAAGCGGCAAGGTAGGGTTCACCCAGACCGGCAAGCATTCCAGCGGCCAGCCTGAATATATCGGCGGCATGCGTGGCGTGGTGGAACGCAATACCATGCGCTATTACCTCGCCATCGACGCCTACCTTGGCGCATTGGCCGCACCGCCGCCTATGCAGCTCCAGAAACGCCTGCACAACTGGTTCATCGCAACCGAGCAATATCCCCGTCAATTGCACGAAGTCAGCAGAACGGCCTATCTTGATATGAAACGGCTCGAATATCTGCGTCAGCAGACCGTGCAGTAATTGCAGCAGGGATTCCGACAAAAACCGCGACAATGACTGTCGCAATCAGTCCGGGGACGTGGATTTTGCCTACTCATTCGAGGAGAACCGCATGCTGGTGACGTTCACAACCAAGGCCTATGCCGACATCACCATGTTCGGGGATGTCGCGCTTGCCATGCTGAAAATGATGGGGCACAGCACAACGGTGCCCGGCGCGATTCTGGCGGCAGATGTTCCTGCGGCCCTGCGTCGCTTGACAGCCGCCATCGATGCAGAAAAAGCCTCTGGGCCAGTCGAAGACAAGGAAGACAAGGATGGAGATGAGCCGGTGGTCAGCCTGGCCCATCGCGCGCTGCCGCTCATCGAGCTTCTTTCAGCCGCAGCCAAGGCGGAATCCAACGTAATGTGGAAATAAAAACCCGTCCATGGGCAGGGTAGCCTGCCCACGATGCGGACCAAGGCGGTTTACAGCCAGTATTCCCAGACCCGGGCGAACCACTCCTTGACGCGCAGATTGAGCGGGCGGCGCTGCCACTGCTCGAGCGTGATGGTCTCGGACGCCGCCAGGTCCTTGTCGAACATGGCCTGCACCTGTTTGCCGAAATCCGGCCCCAGCACCACCGCGTTTAACTCGTAGTTATGCAGGAAACTGCGCCAGTCGAGGTTGGTCGAGCCGACCGTGGCCCAGACGCCGTCGATCAGCGCGGTCTTGGAATGCAGGATCACCCCCTGCCGCTCATGGATTTTCACCCCCGCACGCAAGAGCCGGTCGTAATAGTTGCGACCGGCGTGGAACACCAGCCAGGAATCGGTCTGGCTCGGCAGGATCAGGGTGACGTCGACGCCGCGCCGGGCGGCCGCTTCGAGCGCATCGAGCAACTGCGGGTCGGGGGCGAAATACGCGTTGGTGATATTCACGCTGACTTCAGCGCTGGAGATGGCCGAGAGCAGCGTGGCGTAAATCAGGCTGAAGGGGTCGTCGGGTGAACTGCCGATCGCGCGCACCACGTGCGGGCCGACGTGCTCGGGGGGCGGAAAATAGTTCTTCGCGGGCAGCGGCTTGCCCTTCTGCTTTTCCCAGGTCGCGAGGAACAGCTTCTGGAACTCGGCCACCACCGGCCCCTGCAGTTGCAGGTCGGTGTCGCGCCAAGCCAGGTCAGGGTCCGCGCCCGCGTCGGGCTTTGCCCGCGAGCCATATCTGAACGAGCCGCCGGAGTAGACGCTGCTGATGTTGATGCCGCCGAGAAACGCGGTGTGTCCGTCGACGATCAGCAGCTTGCGGTGGTCGCGCTGATTCAACGCCCATTCCTTGGGCGTCAACAAGGGATTGATGGGGTTGAATTCGAGCACCTGGACGCCGCTGTCAGTCAGTTGCTGGAAGAAGGACTCCGGCGTGCCGAGGGTGCCGACGCTGTCACGGATGAGGTTGACCTGCACGCCCTCCGCCTGCTTGGCGATCAGCGCCTCGGCAAAGCGCTGGCCGACTTCGTCGTCGTCGAGGATGTAGGTTTCCATGTTGATGTGGTCGCGCGCCGCCATGATGGCTGCGTACATCGCCTGGTAGGTGGCCGGGCCATCCTGCAGCAAGCGCACCTGGTTTCCGGCGGTCAGCGGGCTGCCGACGATGGCCTCTTCGCGCGCCAGGTGGTGGTCGAAGATGCCGGTGTCCGGGCTGCGGTTTTCCAGCCGGTCGAGGATCGACTTGCTGTGGGTAGCCGACAGTTCACCGCGCGCCCCTTCCAGTTGCACGGGCGGGCCGGGGCGCCGCGCCAGGTCGGGCACGATGGTCGGCAGGCTGCTGCAACCGGCCAGGCCAAACAGAATCGCGGCCGGCCAATGCCGCAGGTAACGGCTCAGGTGCGCCGGCCGCTGCGCCGGTTTCAGGGTTATTGCTACCATCCATCCTCCATCAACCGGCTGCTGCCGCCGGCTTACATCAGCCGGACCGCAGCGCGCGCCGGGCCGTCACAGCCGCCCCATCAACAGCAGCACGATGACAATGACCAACAGCAAACCCAGACCACCACTGGGACCGTAGCCCCAATTCTTGCTGTGTGACCAGCGCGGCACCGCGCCGAGCAACATCAGGATCAGGACGATCAACAGTATAGTTCCCAACATGAGGCGCTCCTCGTAGGGATGAGTGGATTCAGTTCGTCGGCGCTGCAGCCTCCGCCGGCACCACGATCACCGTGGTGCCCTCGCCGGTCTTGCCGGTCTCGCCCTGGATGCCTTCGGCGCCCTGATAGCCGGTTGCACCCTGGCTGCCGGGTTCGCCCTGCGGGCCCGCGGGGCCGGGAACCGCGACAGGGGCGACGGGCGCGGCGGGCACCGTGACGACGGTCGGCCTATCACAAGCGGCCAGGCCCAGCGTTGCGAGCAGTGCGGTAATCATTAGCGTATGGTTCATGGTCAATCCTTTGAAAGTGGGAAATCGTGGTACGGACGGCTTCGAACCCTCCGCGAATGAACCGGCTCGACTGGGATGTCGCTCCGGCAGATCGACAGCGTAGGCCAATGCCGCGTACTGTTCAGTGCGCTGGCGAACATTGGACGCAATCTCTGACGGCGGCCAAAGATCCTGCGTGCGCTAGCGCACAGATTGCGCGGCGGCGTGCGCGTAGCCTGATCGCAAGCCGTCACGCACCGAACCGGACCGTCCTTGGGGGCATCTGCAAGCCGCCGCGGATCCCCTCGCGGGAGGCGATGTCCCGGTCTCTCTACACCCTCACGCGTCAAGCAGATCGACCTCTCACAGGAGCTTCAACATGAAACGTCTACTCTTCGCAGCAGCGCTGGCCGCCGCCACCTTTCCGGCTCTCGCGGCCGACGTCGCGGTCTCCGTCAGCGTCGGCCAGCCCGGCTTCTATGGCCAGATCGACATCGGCGGCTACCCGCAGCCGCACGTGATCTATCGGGAGCCAAGAGTCATGTATCGGTCGGCGATGAACCGCCCGCCGATCTACCTGCATGTGCCCCCGGGCCACGCAAAAAACTGGCGCAAACACTGCCGCGAGTACAACGCCTGCGGCGAGCGGGTCTACTTTGTGCAAAACAGCTGGTATGAGCGCGAGTACGTTCCGCATTACCAGAAGCAACATCGCGATCGCCGCGATGAGCATAAGGATGATCGTCGTGGCAAACAGAACGACCGCGACGACAATGATCGCGGCCAGGGCCGTGGTCACTGAAGGCATAGGGCATAAGCCTGATTGCGGCTCAACCCTCGGCCATGTCGCGAGGGTATCGGTGCGCCACTCTGCCTGCGGTATGATGACCTAGGCCCATCACCACAGACGGCCATGCCATGAACGTCACCCCGACAACTGTCCTTCTCGTCGAACACGATCCCGCCGATGCCCGGCTGATCCAGGATGCGCTTGCGGGCACGGTAAGCAACCCGTTTCGTGTCGAATGGGTGACGCGACTCACCGATGCGCTCGAACGACTGGGCAGTGAAAGCTTCGAGGTGGTCTTGCTTGACCTGTCGCTGCCTGACAGCCAGGGCCTCGAAGCGTTCGACCAGGTGTTCCAGGCTGCGCCCGACTCCCTGATCCTGGTCCTCAGCGGATTGACCGATGAAGAAACCGCGCGTCAGGCCATGGAGCGCGGCGCCCATGACTATTTCTCCAAAGGCCACGTCGACGCCCACTGGTTGCCGCGTGCGCTGCGCTACGTCATCGAGCGCAAGACTGCCCGGGGCGCGCTGCAGAGCAGCGAGGAACGCTTCCGCGCGATGAGCGATGCCTCCCCGCTGGGCATCTTCGTCTCCGATGCCGAGGGGAGTTGCGTCTATACCAACGCCGCGTATCACAAGATATCGGGGCTGAGCCTGGAACAGACGCTGGGCACGAACTGGAGCATGGCGATCCACCCGGAGGATCGCGAGCGCGTCCTTGCCGAGTGGCGCAGCGCAGCACGGGGGCAGGCGCCGTTCCAGACGGAATTCCGTTTCCTGCAGAAAGACGAGAGCATCGTCTGGACACGCGTCAACAGCGCCGCCATCCTTGACGGGAAGAAAAGGTCGGGCCTTGTGCAAACGGTTGAGGACATCACCGATCGCAAGTCGGCGGAGTTCGTGTTGCGGGTCGCCGAAGAGGCCTTGTTCATGGAAAAGGAGCGGGCCCAGGTCACGCTCAACTCCATCGGCGACGCCGTGCTGACCACCGACACCCTGGGCAACGTGACCTATCTGAACCGGGTGGCGGAGGTGATGACCGGCTGGTCGCACGACGAGGCACTGGGCCGGCCGATTGCAGGGGTATTCAATATCGTCGACGGCATGACACGCCTACCTACGGGGAATCCGATGCTGCGCGCCATCGAGGAAAACATGACGGTAGGACTGGCCACGAACAGTGTGCTGATCCGCCGCGACGGATCCGAGTCCCCGATCGAGGATTCCGCCGCGCCCATCCACAACCGGGACGGCCAGGTCACCGGCGCGGTGATCGTCTTCCACGACGTCAGCGAATCGCGGGCCATGGCGCTGGAGATGGCCCATCTGGCCCAGCACGACTTTCTCACCGGCCTGCCCAACCGGCTCCTTCTGACAGAACGGTTCTCTCACGCGATCGGGCTGGCCCACCGGCACAAGCAGCAGGTCGGGCTGCTGTTTCTCGATCTGGATAATTTCAAACACATCAACGATTCGCTGGGACATGCGATCGGCGACCAGCTGCTACAGTCGGTTGCGAACCGCCTGGTTGAGTGCGTGCGCGCCACCGACACGGTATGCCGCCAGGGCGGCGACGAGTTCGTGATCCTGCTCGCTGAAATCGGACAACCGGAGGATGCGGCCCACGTTGCGGAAACCCTGCGTGCCGCGCTCGACACCCCGCATCAGATCGGCGGACACGAACTCCATGTCACCTTGAGCATCGGCATCAGCATCTTTCCGGGTGACGGCGCCGACGTGGCCACCCTGATGCAGAACGCGGACACCGCGATGTATCACGCCAAGGCAAGCGGCCGCAACAACTACCAGTTCTTCAGGGGCGACATGAACGCCCGCGCGATGCGCCGGCTGTTCGTGGAAAAAAGCCTGCGCCGCGCCCTGAAGCACGGAGAATTCATGCTGCATTACCAGCCGAAAATCGATCTTGCATCAGGCGCGATGACCGGTGCCGAGGCCCTCCTTCGCTGGCAGGACCCGGATCTCGGACTCGTCATGCCGGCGCAGTTCGTGCAGATCGCGGAAGATAACGGACTGATCGTGCCGGTCGGCCGCTGGGTGCTGCGCGAGGCCTGCAGGCAAACACAGGCCTGGCTGGATTCGGGCCTGCCGGCCGTGCCAGTGTCGGTCAACATTTCCGCAGTGGAGTTTAGGCACGAAGGCTTTCTGGAGGGGGTTGCCCAGATCCTCAAGGAGACCGGTCTGGCGCCGCACTACCTCGAACTGGAACTGACCGAAAGCATCCTCATGCACGACGTCGAATCGTCGGCGTCGGTGCTCGAAGCACTCAAGGCAATGGGGGTGCAGCTTGCCATCGACGACTTCGGTACCGGCTATTCGAGCCTGAGTTATTTGAAGCGCTTTCCGATCGACACCCTTAAGATCGACCAGTCATTCGTGCGCGACATCGTCACCGATGCGGACGATGCAACCATCGTGGCCGCAGTGATCGGAATGGGGAGAAACCTCAAGCAACGGGTCATTGCCGAGGGGGTGGAGACGCACGAGCAGCTCGAATTCCTGCAGGCCCGCAATTGCGACGAGGGGCAAGGCTTCCATTTCAGCCATCCCGTGGCCGCCGAGGACTTTGCCCGCTTGCTCGACCCTGGAAACGACAAACGGCCGCAACAGCGGCCGGAATGAGCAATGCAAGCCTGCGGCGCGACCCAATGAATCATGGGCTCGCGCCGCGACTGGCGCGTCAGCTTTGCGGGACGTCTATCGTGGAACGATGTTGCCCTTGTCGTCGGACAGGATGATTTCCACGCGTCGATTCATTTGACGGCCGGCGGCATTGTTGTTGCTGGCAACCGGATAGGCTTCGGCATAACCGCGTGTTTCAATGCGGTCGCCGCCGATTCCCATGCCGACCAAAGCCGACCGCACGGCATCGGCGCGTCGTTCAGAGAGCGGCTGATTGATACTGCGACTGCCGGTGCTGTCAGTGTGGCCTTCAATCAACACCTTGCGCTGCGGGTATTGATTGAGGAAATCAGCCAGCTTTTGCACGTTGCGCACACCGCCCGCCGACAGCTGCGCCTTGTTCACGGCGAACAGCACGTCGCCCAGCGTGATCACCATGCCGCGCGGCGTTTGCTTGGCATCCAGTTCCTTGAGCTGCTGTTCCTGCTGGGCAATCATTGCCTGGTCACGCTCCGACTGAGCGCGGGCCGTCTCCAATGCAGCCGCTTTCTGCTCGGCGGTCTGCTGGGCAATCAACGCTTGCCGCCTGGCCTCTTCGAGTTCAGCCTGTCTCGCCGCAATCAAGGCCTCGTCTCGTTGCGCCTGGGCGCCGGCGGCCGCCAACGCGGCAGCTTGCTGCTCGGCGGTTTGCTGCGCAATCGCGGCCTGCCGTCTGGCTTCATCGACTTCAGCCTGCGAAATCGCCGCCTGCCGTCTGGCCGCTTCGGCTTCCGCCGTCCTCGCTGCAAGGCGGACCTGGTCGCGTTGCGCGGTAGCGTTGGCAATCGACTGTTCTGCCGCTTTCCGCCTCGCGGTTTCCTGTGCGATCGCCACTTGCTGCTTGGCCACATAGGCCAGTTGATTGACCTCGGCATCTTCACCTTTGACCAATGCGGCATCCGCCTTTTTCAGCGT
Source organism: Thiobacillus sp. (assembly GCA_019459325.1). Lineage (GTDB taxonomy): Bacteria > Pseudomonadota > Gammaproteobacteria > Burkholderiales > Thiobacillaceae > Thiobacillus. Next base: position 14,124 of record JAIBFA010000052.1, read on the forward strand.
CTCGCCCGCTCGTTGCAACTCAACCGGTGCCAGATTCACCACCTGGGGGTTGGTTTGTGCACTGCTGTACAGGCCGCGCGCTTCATCGAGCGCCGTGCTTTTCGGAGGGACGGTGCTGCAGCCGGCGAGAATTCCGGCAGCAAGCAGGCTTAGGGAAACGTATCGATTGCTTTTCATGATGAGCTCCATTGATGATTATTTGGATAGACGTTCGATTTCCTGGCGCAGCACGCGAATGTCTTCCTGCAATGCGTCTGCCGCTTTCTGCGCCTTGGCTGAACGCGCCATCTCGGCCGACAGCTTGGCGTCAACCTCTGCCTGTTCTGCCAGCCGCAAGGCAAGCTCATAATCCTTCGCTGCCATAGCCCGCTCGGCAGCTTCCAGCTTCTCCGACGCAGACCTGAACTGCACGGGCGCATACTGATTGCCTCCGGCGCTCAGCGCATTGCTCACTGCCGCCCGGGAAACGGCCATCTGCTCGGTTGGCGCCGAAGTGCTTGCGCAACCCGCCATCAACACGACAGCAGCAACGGCCACGCCGGCCATTTGCATCACTTGTTTCGACTTGAGGAGATAAGTGTCTTTCATCATTTTTCACCCAGTAAGTTAGACATCGAATATCGAAGACACGCGTTGCAATGACCATTCGATGCGATTGCAATGGCGTTCCGGTCGAACATGCTTCCTTCGAGGCGTTCACGATAGGCCGCAAACATGGAACCGTCTGTGCGACGCCGCACACAACTGAATCTTGGTATAGCACATCGATTTCCGCTTCAAGCGCCGCCGTCGGGGTCAGCCGTCGGATATTTCTCCTGAGCTCCGGGCAAGTCGCTTCTGCATCGGCAAGCTGACGGAGAAGGCGTTTCATATTCCGCTGCGCGGCACGATCACGCGCCCTCTGCCCGTCAACGCAAACCGTCCACCCCACGCACGCGTTATGTGCGCCACCGTACCGACTGCCCCCACCCCGTTCGCTATGCTGGCTTCGAGGTTCAGACACGGCATGCGAGAGCCATTTGGGCTCGGATCGCTCCGGCGCGTCGATACGAATCCCGCAACAAGTCATCCCCGTTTCACTTACATTTGGAGTCAACCATGAATAAATTCAGCAAAACGCTTTCCGCAGCTTTACTCGCCGTTACACTGATCTCCGTCGTCGGTTGCGCATCGACCTCACAGAAAGAGGGTGCCGGCGAGTATGTCGACGACGCCGTCATCACTACCAAGGTGAAGGCAGCGATCTTCAACGAACCGAGCCTGAAGTCGACCGAGATCAATGTCGAGACCTTCAAGGGCGTGGTCCAGCTGAGCGGCTTCGTCAATTCCGAGGCCGACATCAGCAAGGCTGTCAGCCTTGCGCGCAGCGTCAAGGGCGTGACCTCCGTCAAGAACGACATGCGTCTGAAGTGAGCGACAGCTGATCGCAAGCCCCGGCCGGACGACGTGTCCGGCCGGGGCTTTTCGATCCGGCCCCGCCATTTGCATTGGCTTCAGGAGTGTCTAGATTTAAGGGTGTCGTAAGTCGACATTCGAATGAGCAGTTCTTTACAACGAGAGGAAAAACATCCATGAGCACTACAAATCTATCGGCCGCAACCGAATCGGCAGACGTGACGAAAGAGCAACTGATCCATGATTTCAAAGTGGTCGTTGCCGATGCGGAAGCCCTGCTGAAGGCCACGGCTGGCCAGGGTGGCGAGGCAATGTCGGCAGCACGCGGCAAGGTGCTTGAGTCGCTTGCTGTTGCAAAAGCGAAAATGAGCGAAGCCGAGGCGGCGCTGCTGGCCCGCACCAAGGCTGCCGCCAAGGCGACGGATGAATATGTCCACGTCCATCCGTGGCAGGCCATTGGCATCGCGGCTAGTGTCGGCATGGTGATCGGCCTGCTGATCGGACGTCGTTAACCCGGCGATGGAGGAGGAATCGCAGGCTGCGCAGGGCGGATTGTTCGAATCCCTGAAAACCCTGTCGGTGAGTCTGGTCGGTATCGTTCATACCCGACTCGAGCTTTTGTCCACGGACATAGCCGAAGAGCGGGAGCACCTGATCACGCTCCTGCTGCTGGCGCAGGTTGCGCTGTTTTTCCTGGGCATGGGCGTGCTGCTGCTGGCCTTGCTGGTTGTGGCCGTCTTCTGGGAGTCGCACCGGTTGCTGGCGGTGGGGGGATTGGCCGGGCTTTTCCTGATCGCCAGCGCCGGAACGGCATGGCTCGCCTTGCACAAGACCCGGACCAAGCCGCGGCTGTTCGAAGCGAGTCTGGCTGAATTGTCCAAGGACCGGCAGCACCTCAGCTCGCGATCATGAACCGGAAACTGACCCGCCTGGCCGAACGCCGCAGGGTGCTGATCGCGCAAGCTGCGGCCCAGCGAACCGCGCTGGCGCACAACGTGGCGCCCTGGCGTGCGCGCCTGGCGCTGGCCGACCGGGGGATCGCGGCGGTTCGCTACGTCAGAAGCCACCCGGCCTTGATGGTGGGGGGCGCACTCCTGCTTGCAGCCTTGCGCCGGCAGCGTGTCGGCAAATGGCTGCAGCGCGGCTGGCTGGCATGGCAGATCGGGCGCAGGTTCCGTAGGAACTGAGCGGCCTGCTCAAGCCGCATGCCCGAGCACGGCGAAGTAATGGCAGGCCGTGCCCGCCATGACAAACAGATGCCAGATGAAATGGCCGTAGCGCAGGCGCGAATCGAGCGCAAAGAAAATCACCCCCAGCGTGTAGGCCAGGCCGCCGGCGACCAGCCACAGCAGCCCGGAAGCGGACACGCGTTCAGACAGAGGCTGGGCTGCGATCACGATGAGCCAGCCCATCAGCAGATACAGGCTGGTGGTGAGAATGGGATGGGTCAGCCGATTCAAAGCCTTCAGCGTCACGCCGGTCACGGCGATGCCCCAGACCATCCCGAGCAGCGTCCAGCCCCATGCGCCCCGCAGCACACCCAGGGTGAACGGCGTGTACGTCCCCGCGATGAGAAGAAAGATCGCGGAATGCTCGATGACACGGAACACACGTTTGGCACGGCCGGCCGGCAGCGCGTGATACAGGGTGGAGGCGAGGTACAGCAGCACCATGGTCGCGGCAAAAATACTCGCGCCGACCACGAATCCCACATCGCCCTGCCGTACCGCATGCCTGATCAGAAACGGGATGGCCACAAGTGCCGCGAGCAGCCCGAAGCCATGACTGAGGCTGTTCGCGATTTCTTCCTCGCGCGACTGCACCCGTTTGGGGAGGGCAAACGACAGGTTCACGACAGGCTCTCCGACAGGCCTGGGTCCAACAGGATGGTTTCGGTCGACCGCATCGGGATCATGTCTCTCGCCTTGACGCTGCCTCACTCTGCCAACGATGACACCTGAAGGGGTTCAGATACGCATTGCGGATCGAAACCTCAATCCCCGCCCCGCGCCAGCGCGCGATCGATCTTGTCGTCCATCTCGCCCACCAGGGCGGCCAGGCTGTTGGCGGCTTCGTCGAGAGATTGCTTCATCGACTGCTCTACCCTGTCCATGCGCACGTCGACCTCGCCGACCACGCCACGCATTTGCGCAAACTCCCGCTCGATCTGCGTGTGCAGCTCATTGAAACGCGACGTTTCAGCGCTATCTGCAAGCTTGCGTAGCGCCTGCAGCTCCTGGTTGTGGCGGCGCGACTTCATCAGCATGTTCGTGCGTAGGGTCAGCGCATACAGAACGAACAACGCCACCAGAACCAGTGTGACGCCAAGCAGGATCACCCCCAGCGGCCCCTCGACATTGAATGCCACGAATGACAGGGTGGTGGGTGCAGTGAGTACCGACCAGTTGGCCAGGGTGAAAACCGCCAGCAGAAACAACGCCACCAGGATGATTGCGCCGAGAATATTCATCGCGTTCCCTTTCCTTCGTTGCAGGATCTACTCATCGCAGTATAGACGTGGGCCCACGACAACCGTCCCGGCCAAGACCTGCGGCCCGTGTCCTTCAACAAAACGCCTCCGCCCCCTCGGGGCATAATGGCCCCACTGTTTTCATCCCTGCCCGCCATGAACCTGCCCATCCTGTCCCTGCTCGAAACCCGCGTTCTCGGCGTGCTCTGCGAAAAGCAGCACACCGTGCCCGACACCTACCCGCTGTCGCTCAACGCCCTGGTGGCCGGCTGCAACCAGAAGACCAGCCGCCACCCGATCATCGAAGCCAGCGAGTCCGAGGTGCTGTCCGCCATCGACAGCCTCAAGGGCCCGGCCCTGGTCATCGAGACCAGCGGCGGCCGCGTCACCCGCTACGCGCACAACATGGAACGCGGCCTGCGCCTGCCCGCGCAGTCCATTGCCCTGCTCACCACACTGATGCTGCGCGGCCCGCAGACGGCGGGCGAACTGCGCAGCAACAGCGAGCGCCTGCACCGGTTCGCCGACATCTCGGCGGTGGAAGGCTTCCTGCAGGAACTGGCCGAACGCCCGGAAGGCGCGATGGTGGTCGAGCTCCCGCGCCAGCCCGGCGCGCGCGAGAACCGCTGGGCGCATGTGCTGTCCGGTGCCCCCGTCATCGAGGACGCTCCGGCAGCCTCACCCACAGGTGGCCCCGCCGATGTCAGCGTCGGCGAAATCGCCGCGCTCAAGGCCAACGTGGCACGGCTGGAGGCGGAGGTCGATGCGCTGAAGAACGTGGTGGAGAAGCTTTGCTCCGAGCTCGGGGTGTCGGACTGATGGATGCACGCCCTGACGCGATCCCGCATGGCCAACGCACCGTGTGCCGCATGGGAGCGCCGCTTCGATGACCCACCCCGGCATGCGCCGCCTGATCCGGACTGCCCGCAGCCTCGTCCTCGGCCTCGCGTGCGGACTGTGCGGCCTCCCGCCTGCGGCGGCCGACAGCGCGTCGGATGCGGATCCGGTTGCCTGGTCCGATGCGACCTGGGATCCGTCCTCGCCGCTGGCGGCCTATGCGCGTTTCCTCAACCACGACACCGCGCTGCACGAAACGGCTTCTGCGCAGGAGGCCGGCTACGCGTGGCGCGGCGCTCCCCCCACCCGGCCGGACTGGCGCGGCGTGGGACGCGACGTCACGTATTTTCTCGGCTACCAGTTTGCCGCCATCGCGGTGATCTACCTCGCGCCCGAGAGCATCTCCGGCTGGGATCGCGAGCAGAAGGAGAACTACAGCTTCGACAAGTGGCGCAACAATGTGAGCGAGCCGGTGTGGGACGAGGATCGCTGGTGGATCAATTACATCCTTCACCCCTACTGGGGCGGTACGTACTACATCCGGGCACGGGAACGCGGCCTGGATCGGGCGCAGGCATTCTGGTATTCAGCGCTGCTGTCGACGCTGTGGGAATACGGTGCGGAAGCGCTGGCCGAGCCCGTTTCGGCCCAGGATCTGGTGGTGACGCCGGTGGCGGGCTTTCTCGTCGGCGAATACCTGTTTTCGCCGTTGCAGAAACGCATCCGCGCCAAGCCGGGCAAGCTCGTCTGGACCGACAAGGCCCTGCTTTTCATGATCGATCCACTGGGCGTGATCAATGAGGAAACGGACCAGTTGCTGGGGGTGAAAACCACGCTGCAGTGGCAGCCCATCGGCTTGTACAATCCCGCCCTCCCGGACGGGATGGGCAGTACGGCCACCGCCCAACACGGGCTCCCCCGCAGCATGGCGCCGGCCTGGGGGCTGCAGCTCCGGGCCGACTGGTAGCCCCGTCGCACCCCGCCACAAGCCGCCCCCGAAAACCCTTGTGAAGCGGCGAACGGGCCGAGCATAATGGCCGCGCTGAAAAATCGTTTCAGCCTCGTTCATTCATCAGGGGGAATAAAAAATGAAAGCAAACGTACTGGCCTTCGCATGCTGCGTGGCCGTGGCCGGCCTGTCGGGCTGCGCACTCACCACCGAGCAGGTCGAGCTCAATTACATCCAGCAGGCAGGCGCTGCCAGAATCGCAGGCGCCGAGAATGTGTCCGTGAACGTGCAGGTCGCCGACCAGCGGCTGGACAAAAGCAAGATCAGCAGCAAGAAGAACGGTTACGGCATGGAGATGGCGCCCATCACCGCCGCCGAGGACGTGGCCGTCACCGTCCGCAAGGCCATCGAGAAGGAGCTCCAGGCCCGCGGCTTCCAGCTCGGTTCGGAAGCCGCGCTCGTCAAGATCGCCGCCGACCTCACCCGCTTCTACAACGACCACAAAATGGGCTTCTTCGCCGGCGATGCCGTGGCCGACCTCAACATGTCGGTCATCGTGAAATCGAACAGCGGCGCGCTGCTGTACTCGAAGCAGATCGTCGCCCAGGGCATGGAGAAGAACACCCAGCTCGCGACCGGCAACAACGCCAGGATCGCGCTTGAGCGTGCACTCGAAAACGGCATGAAGACGCTGTTCGAAGACCGCGCCTTCGTCTCCGCCCTGCTGGTGTCGACCGAGTCCAAAGCGGCGTCGAAATAGACACCGCAACGCGAAATGAGAAGCGCGCCCACGGGCGCGCTTTTTTATTGCCGCACGGCCCGCGCGGGAATCTATATTTCAAGCCACGATGAATTTTTCATGCGGAATCGACGCCGCAGAAAGGAACACGGCCATGGAACTGAGCGCGAGCGCATTCGCCCACAACACCGATATCCCCAGCCTCTACACCTGCGAGGGCCGCGACCAGTCGCCACCCTTGGCGTGGTCCGGCGTGCCGGCCGGCACCCAAAGCCTGGCGCTGATCGTCGACGACCCCGATGCCCCCGATCCCGCCGCGCCGAAAATGACCTGGGTGCATTGGGTGCTCTACAACCTGCCGCCTGCCACTACCGAGCTCCCTGCCGGCGTGTCCCACGCAAGCCTGCCGCCCGGCACGCGCGAAGGCCTCAACGACTGGCAGCGCGAAGGCTACGGCGGCCCCTGCCCGCCCATCGGACGTCATCGCTATGTTCACAAACTGTATGCACTCGACACTGTGCTGCCGGTTCTCAAGCCGGCGACCAAGGCCGCGCTGGAAAAGGCGATGCAGGGGCATATCCTGGCGCAGGGGGAACTGGTGGGGTATTACAAGAAGAAAAAATAGGGGGCTGCGGGGTGACGTCGCCCCTTTGTGCCGTTTCGGGCGAAGGACTTTGCTGGACCGATAACACAATCGGGTCTCAGCAGAAGCAGGCCTCTATTGATACAGGACTTACGTCATGGACCGTTTGACCGATTTGAAGACGGGCCCCCACGAAGGATGGCCCGATTCTGCCGGGGTCAGTTCAAATCCGGGATCGAGTTCCAGCGCCTTGCGAAACTCGCTGCGGCATGATTTTTCCCGCGCCTGGGCGCAATGGATGAAAGCCAGATACTTGTGCGCCGCAACTTGGTCCGACTTCAGAAACAGCCCTTCTGAAAGCGCATTTTGCAAAAGCCGGGCGGAGTTTCTGTAATCCCCGTCTTCGTAAGCACGAATCCCTGACGACAAGTCCTGCTCCGCTTTGCGGAGGGCGAGTTTGTCGAGGCCAGCGTCCCGAATGACGGGCGCAGCGCAGGCTGTCATCAGCAGTGCCGCGCAAAGCAGCGCACCTATCTGCCTCATAGTCATGTCCTTATCTGAATTTGTGCCTGATCTTGAGCGACTGGCCCGGTCTTAGGTACACGGTATCACGGTAGGGCGCAAAGGCCAGGTTGCGAATTTCCACATCGTGCTTCCCGGCTTCCAGTTGCAGCGTGGATAGCGGAGGGGAGACGCCGACACGCTTGCCGTCGACATACACCTCACCCCAGGGAGAAATTGCGAGCATTACGGTCGCTTCCGCCGGCACTTCGGGAGGCGGCGGACGGACGCTTTCGGCTTCATGCACATCAGGCACGGCCGCTGCAACGGCTTTTGCCGTGGGCCTCGCCGATTGCGGCGAGGAGGGAGGCGTCACTTCAAGCACCTGCGCCTCCGGGGCCGCCATCTTGTCATCATTCTGTGGCCGCTGCGAAAGGATGACGATCGTAGCCATGACCAATACCGGGAGCGCGAGCCATAACGGCTTGGGCACGGGTACCTTGCCCAGAAGGGCAGCAATTTTTTCCCTGTTCCCCGACCGCTTGCCCGAGCGTTCGACCGCAGGGCCGCCCCGCCCCTTGGGCGCCTGCAGTATCAGGGTGGTGGGCTCCTCCGCAGGCGCCCCGCCTGCGCGAGCGGCTTCTACCGGCTCGGGACGTGCGGCCGACCTGCGCGGCTCCCGCGTGGAGGCGGCATCGAGGCCTCTCAAATCGCGGGCGAACTCCCGAGCGGTCTGGTAACGGTCCTCGGGCCGCTTGGCCAGCGCCCGGCTGACGATCCGGTCGAACGCCACCGGCACGCGGGCATTGACCGTGCTGGGCGGCGCGGGCTCTTCATGCAGGATCTTGTACATGATGGCGCTGAGGTTGTCGGCATTGAACGGCGTCGCCCCGGTCAGCATTTCGTACAGCACGACACCGAGCGCAAAAATATCCGTCCTGCCGTCCGTCGGCTGCCCCGCCACCTGCTCGGGGGCCATGTACTTGGGGGAGCCCAGAACGGTGCCCAGCTGCGTGCGTGAGCCCGTAGGAACCTGGGCAATGCCGAAATCCATGATTTTGACGTCACGGCCAGGCGTGACCATGATGTTCGCAGGCTTGATATCGCGGTGCACCACGTGGTGTTCATGTGCATAGTTGAGCGCACTCGCAACGCGCGCCGCGATGCTGCGGATCATCTCTATAGGCAGCACCACGCCGGAATCGAGCATTTCGCGCAGCGACTCCCCTTCCAAGTATTCCATCGCGATATAGGCGATATCGTCGGTCTCGCCTACATCATAGATGGTGACTATATTGGCGTGGCTCAGGCGGCCCGCGGACTTGGCCTCGCGGTAAAAGCGCTCCTCGAACTCCGCACGCTCTTCCTTCGAGAGGCTGACGTTGATCGTCTTGATGGCGACGGCACGCTCAATCAGCGGATCAACCGCCTTATAGACCGCCCCCATCGCACCCTGCCCAAGCACGGATACCACTTCATAGCGACCGAATCTAGTTTGATTGAGCATGCAGAGGACCGGCCGGGTAACTTGCTTGGGGCAATTTCTGGTGCGAGAATCGTTGATAACAAAGTATAACAAACGCCAAGAGGCCCTCGTTTTGACAAACACCTCATCCGGTACACCCCTTTCACTTGAAATCGCCGCCAAGACCGACCCGGGCATACTGCGAGACCTGAACGAGGACAGTATTGCCACCGTCAACGATCTGGGCCTGCTGGTCCTGGCCGACGGCATGGGGGGCTACCAGTCCGGCGATGTGGCCAGCAGCCTTACCACTCAAATCATTGTTGAAGGGCTGACCGCGGAATTGCAGGGCAAGCCCAACAACGGCAGTGACCTTGCCGCCTTGGTTGAAAATGTCATAAAAAAGGCCAACGAGACGATTTACCTGGAAGGCCAACAACGCGCGCAGCGCGTTCACAACAGCCAGAGCCAGGCAATGGGTTCAACGCTGGCGCTGCTGTTGTTCCGGGATGGTCAGGCCACGATGGCGCATGTCGGCGATTCACGCATCTATCGCCTGCGCGATAAGCGTCTGGAATTGATGACGCACGACCATTCCTTGTTGCAGGAGCAGATCGACCAGGGAATACTCAACTCCGAGGCCGCGGCAAGGTCGCACAACCGCCACCTTGTGACGCGCGGGCTGGGTCTGCATGCCGAGGTGGAGGTTACGCTGGATGAGTGCGAGGCCCTGCCGGGGGATATCTATCTGGTCTGCTCCGATGGCCTGAACGACATGGTCGACAATGCGGACATCGAACTGGTGCTCAATTCGCTCCAGGCCAATCTGCCGCTTGCCGCCAGCCAACTGGTCATGATTGCCAACGATAATGGCGGTGATGACAATATTTCCGTGATCCTGGCAAAAGTCAGGCCGCACACCACGCCAGACGCGAAGAAGAACGGTCTCTTCGCCTGGCTATTCGGACGTTAAACCCGCATGGCAAAACTAATCGTCAGTCAAAACGGCGAGATCACCGGAAACCACTTTCTCGACGCATCCAGCTTCACGATCGGCAGCGGGCCCGACAATGACCTGTGCCTTAACGTCCAGGGGGTCAGCCGGTTGCATGCCCGCATCACCTCTGTCGGCAACGATGACATCCTGGATGACCTGGGCAGCACCAATGGTACGTTGGTGAATGGCCAGTCTGTCACCCGGCACATCCTGCAAAATGACGACGTCATCGAAATTGCCGACGTCCAGATTCGCTACCGCAACCATAAAGCCATTGATGGCCCCAGTTTCGACAGAACGATGATCATTCAGGCTTCTGCCATGGAAGGCGATGCGTCTGCCCAACCGGTTGGCGCTTATGCGTTGGCAACGGCAAAGAACGAGCGCCGCCTCAGGGCAGGCGCCCGTATTGGCTTGATCCGCGTGTTCAGTGGCAGCCCGTCCAGCAAGGAAATCGAATTGTCCCGGGTGCTGCATACCTTTGGCATACCGGGAAAACAGCTTGCCGTGATCAATGCCCGTCCGCACGGCTATTTCATCACCCATGTCGAGGGAAAAAAACCGGCGCGCCTGAATGGAAAATCCATCGGCCTTCAACCACAGCTGCTGACGCCCAATGACGTGATCGAAGTTGGAGCCGAAAAGCTTCTGTTTCTGCTCAAATAAGGGATTCCCCGCGGCCAGCCAACCCCGCCCGCCAGCCGCCATTGTGATGCCCCGCCCTCAAGACCTGCCAGCCGGCCGGGCGAAGGCTTCAACGACCGGAAGTGCCAAAGCCACGGTGTCCCTTGCCCACCCATCGGCGTCCATCGCTACGTTCACAAGCTTTACGCGCTCGACACCGTGCTGCCGGTTCCACGACCGGCGACCAAGGCCGCCCTGGAAAAGGCGATGCAGGGGCATATCCTGGCGAAGGGGGAGTTGGTGGGGTATTACAAAAAGAAAAAATAAAGGCGTGTGCGGCGCAGTGGTCCGGTTACAAGCGCTCTGAACTGACTGTCTCAAAACGGCCAAGGATGGCCAGTCAGGATAGTTGTCGCCACAGTCCGTTTCTCAGTTCAAAGGGGTCGCTCGGTCCTGCGCGACAGAGGTGAGCAACTGAAATCCGTTCTAGTCACATGTCGGTCACGAGACGATAGCCCACTCCGGATTCGGTTCGGATGTGGCGCGGCTGGGTCGGGTTCTCCTCCAGCTTGCGGCGCAGGCCCGTCATGTAGACACGCAGGTAGTGGGTGTCCTCGGCGTGGCTGGGGCCCCAGACTTCGCGCAGCAGCTGCCGGTGGGTGATCACCCGGCCGGCGTTGGCAATGAGCAGAGCGAGCAGCCTGTATTCGATGGGGGTGAGATGGACCTCTGCGCCGGCCCGGGTGACCTGGCGACGGGCCAGGTCCACCGTGACCTCCCCGAAGGTGACCAGCGGCCCTTCGTTGCCGGCCAAACGCGTGCGGCGCAGCAGCGCGCGCACGCGTGCCAGCAGCTCCGCCACACCGAAGGGCTTGGTCAGATAGTCGTCCGCCCCGGCGTCGAGGGCCGCTACCTTGTCGGTCTCGTCGACCCGGGCCGACAGGATGAGGATGGGGATGGCGGACCAGTTGCGCAGGTCGCGCACCACGTCGACGCCGTCCCGGTCCGGCAGGCCGAGGTCGAGGATGACCAGATCGGGTTTGCGCGTGCCGGTCTCGATCAAGCCCCGTTCTCCGGTGGCGGCATCCGTCACGTGGCAGCCTTCGGCCTCCAGCGCGGTGCGGACGAAGCGGCGGATCTGCGGCTCGTCCTCGATGACGACCACGGTGGGCGAAGCGGCGTGCGGGGTGTCCATCAGCGTTCAGGTCTCCGGAAGAACGACGGGTGGTTCGCCGGCTGGCAGGGTGATGACGAAGCGGGCGCCGCCTTGCAGGCGGTTCTCGCCCCTGACCGTCCCTTTATGTGCCTCAACGATGGCGCGCACGATGGCAAGGCCGAGGCCGACGCCCGCCACGGCGGACTCGTCCTGGCCGCGGGTGAATTTCTCGAACAGGCTTTCCTCGCGGCCGGGCGGCAAGCCCGGTCCATTGTCGGACACGGTGATGGTGACGCGATCGCCCTCATTGCGGGCGCCGATCTCGATGCGGCTGCCGGCCGGCGTGTATTTCGCAGCGTTCTCCAGCAGGTTGCAGAGCACCCGTTCCATCAGCACGCTGTCAAACGCCAGCAGCGGCAGGTCCGCCGGCAGGTCGACAAGCACCTCGTGCCGCGACAGCGGGATGGCCAGGGTTTGCAGGGAAGCGCCCACCACTTCCTCCAGCGGTTGCCATTCCTGCTTGAGTTGGACATGACCTTCTTGCAGGCGCGCCATGTCCAGCAGGTTACTCACCAAGGTGCTGGTACGCAGGGACTCGGCACGGATGGCCTGGGCAATCTCGGCCTGCGCTTCAGGCAACGGTGGGCCGGCCAGGGGCAGCGAGTCGGCCAGACCCGCCAGTACGGTCAGCGGTGTGCGCAGGTCGTGCGAGAGCGCAGACAACAAGCCATTGCGCAGCCGTTCGGACTCCATCCGCACCAGGGCGTCCTGCGCCACTTCCACGAAATGCACCCGCTCCAGGGCCAGCGCGATCTGGCCGGCCAGGGTTTCCAGCATGCGTGCCTGTTCCGGCAGGAACAGCAATCGCTTCTGGCTCGGCTCCAAAGCCAGTACACCCCGGGTGCGCATCGGCGCTTTCAGTGGCAAGTAGTACATGGGCGCGCCTGCAAGGCTCTGGGTGCCCATGCCGGCAGGCTGCTGATGGTCGTAGACCCACTGGGCGATGGCCGGGTCCAGCGGCAGTTCCTTGTGCTCGGGCAGCGGGGAGGTCGTATGCAGTTTTTCCTGGGCGTCAGGCAGCAGGAAGCAGGCTTTCGCCTGGAACAGGCTTTCCAGATGGTGCCGGGCCGTTTCCACGATCTGCTCCGCCATCAGTGCGCCAGCCAACTCCTTGCCCAGTTCGTTGAGCGCCCGCGTGCGGCGCTCCCGGTACATGGCGACGCGCGCCTGGTAGCGCAGGTTGGCGGCGAGGGTGCTGATCGTCAGCGCCACCGCCATCATGATGAAGAAGGTCAGCAGATAACGGGTATCGGCGACGGTGAACGAAAGCCGGGGCGGAACGAAGAAGAAATCGAAGGCCAGCACGCTGAGAACGGATCCCAGAATGGCCGGCCCCCGCCCGTAACGCGCGGCCACCCAGACCACCCCCACCAGGTAGAACATGATCAGGTTGGCCAGATCGAAATAAGGCAACACCAGCTTGGCCAGCACGGTGGTCAGGGCGCAGATGCCACCGGCCCAGGCATACCCTTGCAGCTTCCATCCGCGCGCGGGTTCCAGGTCCAGATCGAGCGGCATGGCGACCACCTTGCCGCCCGGCTCGGCTTCTTCCTCGTGCGCCACCACGTAGACGTCGACGTCTCTTGCAAGGCTGGACAGGCGATCCGACAGCGGTGCGCGCAGCATCCGCGACAGCCCGGTGCGCATGCTCTTGCCCACCACCAGCTTGGAGACGTTGCGACTGACGGCATAGGCCAGCAGGGTCTGGGTGTCCTCCTGGCCGGCCAGGGTGGCGGTCTCCGCACCCAGTTCGCGTGCCAGCGCCAGGGTCCTGAGAATCTTGTCGCGGTTAGCCTCGGACAGCCGTTGCAGCGCCGGGGTCTCGACGTAGACAGCGATCCAGTCGGCGTGAAGGTCCCCCGCCAGCCGGGCCGCGGCACGCACCAGGCGGTCGCCGCCGGCGCCCGGGCCGACGCAGACCAGCAGCCTTTCCTTGGCCTGCCAGACATCCCGAATCGCCTGATCGGTGCGGTATTCGCGCATCTGCGCGTCCACCCGGTCGGCGGTGCGGCGCAGCGCCAGTTCGCGCAATGCGATCAGATTGCCCTTGCGGAAAAAGTTGCGGACGGCGCGCTCGGCCTGTTGGGCGAGGTAGACCTTGCCTTCCTTCATGCGCTGCAACAGTTCGTCCGGCGTCAGGTCTACCAGGGCGACCTCGTCGGCCTGCTCGAACACCCGGTCCGGCAGGGTCTCGCGCACCTGGATACCGGTGATCCCGCCGACGATGTCGTTGAGACTTTCCAGGTGCTGCACGTTCACTGTGGTCCAGACGTCGATTCCTGCGGCCAGCAGTTCCTCGACGTCCTGCCAGCGTTTGGGATGGCGCGAGCCGGCGACGTTGGAATGCGCCAACTCGTCGACCAGGATCAGCGCCGGCTTGCGGGCAAGCGCCGCGTCGAGGTCGAACTCGCGCAGCTCACGGCCCTGGTAGGGCACGAGCTTGGGCGGCAGCAACTCCAAGCCTTCCACCAGGCGGGCGGTTTCGGAACGCCCATGCGTCTCCACCACGCCCACCACCACCTCGCTACCCTGATCGTGCAGCACGCGCGCTGCGCTCAGCATGGCGTAGGTCTTGCCCACCCCGGGGCAGGCGCCGAAGAAGACCCTCAGCTTGCCCTTCTTCGCACGCTCGGCCTCGGCCCCAATGCGGGCGAGCAGGGCATCCGGGTCAGGGCGGTTGTCGTTGTCCAGGTCCGCCATTTCAAGCGTCCTCCCGGTGCCAGACGCGCCGCAAGGAAGCGAGTGCTGCGCCCGATCCGACACGCCCCTCGGACAGGGCCTCGAGAAAGTCCGACAGGGGTTTCGATTTGGCGACGGTGAACAGGGTCAGCACGGAGGCGGCCAGCATGACACCGACGAAGTAAATGAATCTGAGTCCGAGCGACGCATCGGCTTCGGCGAGCAGGTTCATGCCGAGGAAGCCGGTCACCACCGTGCCGATGAGGCCGAAGGTGGTCACCACGGTGAGCCGCACGACGGTATTGGATTGGCGGCGCTGGGTATCGCTGTCCAGGTATTGGCTCATGTCGCGTATTTCTTCCTTGACGTCCCGGTATTTGACATCGTTGCCGAGATAGGTAGTGCAGCGGTGGAACAGTCCCTGCACTTGGGCACGTTCGGACAACTCGTGGAACCAGTAGCGGTGGGTGAAGCGCAGGAATGCCTCGAAGCTGTCCCGGATGTGCTTCCGAAAGCGCATTTGCGACTTCGTGCTGCGGATATTCAGTTCGCTGATCGCATCCATCATGCGGTCGGAGAAAACCAGCAGCGCGGCGCGGTGGAAATGGGCAATCAGAAAGAGCAGCATGAACTGGTGGCGGAACTGGGCCAGGATCCCGTGCACCTCGTTGCGGAAATAGTTCGACTGGGCCTCGCCGACCACCACCAACGTGTTGCCCGTGCAGATGGCGCGGGTGTTGGGGCCGCTGTCGGTGTCGGTCCAGTAGCGGTCGTCGCAGTAGCGGCTTTCAAATTCCGCCACCGCCGGATCCCGGCGCGGCAAGGGGTCGCCGGGGCGGAAGGCGTTGATGAGACCGAGGTGGATGAAGTCGTCCGGCGTCAGCTCGCGCGGGTTGTCCAGCGCCAGGTAGGCCATCATCGGCATGCGATGGTATTCGAGCTGGCGATAGCGTACTTCGGCTTCTTCCCCCTCGTGCTCCAGCACCAGCGGGCGCAGCAAATACGCCCAGTGGGAAGCAAGGCAGGGAGCGCGATTTTCGTTGACGAAACACAGGAATTTCTCGCGATTTTCCGAATCGGATGCCGCCAGCACTTTTCCGTCCACCCCCAGCCACTCCGAACGGTAGGCGTTGTGTACACCCTGGCCGCTCGCGTCCCAGCCCGAGGGGTAGGCGCGTCCGAAGCGGTGCAACAGTTCCAGCGCGGTGTCCCAGGGTAGATCGTCGGTGTAGATCTCAACCTTGAGGAAGACCACATCGACGTCGAAGAAAAAAACCAGATCGACATGGGACACGTCGAGCAGGATGGGCTTGTCTCCGGGTTGCAGCGTAATACGCAGGGTGGCGATGTCCCTGCGGCGGAAGACCTGCATCGGGGCGTTACTGTCCGCATGGTCATTGCCGCCCGCACGCGCGCGGCTATCACCATAGAGAAAGCGCTGCACATAGGGCAGGAAGCTGACAAATTCCTTGTAATGCCTTTCCCGGGTTTTATCGGGGTCATAGGTGATATTGCATTCGCCCCTGCTCCAGGGGCTGTCGCCCCGCTCCAGAATGCGCCAGGGCTCCACCCCGGCATCTCCCCCCTGGAATTCGAGCTGCAGAGGCCACAGCAGGATCTGGCGGAAGTGGCGTATCAGATGAGGGCTGCCCGGCGGCGGCTCGTTTGGGCCGAAGGATGGCTGGTCAGTCATGAGGCATGGCATCGCGTTTGAAGCAGGCGATCAGATCATGTGATTCGGGAATGCAATCATGGTCAGCGGCAGACATGGACCAAGTGTACTGTCATCGTACGTCCTGTGCACGCAGCGATGGGTCACCAAGCACTTGCTTGCGCATGCGGCGACGGCGCTCCGACTCACACTCACAGGAACAGGTGAACTGACGGCCCCACGCCACCGAGTGACGGGCTTGGTTCACCGCGTGTTCCTTGCCGCAGACTGGACAAACGTGGACCACCATCTTCCCCTCGCTGTCAAATGGCACGTTCGGCATAGCGAGCGAGATCCGAAGCCGCGCTATGGGTTTGTGCGGAAACCAGGAACACCTCCCGGCCGTGCGGTGCGCCGACAGCCAGGGCAAGGCCGATGGCGGCGGCCCCGGCTGTGGCCACGGCCAATCTCAATGGCGCCTGCCAGTCGGCCAGGTAACAAAGCAGGGCCGCGGTTCCAAGGGGACTGGCGGGGAAACTGCCTTGCGCGATCTCGCGACCATCGGTGCGCGTCGCCACGCGGATGTCTTCCCCGACCAGTGCAATGCCGATGCATACCTTGTCGTTACTCGCGGGGGGTTCTTCTTCCTGACGGGTGATACTCATGTCAATCTCCTGATATTGCGATACGTGTCAGCCTAGCGTTCGCCGCATCAAAATGTCGTAAAGATTGGGCGCCGGACCGTTAAGCATCGCTAAAGGACGTGGCGGGTTGGCAGGGCCTCAGACTTGCTGACTCCACGATTCGAACAACTGCTTGACCCCCAGCACGTTGCCGCACTGGTGCAGACTCACCCGAAAGCGGCGGTCGGAGAACAGCTGCGTGGCGTCGGCCAGAATTCTGAGGTGTTCCTCGTCGGCCTGACTCGGCGCCAGGAGAACCAGAATATCCATTACCGGATTGCCATCCGGAGCATCGAAAGGGATCGGCGACTTCAGGCGCATATACGCAATCTGCATCCGTTCCAGGTCGTTGAGGCGGGCATGGGGGATGGCGACGCCCTTTCCCAGGCCTGTGGAACCGACCTGCTCGCGACGCGAGAGGCTTCGGGCCACCCATTCCCGGTGGAGCGCATGCTCACGCTCCATATGCCGACCGATGGCGTCGAACAACTCAAGCTTGTTCGAGACAGCGACGTCGAGGCAGATGTTTTCCGGGTAGAGGTGCGTGGCGAGCGTGCCTGATTTGCGCGGCTTGCGCGCGTTGTTGAACAGCTTCGGCCTGATCACGGCCAACGGATTCAGATTCATGCTCGTCTCCAAGGATAACGCCGCTTTCCGCAGGCTGTGTCCACCAGCCACGTGGAATCGATTGCGTATGGGAAAAAAGGAGGGCGGGGTGCGCTGAGGCCGCGCGGGCTTGTCGGATTCACGTGCAACCCAGACGGCCTGCTTGGTTTCGCGTCCAGCATATGCTCAGCATGTGCACTCCACATCAATTGCCAAATGTGGAAGCGGCCCACGTTTTCCCCCGCCCTCCCCACATCACGAATGCTAGGCAAACCGGTCTTTTTATTCTGTAAAGACTTGCCGGCCAGGCATCAAGATTTGATCAAGACAGGCACAGGACTGGCGCAATTCCACATGCAAGGAAAAGGCCCGCCTTGCGGCGGGCCAAGGGTTGCGAGCGGTGCTGTTCTCGCATGGAAAAACGGTTCCCCTTTCCCGGAGAGTGTCGGACGCGCTCAGAAGGTCTTGCTGACCGAAACGATCAGCCGACCTTTCTTGACGTCCTTGCCCTTGATGCGTCCCTGTTCGGCATCGGTGAGGTCGGTGTCGGTGTAGGCCAGGCCGAAATTCAAGCCACCGAATTCCTTGCCGAGACCCACCTTCCAGTCGGTGTAATCGACTGCGCTACCCGTGGCGGCGGTGACACCGTAGTGCAGGCTCAGCATCACCTGGGCGGGCAGTTCGTAGTTGTAGCTGGCGTCCCAGTAGACGGTGCCGTCGGAATCGGCGGCGCCGAAATAGTCGTCCAGGTTGTAGGAGGCCTTCAGACCGAAGCCTTTATAAGTGATGCCGGCGTAGGCTTCCAGGGTGTTGAAATGGGTGGCGCCAGGGTAGTAGTACTGCAGCAGGCCGACGTTGTAGCCCAGGTCGTCGCCGACCTTGCCGGCATAGCCGCCGTAGATGTCCAATTCCAGGTTGCTGGTGCCCGTGCCGCCGCCAGGGATGGCGGTTTCCGTGTACATCGCCTCGGTCACGTTGGATGCCCAGGTGCCCATGTAGATGCCGCTGGCGTGGGCGTAATCGAAGCCGCCCTGGAGGGCGGGATCGCCCGCGGTTTGCGAGACGCCACGGAAGGCGTAGTCGGAATAGAGGCCCACGTTGCCACTGAGGCTGTGCGGGCTGTCCTCGGCGAGCGCCGGCAGGGACGCCATGGCGACGGCCAACAGGATGAGGGGGCGGAATGTGGTTGGGCGCGACAGTTTCATTTACTTGATTTCCTTTCGTGTTTCCGGGAGTGCTTGTTAGCCAAGTGGTTCACAACAACCCATGCAAAAAGCAGGGGGACTAAGAGTGCGGCAAGTGCCATCAGCATCTCCAGAACTTCTTCCATGGCACCCTCAGAATTTGGCCAGACGGTCCAGCGCCAGGTTCAAGCTCAGCACGTTGACCCGCGGCTCGCCCAACAGGCCGAGTTGGCGCCCCTCTGTGTGGCCGTCGATGAGCCTAGACACCTCGGCCTCACTGATGCCGCGCAGGCGGGCGATGCGGGGCGCCTGCCAGCGGGCGGCGGCGGGGCTGATGTGGGGGTCGAGGCCGCTGCCCGAGGCAGTGACCAGGTCCACCGGGATCGGCGCCGTCTGGGTCGGGTCTGCCGCCTTGAGCGCATCGATGCGCGCCTTGACCGCCTCTTCCAGTGCCGGGTTCAGCGGCCCCAGGTTGGAGCCGCTGGAGGCGCCCGCGTTGTAGGGCACCGGACCGGTGGCCGAGGGACGGCCCCAGAAGTGCTTCGGATCGGAGAACGGCTGGCCGACGAGGGCCGAGCCGACGATCTTGCCATCTTGCCTGATCAGACTGCCGTTCGCCTCGCCGGGGAACAGGGTCTGGGCCAGTCCCGTGATCAGGGCCGGATAGAGCGCCCCGGTGAGCACGGTGAGCAGGACGAGCAGGAGGGCGGCGGGTTTGAGTTCCTTGAACATGGTGTCTCCTTAAGCCAGATTGAGGCCGACCAGAATGAGGTCGATGGCCTTGATGCCGATGAAGGGCACGATGAGTCCGCCCAAGCCATAGACCAGCAGATTGCGCTGCAGGATGGCGTTGGCGCCCAGAGGGCGGTACTTCACCCCCTTCAGCGCCAGCGGAATCAGGGCGACGATGACCAGCGCGTTGAAGATCACCGCCGACAGGATCGCGCTTGCCGGTGTCGCCAGCCCCATCACGTTGAGCGCGTTGAGCGCCGGGTAGGTGGTGGCGAATGCGGCCGGGATGATGGCGAAATACTTGGCGACGTCGTTGGCGATCGAGAAGGTGGTAAGCGAGCCGCGCGTCATTAACATTTGTTTTCCGGTCTCCACCACCTCGATCAGCTTGGTCGGGTTGGAGTCGAGGTCGACCATGTTGCCGGCTTCCTTCGCCGCCTGGGTGCCGGTGTTCATCGCCACCGCGACATCGGCCTGCGCCAGCGCCGGTGCGTCGTTGGTGCCGTCGCCGGTCATCGCCACCAGCCGCCCTTCGGCCTGGTATTCGCGGATCAGCTTCAACTTGGCCTCGGGTGTCGCTTCGGCCAGGAAGTCGTCCACCCCCGCCTCGGCGGCGATGGCGGCGGCGGTGAGGCGGTTGTCGCCGGTGATCATCACCGTCTTGATGCCCATGCGGCGCAGTTCGGCGAAACGCTCCTTGATACCACCCTTTACGATGTCTTTCAGCTCCACCACGCCCAGCACCCGGGCGTGGCCGTTGGCCGTTTCGGCCACCACCAGCGGGGTGGAGCCGCGCTTGGCGACCTGCTCGACGATGGCTTCCACCTCCGGCGGAAAGTGGCCGCCCCGTTCGGCGACGTAGGCGCGTACCGCATCGCCCGCGCCCTTGCGAATCTCGCGGCCATCCAGGTCGACGCCGCTCATCCGCGTCTGCGCGGTGAAGTGCACGAAGCTGGCCCCCAGTTCCTGCACATCGCGGCCGCGCAGATTGAACTTCTGCTTGGCCAGCACCACTATGCTGCGGCCTTCCGGGGTCTCGTCGGCCAGCGAGGCCAGTTGTGCAGCGTCAGCCAATTCGCTCTCACTGACGCCGGAGGCATGCAGGAAATTACTGGCCTGGCGGTTGCCCAAGGTGATCGTGCCAGTCTTGTCCAACAGCAGCACGTCCACGTCGCCAGCCGCTTCCACGGCGCGGCCCGACGTGGCGATGACGTTCTTCGCCATCATGCGGCCCATGCCGGCCACACCGATGGCGGACAGCAGGCCGCCGATGGTGGTCGGAATCAGACAAACCAGCAGCGCAACCAGTACTGTGACGCTGACCGGCGACCCGCTGCCAGCCGATTGCACACTGAACAGCGAGAATGGCAGCAGGGTCGCGGTGGCGAGCAGGAACACCAGAGTCAGCGCCACCAGCAGGATGGTCAGTGCGATTTCGTTGGGAGTCTTCTGACGCTTTGCGCCCTCCACCATGGCGATCATGCGGTCGAGGAAGGTTTCGCCGGGGTTGACGGTAATGCGCACCACCAGCCAGTCGGACAGCACCCGGGTGCTGCCGGTGACGGCGGAAAAATCGCCGCCCGCCTCGCGGATCACCGGGGCCGACTCTCCGGTGATGGCCGACTCGTCCACCGAGGCCACGCCTTCGATCACCTCGCCGTCTCCAGGGATGAGTTCGCCAGCGGTGACCAGCACGACGTCGCCCTTGCGCAGGTCCTCGGAGGGCACCACGTGAGTGGCGGCGTCGTGGCGGGGTTCGAGCAGCTTCTTGGCCAGCACCGTCTTGCGCATGCCTTTCAGCGCTGCCGCCTGGGCCTTGCCGCGGCCTTCCGCCACGGCTTCGGCGAAGTTGGCGAACAGCACCGTGAACCACAGCCACAGGGTAATGGCGAGGATGAAACCCGTCGGGGCCTCGCCCTGACCCACCAGGGCCTGGATGAACAGGCCGCTGGTCAATAGGCTGCCCAGCCAGACCACGAACATCACCGGGTTCTTCACCTGGTGGCGGGGCGACAGGCGCTTCACCGAATCCCAAGCCGCCGCCTTGAGCAGGGTGGCGTCGTACAGCGTTTGTGTTTTATGCATGGCGAATTCCTTATTTGACCGAGATCATCTGCAGGTGCTCGACCACCGGACCCAAAGCCAGGGCCGGCACGAAGGTGAGCGCCCCGACGACGATCACGGTGCCGATCAGCAGAACCACGAACAGCGGGGTATGGGTGGGCAGGGTGCCCGCCGAGGCCGGGACGATCTTCTTGGCGGCGAGCGCGCCGGCGATGGCGAGCACCGGGATCATGACCCAGTAGCGCGCCAGCAGCATGGCGAAACCGAGCAGCGTGTTGTAGAAGGGCGTGTTAGCCGACAGTCCGCCGAAGGCACTGCCGTTGTTGTTGCCGGCCGAGGACAGGGCGTACAGCACCTCCGAGAACCCATGCGCGCCCGGGTTGAAGATGCCGGCCCGGCCCGCGTCCAGACTCACGGCGAGAGCGGCTCCGACCAGCACCGCCAGCGGCGGCACCAGGATCGCGACGGCGGCCATCTTCACCTCGAAAGCCTCGATCTTCTTGCCCAGGTACTCGGGCGTGCGGCCGATCATCAGGCCGGCGACGAACACGCCGATGAGGGCGAACACCAGCATGCCATACAGGCCCGAACCGACGCCGCCGAAGATCACCTCGCCCAGCTGCATCAGCCACATCGGCACCATGCCGCCGATCGGGGTGTAGGAGTCGTGCATGGAGTTCACCGAGCCGTTGGAGGCGGCGGTGGTGGCCGTGGCCCACAGAGCGGAGTTGGCGATGCCGAAGCGTGCCTCCTTGCCTTCCATATTGCCGCCGGCCTGGAGGTCGGAGGCCTCAGTGGCCAGCCCCAGACGGTCGAACAGCGGATTGCCGGACTGCTCGGCGACTGCCGCCACCGCCAGCAAGGCGGTGAACACCACAGTCATCGCGGCGAGGATGGCCCCGCCCTGGCGCATGTCGCCGACGAAGCGGCCGAAAGTGAAGCACAGCGCGGCCGGGATGAGCAGGATGGCCAGCACTTCGAGGAAGTTGGCGAGCGGCGTCGGGTTCTCCAGCGGGTGCGCGGAGTTGACGTTGAAGAAGCCGCCGCCGTTGGTGCCGAGCTGCTTGATGGCGATCTGCGAAGCGGCCGGGCCGACCGCGATGGTCTGCTCCGCGACGGCGACCTGCTCCATCACCGGCTGGCCCTTGGCATCGACGACGGGCTCACCGTCCGCGCCGGTCTTCGCCTGCTCGTAGCTCACCGATTCGACCATTTGCGCTTTTTGGTAGGGCGAAAAGCTCTGTACCACGCCCTGGCTGACCAGCGCGAGCGACAGGATGACCGACAGCGGCAGCAGGATGTAGAGCGTGGAACGCACCATGTCGACCCAGAAGTTGCCGACGCCACCCGCTTCCTTGCGCGTGAAGCCGCGCATCAGCGCCACCACGACGGCCATGCCGGTGGCTGCGGAGAGGAAGTTCTGCACGTTGAGCCCCAGCATCTGGGTCAGGTAGCTCATGGTCGTTTCGCCGCCATAGCCTTGCCAGTTGGTGTTGGTGGCAAAGCTGATGGCGGTGTTGAAAGCCGAATCGGCCGTGGTGTTGGCCAGGCCCTCGGGGTTGAGGGGCAGCCAGATCTGGAAGCGCTGCAGGGCATAGACGACCAGGAACCCCATCAGGTTGAAGGCAATCATCGCGAAGGCGTAGCGGGTCCACGGCATGTCGTCGCCCGGCTTGACGCCACAGACACGATAGAAGGCGTTTTCCACCGGCTTGAGCCAGCGGACGAAGCCCGGCAGCTCGTCGCGATAGACGCGGGCCATGTAGACGCCCAACGGCCATGCCAGGCCGATCAGGGCGATCAGGTACAGACCCAATTGCATATAGCCATTGGCAGTCATGAAAAGTCCTCCGGGTAGAACAACACGGCCAGCAGGTAGGCGAAAACGCCCACCGCGGCGATCAGGGCAATGAGGTAGAGGGTATTCATCAGCGTCTCCGCAGCCCGTCGAAGACGGACACGAGAACCGCGGTGAGGGCGAAGAAACCAACCCCTAGGGCGATGTACAGTAGATCCATGACACTTCCTTCCAGCGTGAACGGCGGTGCAATGGACTATAGGGACCTGCTGATTAAGATGCAGCTAAGACTGCTTGGGAAGGCGTTAAGAAAACATAAAGTTGTAGAGATAACTGCACCAGAAAGCCAGAAGAGGTTTCAGATAGCGCGGTTGACCAATAAGGACAGCTTTCCGGTTTTCACAAGAACGCTGGTGTCTCATCAGACATGGAGGAAGAAGGGATTGTCCCAATCTCCCGGGTGTCACCTTTTCGGAATTCTGATGGGCCGTTGCCCGCTACTCAACGGACATTCGACAAGTGAACGGTGACCGTCTCTTTAGGGTCGCTTTCAGTCATTTCGCAGCCAGCCACGTCCGCCATCCCCCGAACTCCGTGATGTCCTTCGCATCGGTCACCCCGATGCCTTCGCAGATAAACCCGTTCACCACAGATCCATCGGCCAGCTCCAGCTTGCCGATGCCGAGCGGCGCGGGGATGCCGGCGACGAAGGAGCCGAACTGGCTGGCGGGCATTTCCCAGACTTCGCAGGCGATTGATGCGCCGCCCGCTTCTACCTTGATGAGACCAGGCCGCTTGCCGTCGGGCAGGGCGTAGAAGCGGTATTTCGGCGCGGTCTGCGTCGCACTCACCCAACGTGCGTTGCGCTCGGTGAGCTGGTGATTGAGCGGCAGGCCGGAGAGGTGGGCGCCAACGACGGCGACGCGGACCTGGCCGTCCGGCAGCAGGTTTAATTTCTCGGCGGGCGGCAGCGCGTGATCGATGGCGCCCAGCTTGCCGCCCAGCGCCTGCTGCATTTTTGACGCCAGGTGCAGCAGTGGGCCGTCCTCGTGCGGCGGCGAAATCAGGGTCACGCCGAACGGCAGACCGTCGTTCTGGAACCCGGCCGGCACGGCGGTGGCGGCCAGATCCAGCAGGTTCATGAAGTTGGTGTAATAGCCGAGATTGGAATTGAGGCGGATGGGGTCGGCCTGCATCTCGTCCACGCGATAGATCGTGCCGGCGGTGGGGGTGAGCATGACGTCGATGTCGCTCCACACGGCATCGCACACGCGCTTGAACTCACGCAGCTTGTAGAGATGGGCGAAGGTGTCGGCGGCGCTGATGTCGCGGCCGCCGGCGATGATTTCGCGCACCGGCGGAAAGACGGTGTCGGACTGCGCGTCGAAGAAGTCGCGGATGGCGAGGTAGCGCTCGGCCACCCAGGGGCCGCCGTAGAGCAGGCGCGCGGTGTCGAGGAAGGGGGCGAGGTCGACTTCCACCGGCGTGCCGCCGAGCGATTCCATCCTGGCCACCGCTTCGCCGAACAGGCGTGCCGCCTCGGCGTTGCCGAAGAATTCAAGATCCGTCTGCATCGGCACGCCGAAACGAAAAGCCGGCGCGCGGCCGAAGTCGAAGCCGTGCGGTGCCAGCGGTCTTGAATACTCATCCTCGGCATCGAAGCCGGCGGCCACCGCCAGCACGCGCTCGGCGTCCTCGGCGGTGAGCGCGAAGATCGACACCGCGTCGAGCGAGCGGCAGGCGGGCACCACGCCGCGCGTCGACAGCGCGCCGCAGCTCGGCTTGTGGCCGACCAGGTTGTTGAACGCGGCGGGCACGCGGCCGGAACCGGCGGTGTCGGTGCCGAGGGAAAAGCTCGCCAAGCCAAGCGCCACGGCGACGGCTGAGCCGGAACTGGAACCGCCCGAAATGAAGTCGGGGTTGAAGGCGTTGCGGCAGGCGCCGTAGGGCGAGCGGGTGCCGTTGAGACCGGTGGCGAACTGGTCGAGGTTGGTCTTTCCGATTGGGATGGCACCGGCGTCGATCAGGCGCGCAACGACGGTGGCGCTGCGCTCCGGCGTGTACGCATACTCCGGGCAACCGGCGGTGGTGGACAGGCCCGCGAGGTCGATGTTGTCCTTGATGGCGAAGGGGATGCCGTAGAGCGGCAGGCTGGCGATGTCCTTGCCTTCGAGATTCCTTGCGTAGGCGCGCAGTGCATCGGCGCCGAGGCGGCTGATCCAGATGTGATGGCTGTCTTCGCCGCTCAGACGGCCGAGCAGGTCGTCCACCAGTGCAAGCGGGGTGAGTTCGCCGGACTGGTAGCGCTGGCGCAGGGTGACGATGTCGAGCGATGCATTCATGTTCGATTCCTCACTCGCTCACCAGCACCAGCAGGTCCTGCCCGGCGCTCACCTGTCCGCCTTCGCGGCAGAACACCTTGTGGATGCGGCCGTCGCACGGCGCCATCACGGCGAATTCCATCTTCATCGATTCGACGATGACCAGCGGGTCGCCCTGCTTCACGGCAGCGCCCTCCTCCACTTCGACTTTCCACACGTTGCCGGCGACGTGGCTGGCGATGGCGCGGCCGTTTTCCGGCAGGTCGAGTTCGCTGTCGGGCGCGGCTTCGGCCACGGTCAGGTCGCTGGCGTATTCGGCCTGGCCGCTGGCGCGCCAGCGCTCGCGCTCGGCGTCGAACGAGGCCTGCTGCTGCGTCTTGAAGGCGGTGATGGACGCACTGTTGTCGGCGAGAAACTGGTTGTATTCGCGCAGGCTGAAGCTGGTTTCTTCCACTTTCAATTGATAACGGCCAAGCGGGAAATCCTCGCGGATTTTCAGCAGTTCTTCCTCACTCACCGGGAAGAATCGCACCTGGTCGAAGAAGCGCAACAGCCACGGCTTGCCGTCGGTGAAGTCGGCGGTCTGCCGCCAGCGATTCCACATCTGCAGCGTGCGGCCGACGAACTGGTAGCCGCCGGGGCCTTCCATGCCGTACACGCACATGTAGGCGCCGCCGATGCCGACGGCATTTTCCGGGGTCCAGGTGCGCGCGGGGTTGTATTTGGTGGTGACGAGGCGATGGCGCGGATCGACCGGCGTCGCCACCGGGGCGCCGAGATACACGTCGCCCAGGCCCATCACCAGGTAGCTGGCGTCTAAGACGATGCGCTTCACTTCATCGATGGAGTCGAGCCCGTTGATGCGGCGGATGAACTCGATGTTGCTCGGACACCAGGGCGCGTCCTTGCGCACCGACTGCATGTATTTCTCGATCGCCAGTTTGGTGGCGGCGTCGTCCCACGACAGCGGGATGTGCACGATGCGGGTGGGAACCTGCATGTCCTCGATCGCGGGCAACGCCTTTTCCGCGGCCAGAAGCAGGTCCATCAATTTGCTCAGCGGCAGCACGCGCGAATCGTAGTGCACCTGCAGCGAGCGGATGCCGGGCGTGAGGTCGAGGATGCCCGGCACGGCCATCGCCTGAAGATGCGTCATCAACGCATGCACGCGGAAGCGCAGGTTGAGGTCGAGCACCAGCGGGCCGTATTCGATGAGCAGGTATTTGTCGCCGGCGCGGCGGTAGGCGACGGCGACGGAGTTGTCGGTTTCGGGGGTGCGGTGCAGAACGGGTTCGGCGAGCGGCTCGGCATCGGGGACGAGCGCGGGCGCAGCCGGGGCAGCGAGGCTGGTGATGGCGGCATCCTGGGCCGCTTCTATGCGCTCGGCCTGCGCCTGGCTCAAACGCTTGAAGCGCACCGTATCGCCGGGACGCAACTGGCCCATCTTCCACAGCTCGGCCTGCACGATGGTGGCCGGGCAGACGAAGCCGCCGAGGCTGGGGCCGTCCGGGCCCAGGATCACCGGCATGTCGCCGGTGAAGTCGACCGCGCCGATGGCGTAGGCGTTGTCGTGGATGTTGGACGGATGCAGGCCGGCTTCGCCGCCATCCTTGCGCGCCCACTGCGGGCGTGGGCCGATCAGGCGCACGCCGGTGCGGCTGGAGTTGTAATGCACCTCCCAGTCGGTGGCGAAGAACATCTCGATATCGGCGTCGGTGAAGAAGTCCGGTGCGCCGTGCGGGCCGTAGAGCACGCCGATTTCCCAGGCGTGGGCGTAGGCGGGGATCAGAGCGGCGGGCAATGCGGTGTCGGTGTTCGAGACTTCCGCTGCCGGGATGTGCAGCACATCGCCGACCCGCAGCGTACGCCCGGCGTGGCCGCCAAATTGACCCAGCGTGAAAGTGGATTGGCTGCCGAGATACTCCGGCACGTCGAAGCCGCCGCGCACCGCGAGGTAGGTACGGCAGCCGGTGTCCTTGATCGCGCCGAGTTTCAGGATCGAACCGGCCTTCACCGCATGCGCCGCCCAGTTGGCAATCGCAACGCCGTCGAGCTCGGCGCCCATGTCGGCGCCGGCTAGCGCGATCCGCGCGTCGCAGTTGAAGCGCAGCGTGGGGCCGGCGACGGTCAGTTCGAGTCCGGCCGCGCCTTCGGCATTGCCGGCCAAGGTGTTGGCAAGCCGCAGCGCCAGCGCGTCCATCGGTCCCGACGGCGGCACGCCGACGTCCCAGTAGCCGGTGCGGCCCGGCCAATCCTGGATGCTGCTCTGTACGCCGGGTTCGATGACGTCGATCGTCGCCGGGCGGTAGTGGAAGGCGTTGAGATAGCGCGTGGTCTGGCGCCCTTCCCTAAACACCGCGTCGCGCACGATCTGCGAAAGGTAGCCGAGGTTGGTCTCGATACCGGCGACGCGGGTGTTCGCCAGCACCTGCTGCATTTTTTCCAAGGCGTCAGCGCGGTCGCTTCCCTTGACGATGATCTTGGCCACCATCGGGTCGTAGAACGGTGGCACGTCCGAGCCGCGTTCGACCCAGGTTTCGATGCGCGCGTCGGCCGGGAATACCACTTCGGTCAGCACGCCGGCGGCGGGCTGGAAGTCCTTGCCCGGGTCTTCGGCGTAAAGGCGCACCTGCATCGATGCGCCCCTGGGATCGGCCTTGAAGCCGGCGAGATCGAGTTCACCGGCGGCTTCCCTCACCATCCATTCGACCAGATCGACACCGGTCACTTCCTCGGTGACACCGTGCTCGACCTGTAAGCGGGTGTTCACTTCCAGGAAATAGAATTCGCCGCTCAAGGTGTCGTAGACGAATTCGACCGTGCCGGCGGAACGGTAGCCTACGGCTTCGCCGAGGCGCACCGCCGTAGCCAGCAGGCTCGAACGCTGAATATCGGTGAGGCCGGGTGCCGGGGTTTCCTCGATGACCTTCTGGTTGCGCCGCTGCACCGAACAGTCGCGCTCGCCCAGCGCGACCACATGACCTTTGCCGTCGCCGAAGATCTGCACCTCGATGTGGCGCGCGTGTTCGACGTACTTTTCGAGGAAGATGCCCGCTTCCTTGAAGTTGGCGCGCGCCAGCCGCTCGACCGACTGGAAGGCTTCGACCAGTTCGTCGGCGCTCCAGATCAGGCGCATGCCGATGCCGCCGCCTCCGGCGGTGCTCTTCAGCATCACCGGGTAGCCGATGCGCGCGGCCTCGGCCTGGGCGTGGCCGGCGTCGGAGAGCAGCCCGGAACCGGGCAGCAGCGGCACCTTGTTGTGCTCGGCCAGATCGCGCGCAGTGTGCTTGAGACCGAAGGCGCGCATCTGCTCGGGGCTCGGCCCGATGAAGGCGATGCCGGCGGCCGCGCAGTCCTCGGCGAAGCCGGGGTTCTCGGACAGGAAGCCGTAGCCGGGATGGATGGCCTGGGCGCCAGTGGCCTTGGCCGCTTCGAGGATTTTCTCGGCGCGCAGGTAGCTCTGCGCCGCCGGCGCGGGGCCGATCTCGACCGCTTCGTCGGCGAGCCGCACGTGCAGGCTGTGGCGATCGGCCTCGGAATAGACGGCGACCGATTTCACCCCCATGGTGCGCAGGGTGCGGATGATGCGGCAGGCGATGGCGCCGCGGTTGGCGATGAGAACCTTGTCGAACATATTTTTCCTTGCGGGTCGTCCCGCTCCGGAGAGGCTGAATAACCTACTGCGCGAACACAGGGCGGTGTTGCGCGGTGCTCGGAAT
>JAIBFA010000057.1 GCA_019459325.1 Thiobacillus sp.
GAAATGGTGATGCCTGGCGACAACGTCAGCATCAAGGTGTCGCTGATTCAGCCGATCGCCATGGACGAAGGTCTGCGTTTTGCCATCCGCGAAGGCGGCCGCACCGTCGGTGCCGGCGTCGTGGCCAAGATCGAAGAGTAAAGGCGGGCGGTTGAAAACAAGGCCGGGTTCGGTGCGCGAGATGTGTGCTGGATGCCGGCCTTCAAGAATACAGGCCAATAGCTCAATTGGTAGAGCGTCGGTCTCCAAAACCGAAGGTTGGGGGTTCGAGACCCTCTTGGCCTGCCACAGGATAAGCCGCGAGGCGCACAGCATTCATGGCTGACAAACTCAAGCTGCTGGTAGCAGTGTTGCTGGTCATCGCAGGGGTGGCCGGCTTTTATTTTTTGGCGGACGCGCCCACCGTGGTGCGTGTGCTGTCCGTTATCGCGGGCGTTGTTCTGGCAGGCGTGGTGGCGGGGATGTCGGGCCCGGGCAAGCGTTTTTTCAGCTTTGCGCTCGATGCGCGTGACGAGGCCAAGAAAGTTGTCTGGCCGACCCGTAAGGAGACTGTCCAGATGACGGGTGTGGTCATGGCCTTTGTGGTCGTGATGTCGCTCTTTCTGTGGGCGGTGGATGGTATTTTGTTGTGGCTGGTCAAGCTGGCTATGGGACAGGGGAGTTGAGTATGCGGTGGTATGTGGTTCATGCCTACTCCGGCTTCGAGAAAAGCGTTGCGCGCAATCTGGTCGAGCGCATCGAGCGTGCTGGCATGAAGGATCGCTTCGGCGAAATCCTGGTGCCGGTGGAAGAGGTGGTGGAAATGAAAGGCGGTCAGAAAAAGACTGCCGAGCGCAAGTTCTTCCCCGGCTATGTCCTGGTGCAGATGGAGATGGACGACGACACCTGGCATTTGGTGAAGAGCACGCCGAAGGTCACTGGTTTTGTCGGCGGTACGGCAACCAAGCCTGCTCCCATCTCTGAAAAGGAAGTGCAGTCCATTCTCGATCAGATGCGCGAGGGCGTGGAAAAGCCCAAGCCCAAGGTGTTGTTCGAGGTGGGCGAGACGGTGCGCGTGATCGACGGTCCGTTCACCGACTTCAACGGCAACGTGGAAGAAGTGAACTACGACAAGAGCAAGCTGCGCGTGTCGGTGATGATTTTTGGCCGGGCGACCCCCGTCGAACTGGGGTTCGGTCAGGTCGAGAAGAGCTGAGCCTGGGCCGTTCATATTGAACGGCCCGGTTCGGCCAAATATCCGGTTATCCGGAGAGGAGCGCGAGTAGGGCAACCCAAAGCGCGCTGGTACTCACTTATTAGGAGCCATCATGGCAAAGAAGATTGTCGGCTATATCAAGCTGCAAGTGCCGGCGGGTAAAGCCAACCCGTCGCCCCCCATCGGTCCCGCGCTCGGTCAGCGCGGCCTGAACATCATGGAATTCTGCAAGGCGTTCAACGCCAAGACGCAGGGCATGGAGCCCGGTCTGCCGATTCCGGTCGTGATCACTGCGTTTGCGGACAAGAGCTTCACCTTCATCATGAAGACGCCGCCCGCGACGGTGCTGATCAAGAAGGCGATCAAGCTCGACAAGGGCAGCGCCAGGCCGCACCTCGACAAGGTGGGCACGATTACGCGCGCCCAGTTGGAAGAGATCGCCAAGGCCAAAGAGCCCGACCTGACCGCGGCCAACATGGACGCGGCAGTGCGCACCATTGCAGGCACGGCCCGTTCCATGGGCATCATCGTGGAGGGAGTCTGAGATGGCTAACGTATCCAAGCGCTTGCGCGCACTCAAGGAAAAAATCGACCGCAACCGCAACTACCCGGTTGTCGATGCGCTCCAACTGGTCAAGGAATCCGCGACCGCCAAGTTCGACGAGTCGATCGATATTGCGGTGAACCTCGGCGTTGACGCTCGCAAATCGGACCAGATGGTGCGGGGTGCAGTCGTTCTGCCCAAGGGGATCGGCAAGACCGTTCGCGTGGCCGTGTTCGCCCAGGGCGACAACGTGCAGAAGGCAAAAGATGCGGGCGCCGATATCGTCGGTTTCGACGACCTGGCGGCTGAGATCAAGGCCGGCAAAATGGATTTCGACGTGGTGATCGCCACGCCCGACGCGATGCGTGTGGTCGGTCAGCTCGGCCAGATACTGGGCCCGCGTGGCCTGATGCCGAACCCGAAGGTGGGTACGGTGTCGGCGGACGTGGTGGGTGCAGTGAAAAACGCCAAAGCCGGTCAGGTGCAGTACCGCACCGACAAAGGCGGCATTGTGCACTGCACCATCGGCCGCGCTTCGTTTAGCGTGGAAGACCTGAAAGAGAACCTGGCTGCACTGCTGGACGCACTGCAGCGCGCCAAGCCGGCCAGCTCCAAGGGCATCTATTTCAAGCGTCTGTCGGTGTCCAGCACCATGGGCGTGGGTGTGCGCGTAGACCAGGCCAGCGTCAGCGCATAAATTAATTGCAGGTCTCTCTGGAAAGAGGGGCTGAGTGAACTTTGGGCCGTCAGCCGGTTGTTTGGCGGGCGGGTTGTCAAAGACCGTAGGCATCCGAAAGGATTTAATGACCAGCGGAAGGTAAATGGGTGATGAGCAGTACCGTCCTCTGTTTGCCCAGGCTGGACCCTACGCAGATGGCGTTCCCCAGCAGGATTTTCCTGTCAAGGTCGCCAGCCGGAGCGGGCAACGCTTCGTAACTGAGAAGGAGGTAAGACCTTGAGTCTGAATCTTGAAGAAAAGAAAGCCGTCGTTGCTGAGGTTTCCGCAGAAGTCGCGGGTGCCCAGACGGTTGTCGTAGCCGAATACCGTGGCATCACGGTGGAAAACATGACCCAGTTGCGCGCGCAAGCACGCAAGGAAGGCGTTTATCTGCGCGTGTTGAAGAACACGCTGGTGCGCCGCGCGGTTGCGGATACGCCCTTTGCAGGCATTGCCGACCAGCTGGTCGGGCCGCTTGCCTATGGCATTTCCAAAGACCCGGTGGCTGCCGCCAAGGTGATGCACGAGTTCGCCAAGACCAACGACAAGTTCGTCATCAAGGCCGGTGCCATGCCCAATTTCATCATGTCCGCCAAGGACGTGGGGAATCTGGCCAGCATGCCCAGCCGTGAGGAACTGTTGTCCAAGCTCTTGGGCACCATGCAGGCCCCGATCGCGCAATTCGTTCGTACGCTCAACGAAGTGCCGACCAAGTTCGTTCGCGGACTGGCTGCGGTGCGTGACAAGCAGGCCGCTTAAGCGCCCTGTCGACATCCGAATCGACGATATTGTTTTTAATCTGAAGCACAATTGACAGGAGTATTACAAATGGCTGTTGCAAAAGCTGACATTCTGGACGCCATCGCTGGCATGACCGTGCTTGAGCTGTCCGAGCTCATCAAGGAAATGGAAGAGAAATTCGGCGTTTCCGCCGCTGCCGCTGCGGTTGCCGTGGCCGCCCCCGCCGCTGGTGGTGGTGCCGCTGCTGCCGAAGAGCAGACCGAGTTCACCGTGATGCTGAATTCCGCTGGCGAAAAGAAAGTGGAAGTCATCAAGGTGGTGCGTGCTGCAACCGGTCTGGGCCTGAAAGAAGCCAAGGACCTGGTCGACGGCGCCCCCAAGGCCGTGAAGGAAGGCGTGAGCAAGGCCGATGCCGACGCGCTGAAAAAGCAGTTGGAAGAAGCTGGCGCTTCCGTCGAAGTCAAATAAGTCAACGGGCTTCAGGGCGGTGCGCGCAAGTGCGCCGCCTCATTCCGGTGACGAATTTAATTCGATCGTGTGTTGCGGGGAAACCCGCAGCAGACGCAAGCAGCAAATACCCGGAACCCGGAATCGGCTTCCGGGTCGTTTGCTTTTTGCGTGTGCCTCACAAAGCGATGGCCGTAGCCCGCGTGCCCGCTTGCCCCTGATCGTCAAGGAGACCCCATGGCTTATACCTTTACCGAGAAAAAACGTCTGCGCAAGAGCTTTGCCAGCCGGACCAACACCCTTCCGGTGCCTTTTCTTCTGGCGACCCAGCTTGAATCCTATCGCGCCTTCCTGCAGGAAGGCCGTACGCGCGATGAGCGCCTGAACGAGGGCCTGCAAGCCGCGTTCACCTCGATTTTCCCGATCGAGAGCCACTCCAAGAACGCGCGGCTGGAATATGTCAGCTACAACCTCGGCGAACCGGTGTTCGACATCAAGGAATGCCAGCAGCGGGGCCTGACCTATTGCGCGCCGCTGCGCGCCAAGGTGCGTCTGGTGATCATGGACAAGGAGGCGTCCAAGCCGACGATCAAGGAAGTCAAGGAGCAGGAAGTCTACATGGGCGAAATCCCGCTCATGACCCCGACCGGTTCCTTCGTCATCAACGGCACCGAGCGCGTGATCGTGTCGCAGCTGCATCGCTCGCCCGGCGTGTTCTTCGAGCACGACCGCGGCAAGACCCACAGCTCGGGCAAGCTGCTGTTTTCGGCGCGCGTGATTCCCTACCGCGGCTCGTGGCTGGACTTCGAATTCGACGCCAAGGACATCCTGTTCTTCCGCGTCGACCGTCGCCGCAAGATGCCTGTGACCATCCTGCTGAAGGCGCTGGGTTATACGCCGGCGACCATTCTGGACGACTTCTTCAGCAAGGACACCTTCTACATCAACACCCAGGGGGTGCAGTTCGAACTGGTGCCCGAGCGTCTGCGCGGCGAGATTGCACGCTTCGACATCTGCGGCAAGGACGATCATGTCATCGTGCCGAAGGACAAGCGCATCACGGCCAAGCACATCCGCGAGCTGGATGCCGCCGGCGTCAAGAAATGGGCGGTGCCGGCCGAGTTCGTGGTGGGTCGCGTGCTGTCGCATGATGTGGTCGACAAGAACACCGGCGAACTGGTGGCGCGTGCCAACGACGAGATCACCGAGGAGCTGCTGACCAAGCTGGCTGCTGCCGGTATTGAGAAATTCAACACGCTCTATACCAACGATCTTGACCACGGCGCCTTCATTTCGCAGACGCTACGCACCGACGACACCACCGACGAATACGCTGCCAAGGTGGCGATCTACCGCATGATGCGCCCGGGCGAGCCGCCCACCGAAGATGCGGTGAATGCGCTGTTCGGCAACCTGTTCTTCAGCGAAGACCGCTATGACCTGTCGGCCGTGGGCCGCATGAAGTTCAACCGCCGCATCGGTCGCGACGAGCTGACCGGTACCGGCACGCTGTCGACCGAAGACATCGTCGCCGTCATCAAGATTCTGGTCGAACTGCGCAACGGCCGCGGCGAAATCGACGATATCGACCACCTCGGCAACCGCCGCGTGCGTTCGGTCGGCGAGTTGGCGGAGAACCAGTTCCGCGCCGGTCTGGTGCGGGTCGAGCGCGCGGTGCGCGAGCGCCTCTCGCAGGCCGAGTCCGACAATCTGATGCCGCACGACCTGATCAATGCCAAGCCGGTGTCGGCGGCGATCAAGGAATTCTTCGGCTCCAGCCAGTTGAGCCAGTTCATGGACCAGACCAACCCGCTGTCCGAGATCACCCACAAGCGCCGTGTTTCGGCACTGGGCCCGGGCGGTCTGACGCGTGAGCGCGCCGGCTTCGAGGTGCGCGACGTGCACCCGACCCACTACGGCCGTGTCTGCCCGATCGAAACGCCGGAAGGCCCGAACATCGGCCTGATCAACTCGCTGGCCCTGTTCGCGCGCACCAACTGGTATGGCTTCATCGAAACGCCGTACCGGAAAGTGATCAACCACAAGGTCACCGACGAAATCGAATACCTTTCGGCGATCGAGGAAAGCAAATACGTGATCGCACAGGCCAACGCCGATCTCGACGCGAAGAGCAAGTTCAAGGACGACCTGGTGTCGTGCCGCTTCAAGAACGAGTTCACGCTGTCGGCTCCCGACAAGATCGAATACATGGACGTGGCGCCGGCGCAGATCGTGTCGGTGGCGGCGTCCCTGATTCCCTTCCTCGAGCACGACGACGCCAACCGCGCGCTGATGGGCTCCAACATGCAGCGTCAGGCGGTGCCCTGTCTGCGTCCCGAGAAGCCCTTCGTCGGCACCGGCATCGAGCGCACCGCTGCGGTCGACTCCGGCACCGTGGTGACTGCGCATCGCGGCGGCATCGTCGACTACATCGACGCCAGCCGTATCGTGATCCGCGTGCATGACGAGGAAGCGCGCGCGGGCGAGGTCGGCGTGGACATCTATTCGCTGATCAAGTACACGCGTTCCAACCAGAACACCAACATCAACCAGCGTCCGCTGGTGAAGGTCGGCGACGTGATCGCCCGCGGCGACGTGATTGCCGATGGCGCCTCGACCGACATGGGAGAGCTGGCGCTGGGGCAGAACATGCTGGTCGCCTTCATGCCGTGGAACGGCTACAACTTCGAAGACTCGATCCTGATCAACGAGAAGGTTGTTGCCGAAGACCGCTATACCTCGATCCACATCGAGGAATTGTCGGTGGTGGCGCGTGACACCAAACTCGGGCCGGAAGAAATCACCCGCGACATTTCCAATCTGGCCGAGCGCCAGCTGGGGCGTCTGGATGAGTCCGGCATCATCGCCATCGGCGCGGAAGTCGAGGCGGGCGATGTGCTGGTCGGCAAGGTCACGCCCAAGGGCGAAACCCAGCTGACTCCGGAAGAAAAACTGCTGCGCGCCATCTTCGGCGAAAAGGCCAGCGACGTGAAGGACACCAGCCTCAAGGTGCCGTCCGGCATGTCGGGCGTGGTCATCGACGTGCAGGTGTTCACCCGCGAAGGCATCGAGCGCGACAAGCGCGCGCAGTCGATCATCGACACGCAGCTCGCCGAATACAAGAAGGATGTGACCGACCGCATGCGGATCGTCGAGGACGACACCTTTGCGCGACTGGAAAAGCTGCTGCACCTGAAGGTTGCCAACGGCGGGCCGAAGAAGCTCGCCAAGGGCAGCAAGATCACCAAGGATTACCTGGAGTCGGTGAATCGCCACGACTGGTTCGACATCCGCCTGGCCGACGACGAAGCCAGCCGCCAGGTCGAGTCGCTGAAGGACAGCCTGACGCAGAAGCGCATCGAATTCGATGCGATGTTCGAAGAGAAGAAGAAAAAACTCACCGCCGGCGACGAACTGCCGCCCGGCGTGCAGAAGATGGTCAAGGTCTACCTGGCGGTCAAGCGCCGCCTGCAGCCCGGCGACAAGATGGCCGGCCGCCACGGCAACAAGGGCGTGGTGTCGAAGATCGTTCCGGTCGAAGACATGCCCTTCATGGAAGACGGACGTCCGGTCGACATCGTGCTGAATCCGCTCGGCGTGCCGTCGCGGATGAACATCGGCCAGATCCTGGAAACCCACCTCGGTTGGGCCGCCAAGGGTCTGGGCGAGCGCATCGGAGAAATGCTGGCAGCGCAGACCAAGACGCTGGTGAAGGATCTGCGCAATTTCTTGAAGCAGATCTACAACCAGTCGGGCAAGTCGGAAGACCTCGATAGCTTCACCGACGATGAAATCATCGAGCTGGGACGCAACCTGAAAAAGGGTGTGCCGTTCGCCTCGCCGGTGTTCGATGGCGCGTCGGAAGACGAAATCCGCCAGATGCTGAAGCTGGCCGGATTGCCGGAAGGCGGCCAGGTCACGCTGTACGACGGCCGTACCGGCGAAGCCTTCGATCGCCAAGTGACGGTGGGCTACAAGCACGTGCTGAAGCTGCACCACCTGGTCGACGACAAGATGCATGCACGTTCCACCGGCCCGTACTCGCTGGTCACCCAGCAGCCGCTGGGCGGCAAGGCGCAGTTCGGCGGCCAGCGCTTCGGCGAAATGGAAGTGTGGGCGCTGGAAGCCTACGGCGCCTCCTACGTGCTGCAGGAAATGCTGACGGTGAAGTCCGACGATGTGAACGGCCGTACCAAGGTGTACGAGAACATCGTCAAGGGCGACCACAAGATCGAAGCCGGCATGCCGGAATCCTTCAACGTGCTAGTGAAGGAAATCCGTTCGCTCGGCATCGACATCGATCTGGAACGTTATTAATTTAGGGTGAGGACACAGCCATGAAAGCACTGTTGGATCTATTCAAGCAGGCCACCCACGAGGAAGAGTTCGACGCCATCAAGATCGGCCTGGCGTCGCCGGAGAAAATCCGCTCCTGGTCGTACGGCGAAGTGAAGAAGCCGGAGACCATCAACTACCGCACCTTCAAGCCGGAGCGTGACGGCCTGTTCTGCGCCAAGATTTTCGGTCCGGTCAAGGATTACGAATGTCTGTGCGGCAAGTACAAGCGCCTCAAGCACCGCGGCGTCATCTGCGAAAAATGCGGCGTCGAAGTCACACTGTCCAAGGTGCGCCGCGAGCGCATGGGCCATATCGAGCTGGCCTCGCCGGTCGCCCATATCTGGTTCCTGAAGTCGCTGCCGTCGCGTCTGGGCATGGTGCTCGACATGACGCTGCGCGACATCGAACGCGTGCTCTACTTCGAAGGCTTCGTGGTGGTCGAGCCGGGCATGACGCCGCTCAACCGCGGTCAGTTGCTGACCGAAGAAGACTATCTCGCCAAGTTGGAAGAATATGGCGACGAATTCAAGGCGCTGATGGGCGCGGAAGCCGTGCGCGAACTGCTGCGTTCGCTCGACCTGCATACCGAAGTGGAAAGCCTGCACTCGGAAATCAGCAAGACCGGTTCCGACACCAAGCTGAAGAAGCTGTCGAAGCGTCTGAAGATTCTCGAGGGCTTCCAGAAGTCCGGCATCAAGCCCGAGTGGATGATCCTCGAAGTGCTGCCGGTGCTGCCGCCCGAACTGCGTCCGCTGGTGCCGCTGGACGGCGGCCGTTTCGCGACCTCCGACTTGAACGATCTGTATCGCCGCGTCATCAACCGCAACAACCGTCTGAAAAGATTGTTGGAGCTGAAGGCGCCTGAAATCATCGTGCGCAACGAAAAGCGCATGTTGCAGGAAGCAGTGGATTCGCTGCTCGACAACGGCCGTCGCGGCAAGGCGATGACCGGCGCCAACAAGCGCCCGCTGAAATCGCTGGCCGACATGATCAAGGGCAAGAGCGGCCGCTTCCGCCAGAACCTGCTGGGCAAGCGCGTCGACTACTCGGGCCGTTCGGTCATCGTGGTGGGCCCGACGCTGAAGCTGCACCAGTGCGGCCTGCCGAAGAAGATGGCGCTTGAACTGTTCAAGCCCTTCATCTTCAACCGCCTCGAAGTGCTGGGGCTGGCGACCACGATCAAGGCCGCCAAGAAGATGGTCGAAGACGAAGAGCCGATCGTGTGGGATCTGCTGGAAGAGGTCATCCGCGAGCATCCGGTGATGCTGAACCGCGCGCCAACGCTGCACCGCCTGGGCATCCAGGCGTTCGAGCCGGTGCTGATCGAAGGCAAGGCGATCCAGCTGCACCCGCTGGTGTGTGCGGCGTTCAACGCCGACTTCGACGGCGACCAGATGGCCGTTCACGTTCCGCTGTCGCTCGAAGCCCAGCTCGAAGACGCTTTCCTTGATGTCGCCGAGGAGTTTGGCGTATTGCCTC
>JAIBFA010000089.1 GCA_019459325.1 Thiobacillus sp.
GCCATCACCTCGGCGTGGGCCCGCCGGGCGGGGGGGGGTAAAAGGGGGGGGTTGACCCCCCCCCCCCCCCCCCCCCCCCCCACCCCCCCCCCCCCCCCCCCCCCCCCGGGCCGGCCGCGCCCGCTGCGCCGCACCGCCCTGCCCTTTGTGCTGACCGGCGTCTTCGTCTCGATCACCGGCGCGGCGATGGCCGGCTATGCGCCGGGCGCGCACTCGATCGGCCAAGTCATGCAGCATCGATCAAACTCTCGTTAGGACAGAAATGCTCTGGGATCTCATTCAGCAAGGCCAAATCAGTCAAGCCAACGCTACCGCTGAATCTGCAAAACAAGATTCGGCCAGCAACGCCGAACGGCTTCATAAAGAAGTGCTGCGTTTGGAAGCCAAGATGGACAGGCTAGCGATCATTACCCAAGGTCTATGGGAATTGCTGAGTGAGAAGACGGACCTTACTGAAAAGGATATCGAAGCCAAAATTGCCGAGATCGACATCCGCGATGGACGAAAGGACGGAAAAATCACGGGTAAGCCAACGACCTGCCCGAAATGCGCGCGGCCGACCCATACTCGGCTACGATCCTGCCCGTATTGCGGCGCGGCTTTGGACAAGGGGCACATCGTCGAGAAGTCCTAGCTACTGAGCACACTTGCATCAAATAGGGATAGCTCCAATTAGGCAAGCTCGAATACTTATGCGTATAGACGGAATACTTACAAAATGGAACGATGATCGCGGCTTTGGATTCATCACGTCCACTCAGGGCGGACCGGAAGTGTTTGCCCATATCTCCGCCTTTCCACGAGGCGGCCAACGACCCCGGCTCGGTGAGCGCGTCACGTACGAGATCGGCATCGGCAAGGACGGGAAGCAGCAGGCAAAGAACATCCTGTGTCCCACGCGCCCGACCGAAAAACCGTATCGCCTGAGCGAACCCGCTAAACGCCCCCACAAATCCGGTCTGCTGGGGCGCCTCATTCCACTTGGATTTGTGATCGCCCTGGGCGCCTATGGTTATAACGAGTACACCCACCGCGCGGCGCCACAAACAGCATACGAAACACCATCCCGCGATACGGCAGCCCCCAGCCGCTTCCATTGCGATGGTCGGCAACATTGCAGCCAAATGCATTCGAGAGCAGAAGCCGAGTATTTCCTAAGGAACTGTCCTGACACCAAAATGGATGGTGACCATGACGGAATACCTTGCGAAAACGACTCCAGATTTTAGGGCGCCAAACAATAGGAACAAACCACGGTTTTCGCGCCACGCTTTCACCCCCCACCTATACTCGCACCCCAGTCTGTCAGGACAATAGCCAACGAGCGCCCATGTAAACGGCAGTAGCATGCAAACACTTTTTTCCCTGATCGAATCCCCCTTCCACCCCGATTTCAGTGCCTTGTATCAGAAGCTGGGCATTGCGGCCGAGCGCTTCGACAGTGCCCGAAATCTTCACCGGGCGTTGCAGAAACAGCCGCCGGATTTCTTCGTGGGGGAATTCATTTACGGCTGGGGCAACAATTACGCCGGCGCAAACGTCTCGAATCTGGATGTCACGCTCAGGTCCCTGCAACGCTTTGCGCCGCAGGCGAAGATGATCGTGTTCATGCATCCCCGTGAAGAAGACCATATCGGCAAGCTGCTGGAACTGTTTCCCGTCCATGCTGTGTTGACCTACCCGGTGAGCGAGCAGGCGATGCAGGCAGCACTGCAAACCCCGGGGTGAATCCGTTAAACGGGATATCTCGATGAGCGTTCAACTCGATCCTATGAGCTCGGTTCGAATGCTCGCTGAGTCAAAGGATCTGTTCGGTCCGGGAATCTACCAGCCGACGCCGGCTTGTGTTTCTCAGCGCTGGTTGACGCCGAACCGCCCAGGGCCCAGGAGCACCAGTGCGATCGCGCTGAACAGGAACATGCCCTGCAATTCCAGCGCCCAGCCGCCCGTTTGGTTGAGGCTCGTGAGTTCGCTGGTGTGGGCAAGCGCGATCGCGAAGAGCATGTTGATGGCGATCAGTGCGGCGCCGATGCGCGCATAAAAACCGATGATGAGCAGAAGCGGCCCCAGCACTTCACCTGCGAAGACGCCATAGGCGAAAAAGACGGGCATGCCCATGCCGGCCACCATGCCCTGGATCGGGTCGATGCCGTGGGTGAGCTTGGCAATGCCATGGAGCAGGATCAGGACTCCAAGGGTCAGACGCAAAACCAGCTTGCCGGTGTCGTTCAAATCATTGTGCATCGCTATGCTCCTGGTTGAGACTTCGTTTGTGCATTCGGACATTCGATTTCCGCGCTTACTGAGTCTAGCCAAGGGAATGGCTCCGTCCAGCGGCTCCAGATGGAAACATTGGGGATAATATCCCGCAACATCCTGTGTCCCCTCAGCCAGGTGGGCGCGACAGCGCCCTGCCCTTTAGCTCCAATTTTGTCTTTCGAGAATGTTCAAGCCAAGAGTCCTAAAAATCGCAGCGCTGATCATCACTGGGTACGCGGTTTTAGTACTTCCGGGGTTTTTCTGGCCTGCGTACCTGGATTCCCCTGCAAGCATCGTTACGCTCGTGCCGTTGCTGTCGGTTTACGTTTTCCATAAGGTAGGGGTTCCTGGATTACTTGAGCACAACGGTTTGTGTGGCTGGGGCTGGTGTTCACCCACGGTGTTTGGTTGGGCCTTTGTTGCCGTGTTCTGGGTAGTGACAGTTTGGTTGGCAGCCTGGGGCATCGCTGCACTGGCGAACCGAAATTACGTGCGGCGCGATTCAGACGAGACTCCATCAAAAAAATGACCTCGGTTTTCGCGCTGCCCTCTCACACCATCGCCTTGGCTCGTATCTTGCGCTGTCAGGACGCCAGGCAATGAGCATTACGCCCTTCCAGGCGCTGGCCTGTCCGCTGGACGGCACGCCCTTGCATTGCACCGGCTCCGCCTGGACCTGCGCGTCCGGCCACAGTTTCGACATCGCCAGCCAGGGCTACACGAACCTGTTGCCGGTGCAGCACAAGCGCTCGCGCGATCCGGGCGACAGCAAGGAGATGGTCGCGGCGCGTCGGCGTTTTCTGACGGCCGGCTTTTACCAGCCGATTGCCGCTGCGGTGAGCCGGGCCGTGCTGGACGGCCTGCCCGCTGACGCGAGCATCAGTTGTCTCGATGCCGGATGTGGCGAGGGTTACTACCAGCGCCAGCTGGCCGCAGCGGTGGGGGATGAGCAAACGCTGGCGCTGCTGGGGCTGGATATTTCAAAATGGGCGGTGTTGTCGGCGGCGAAGCAGGATAGGCGGCCCAACTGGGTAGTGGGCAGCAACGCCAACCTGCCGGTGCTGCCGGGCACGCTGGATCGCGTGCTGTGCATGTTCGGCTTCCCCGTGTATGCGGAGTTTGCGCGGGTGCTCAAGCCGGGCGGCCTGCTGGTGCAGGTCGATGCCGGGCCGGAT
Organism: Thiobacillus sp.; assembly: GCA_019459325.1. Taxonomy (GTDB): domain Bacteria; phylum Pseudomonadota; class Gammaproteobacteria; order Burkholderiales; family Thiobacillaceae; genus Thiobacillus. Next base: position 3,435 of record JAIBFA010000089.1, read on the forward strand.
CATCTGCGCGAACTGCGCGAGATCATCTACCCCAGCCTGAAACCGGAACGCCCGGCCGACCTGCACACGCCGGCAGGCTTCAGCCGCCTGCCGACGGAAACGGTCCGCTTCTCGATCGAGCTGACCAGTGCCGAGCAGATCGCCGATCTGCTGGCGATGACGCCGCATCTCTTCCGCGCCAGTGCCGAGGGCCGCGCGGAGGCTGCTGCGCTGACGGCACTGTCGCTCAGCGTGGATGTGCGGCTGACGTGTTTTGAACGGAGCCGGGGCTAGTTTGCCTATGCATGACAAGAGCTTCCCGCCCATCGCCGACGCGCACGCACGGGTGCTGATTCTCGGCAGCCTGCCCGGGCAGGTTTCGCTCCAGCGGCAGCAGTACTACGCCCAACCTCAGAATGCGTTCTGGAAAATCATGGGGCGACTCTTTGGCGCGGGCCCGGAACTGGCCTACGCGGAACGCGCGCAACGCCTCGTCCAGAATGGGATCGCCCTGTGGGACGTCTGCGCGTCTGCGCACCGGCCGGGCAGCCTCGACGCCGCGATCGTGCATTCAAGCGTGGTGCCGAATGACCTCGGCGCGTTCATTGCAAGCCATCCGGGCATCAGCTTGATCTGCTTCAACGGGGGCAAGGCTGCGGAACTCTATCGCCGGTTCGTGCTGCCCGGCTTGCCGGACACCGGGCGCGCCATCCGCCACGAAACACTGCCGTCCACCAGCCCCGCCCATGCGGCCATGCCTTTTGAAGAAAAACTGATGCGCTGGGCGGCTGTGCTACAAAACTGAAAATACACTCGAACAAGATCTCGCGACTGATTGATCGGCCGCACTCATCGACCATAAAGTTGGGTCAGCAGCGCCTGGAAGGCGGACTGCCGTTCCGGCGGCGTGGGACGGACGATGCCCTCGCGCTGCAATACGTTTATCAGCTTGTGAGGCGTGACACCGGATTCGCCGACAATTTCGACGTGCCCGGCGGGGACTTCGACGTCAGTGGTTCGGGGTGCCAGGGTGACCGGCGGATACCTCTGTTCATCGAGGCTGAAAATATAGTCGTCTTCGACACATCGACCGTCATCGATGCGACGACGGCACGTGCCGCGCTCGTCGGTGACAACCTTGAGGTGACTACGCACCTGCGGGCTCAGGTGCCCGGGATCCCGTATGAAGTCCGAGGCAGCGGTGATCTCGAACCAGTTCTCGCCGCTGATCAGCCAGCAGACAAGATCATTGAGGCCCAGTGTCGCCACGCGCAACGCAGGGACCGCGCACATTTTCGCGGCAGCGATACCGGAAAACGGCGCCGAGACGGTTACCAGACGCAGGTCAACATGCGTGTTGCGCACGGGGTTGGGATGGTTCTCAATGAGCGCCTTACGGGCGACGAGCCCTCCCATGCTGTGGCCTATCACCGTAATCTGCGGCGTTTCCAGGTGCCGGGCAAGGGCATCGACCGCGTTGGCAAGCTGGCCGGAACTCGTCATGAGGCTATCGCGATCATCGTAGTCAAAGCAGGCGCTTTGCTGCCCATGAAAAGCGAGCACTTCCGCCAGGGCGTGAAACTTTCCAGTCGAGCCGTTGCAGCCATGCACCAGTATGTTGACCGCCTGGCGGGGATCGATTGTCAGCGCCCGCTCGGCACCGTCGTTACAGGGGCGAAGCCCGGCAACACTGACCACCTGTCTGGCCGAGGGTAGACGACCCGGATCCGCCATCTCGCCGACATCGGGTCGAGGAGGGGTAGCGCAGCCACCCAGGGTGGCCGCCAGGAGCAGCAGTGCATTGAGTCGGAGCATGGCCATTTGTCCAATGAACAACAATCGTCCAGGTATTCTGACTTCATAGCATGGGATGGACCAACCCGTGTGAACGGGGGTCACACACACGCCCTGCTCCACTGGACAAGCAACGATACGCCGCTATCCTTGAGCGAACCGTCCGCAAACCGGGAGAAACGAAGCATGAAAGCGATTGTGATGCACGCTCCTGGCGCGCCGCAGGTTCTCAGCCTCGCCGACGTGCCGACCCCCCAAATTTCCCATGACACCGACCTGCTGGTGCGCCTCAAGGCGGCCGGGGTCAATCCCATCGACACCAAGCTGCGCGCCAACGGCACCTACTTTCCCGAGCGCATGCCCGCCATCCTGGGCTGCGACGGCGCGGGCGTGGTCGAAGCAGTCGGCGCCGGCACGAGTCGCTTCAAGCCGGGCGACGCGGTCTACTTCTGCAACGGCGGCATCGGTGGCCATCCCGGCAACTACGCCGAATACGCCGTGGTGGACGAGCGTTTCGCGGCGCGCAAACCGACTAACCAGGACTTCAATCAGGCCGCTGCCGCGCCGCTGGTGCTCATCACCGCATGGGAAGCCCTCTACGACCGCGCCCGCATGACTGCCGGCCAGACCGTGCTGATCCATGCCGGTGCGGGGGGCGTGGGCCACGTCGCCATTCAGCTGGCCAAGGCGGCGGGGTGCCGCGTGCTCACCACCGTCGGCTCCGCCAGCAAGGCCGCGTTCGCCAGGCAGCTGGGCGCCGATGAAGCCATCCCTTACCGCGAAACCGATTTCGTCCAGGCCGTGCTGGACCTGACCCGGGGCCAGGGTGCCGACATCGTGTTCGATACCGTAGGCAGCGCCACCTTCAATGACAGCTTTGCAGCCGTCCGCCCCTACGGGGACCTCGTCACCCTGCTCCAGCCCGGAGCGGACACCGTCTGGAAGACCGCCCGCCTGCGCAACCTGCGCGTCAGTCAGGAACTGATGCTCTCGCCCATGTTCTTTGGCTGGACCGAAGCCCAGCAACACCAGGCTTGGATACTCGAACAGTGCGCAGACCTGTTCGAAGCAGACAGGCTGCGCATTCACGTGAACAGGATCCTGCCGTTTGGTGAAGCCGCCGAGGCGCATCGATTGATTGAAGCCCGCGAATTGACCGGAAAGGCCGTCCTCGCCATAGACTGAAAAACGCCCAGAGGCGCCGCAGAGGCACTGCGCAGATTTAACGCGGACAGGCTCGAATATTTCTTGACGATGGCCCGGTAGCCCGCTTAACCGGAAGCGCGCATATACACTGCACGTTCATCCATCCTGCCATGATGGCTTCATGAAATCGACGAACGCCCCGCCAGTGGAACCGCAAGCCACACGCCTTCGCATAGAAGACCTGCGAAGGCATATATGGAACTACGCAGGCGCCGTGATGGCCTGCCTGCTCACCGCCGCCATCGCCAGGCTTCTGGTGCCCTGGGTGGACCCGGCCAACATCGTCATGCTGTTCCTGCTGGCGGTGTTTCTGGTGGCCTGGCTGCTGGGGCGGGGGCCGGCGCTGCTGGCGGCTTTTCTTGCCGTGGCCCTGTTCGATTTCTTCTTTATCCAGCCGCATTTCTCGTTCGAGGTGGCAAACGCCCAACACCTGATCACCTTCGTGGTGATGCTGGCCGTGGCGCTCGTCACCGGCCAGCTCGCCGCGGTGGCGCGCGAGCGTTTGCGTTATGTCGAGATGGTTCAGGAAACCCGCATGCAGGCCGAGGCGGAGCGGCTGCGCCATTCGATCCTGGCGAGCCTGTCGCACGATCTGCGCACGCCGCTTGCCGCGCTGGTGGGGCTGGCCGATACCTTGGCCTTGGCCACCCCGCGGCTGCCGCCGCCGCATGACGAGACGGCGCGCGTCCTGCGCGACCAGGCCCAGGCGCTGGCTGAGATGGTGAACAATCTGCTGGAACTGGCGCGGCTCACGCAGGGCAGGCAACCGCTCAATCTGGAATGGCAACCGCTGGAGGAAATCGTAGGCGCCGCCATCCAGCGGCTGGGGCCGGTGCTCGACGCCCATCCGGTATCGGTCGACCTGGATCCCGGTTTGCCTCTGCTGGAATTTGACGCCGTGCTGCTGGAACGCGTGCTGGGCAACCTGCTGGACAATGCCGCGAAACATACCCCGCCGGGCACGCCTGTTTTCGTGGAGGCGCGCGTTCGGGATGCGGTGGCCGAGGTGACTGTGCGGGACAGCGGTCCGGGGTTTCCCTCCGAACCGGGTTTCGAGGCGCCTACATCGCACGGCCTGGGTCTGTCGATCTGCCAGGCCATCGTGACCGCGCACGGCGGCAAACTGTGGCTGGAGAATGGGCCGGAGGGCGGCGCCCGCGCCAGCTTCACCCTGCCCCTGGGTACGCCGCCCGTCGTCGGCGAGGAACCGGAGGCCGCATGACCCGGGTGCTCATCGTCGAGGACGATCCGCAAATCCGCCGCTTCCTGCGGTTGGCCCTGGAAAGCGAGGGCTGCACGGTGCAGGAAGCCGGCCGGCTCGACGTCGGCGTGGCGGCTTCCCGTCTGGGCCCCGATCTGGTCCTGCTCGATCTGGGCTTGCCGGACGGCGATGGCCTCGATTTCATCGGTCCGTTCCGGGCGCGTTCGCAGGCGCCGGTCATCATTCTGTCGGCGCGCGGCCAGGAACCGGACAAGGTGGCTGCGCTGGATGCCGGTGCCGACGATTACCTAGTCAAGCCTTTCGGCATGGCGGAGCTGCTCGCCCGGGTACGCGCCCAGTTGCGCCGTCGCGCTGCACCGGGTGAGGTGGAAGAGACGGCATTCCGCTTCGGCGACGTGGCGGTCGATCTTGACCGGCGCTCGGTCAGCCGGGCGGGCGGTCCGGTGCACCTGACCCCGATCGAATACCGCCTGCTGACTTTTCTGATCGCGCACGCCGGACGGGTGCTCACCCACCGCCAGATCCTGCGCGAGGTATGGGGGCCCGGCTACGGCGAAAGCGGCCACACCCTGCGGGTGTACGTGGGACGGCTGCGCCACAAGCTGGAGTCCGACCCCGCCCGGCCCCGGCATCTGCTGACCGAAACCGGAGTGGGCTACCGCATGGAAATCTGACCTGCAACAAGGCGCCGCACGTTTACACCATTTTTACGCGCGACCTGCCAGCATTCGTTCGTCCCGCAACATGGAATGCTGCCCAATGAACCAAGCACCCGACAACAAACGGCTGCCCGCGCTGACCCTCGCCGCACTCGGCGTGGTGTACGGCGACATCGGCACCAGCCCGCTCTACGCCATCAAGGAAGTGTTCGGCGGGGCGCACCATCCGGTGCCCATCACCCCCGACAACATCCTCGGCATCCTGTCCCTGATCTTCTGGAGCCTGCTGCTGGTGGTGACGGTGAAATACGCCCTCCTCATCATGCGCGCCCACAACAACGGCGAGGGCGGCATCATGGCCCTGCTCGCGCTGGCACACCGGAACACGCGGAATGCCCGGCAGGCGCGTGCTCTGGTGCTGCTTGGCCTGTTCGGCGCGGCGCTGTTCTACGGCGACGGCATCATCACGCCGGCGATCTCGGTGCTCTCCGCCGTGGAAGGCCTGGAGGTGGCGACGCCGGCCTTCAAGCCCTGGGTCATTCCCATCACCCTGGGCATCCTGTTCGGCCTGTTCTGGGTACAGCGGCACGGCACCGGCCGCGTGGGCGGGCTGTTCGGCCCCATCACCACAGTCTGGTTCATCGTGCTGGCCGTCCTCGGCATCGCCAACATCTGGCACAGCCCCATCGTGCTGACGGCACTGTCGCCCCACCATGCCCTCGCCTTCTTCTTCTCCCAGCCGGGCATGGCCTTCCTCTCTATGGGGGCCGTGTTCCTGGCGGTGACCGGCGCCGAGACGCTCTACGCCGACATGGGCCATTTCGGCGCCAAGCCGGTGCGGCTCGCCTGGCTCGCGCTCGTGCTGCCCGCCCTGACGCTGAACTACTTCGGCCAGGGCGCGCTGCTGCTCGCCCAGCCGGAGGCCATCGCCCATCCCTTCTATCACATGGCGCCGGACTGGGCGCTGTATCCCATGGTGATCCTGGCCGGTGCGGCCACCGTCATCGCCTCGCAGGCGGTGATCTCCGGCGTCTATTCCATCACCCACCAGGCCATTCAACTGGGCTACACGCCGCGCATGCACGTGCAGCACACCTCCAGCCAGCAGCGCGGCCAGATCTACCTGCCCGGCGTGAACTGGGCGCTGTTCCTGGCGGTCGTGGCGCTCGTGCTGGAGTTCGGCTCGTCGTCGAGACTCGCCGCGGCCTACGGCATTTCTGTGTCGGGCACCATGATCATCACCACCCTGCTGGTGTACGTGGTGGCGCGCCGCGTCTGGGGCTGGGGGCGCCTGCGCAGCGCGCTCATCCTCGGCGCCTTCCTCGCCGTCGATCTCAGCTTCTTCGGCGCCAACCTGACCAAGATCGCCGACGGCGGCTGGTTCCCGCTGGCCTTCGCCGGCGTGCTCTTCCTTTTAATGACCACCTGGAAGCAGGGACGCGCCCTGCTCAAGGCCCGCCGCGACCGCGACGCCATGCCGCTCGACGCCTTCGTGCAAAGCATGAGCGGCGCCGCCGTTCCCACCATCTCGGGCACGGCCGTGTTCCTGACCCCGCATCCGGACCAGGTCCCGCACTCCCTGCTGCACAGCCTCAAGCATTACAAGAGCCTGCACGAGCGGGTGGTGATCCTCAACGTGAACTTCACCGACGAACCCTTCGTGCCCGACGAACAGCGGGTGAAGGTGGCGCACCTGGGCGAACGCTACCATCGCGTCGAGGTCTTCTTCGGCTTCATGGACCGGCCCGACCTGACCGGCGCGCTGCATCGCTGTATGGACGTCGGCATGCCGTGCGATCTGGAAAACACGACCTTCTTCCTTGGCCGCGAAACCATGATCCCCCGGAAGAAATCGGACATGGCCTGGTGGCGGGAGAAGCTGTTCATCGCCATGTCCCGCAACGCGGGGACGGTGGCGGATTATTTCGGGCTGCCACCCAACCGGGTGGTGGAACTGGGGGCCCAGGTCGTGCTGTGACGAGGACGAAATCACCGCACAAACGGGGCCAGACTGAACCGACCCGGGTTTTCCGGGCAGGGCCCTCATCGCTCGTCAGGCTGTCCAGCTAGGTCTTTCAAAGCCATGTTCTATCCTGCCGTGTGAATGGCCGGCGTGACGGTTTGTTGCCTCCGTGAATTCAGTCGCAGGACACCGTACACCGCCATCTGGTCCAACCCAATGGAAGGAGAGACAACATGGCCATCACTAACAAGCAGTCGGGGACCAATGTCCATGAAATCGCGGAGGGGATCTTCCGCATCAATACGCCGCTGGCCATTCCAGGCGCGGGCGAGTTTTCATTCAACCAGTACCTCATCGCGGGCGATGAACCGCTGATCTTCCATACCGGACCGCGAGGCCTGTTCCCGCTGGTGCGCGAGGCGGTGGCGAGCGTGATGCCGGTGGAGAAGCTGCGCTACGTCTCCTTTTCGCACGTCGAGGCGGATGAATGCGGCTCGCTCAACGAATGGCTCGCGGCGGCCCCGCAGGCCTCGCCCCTGTGCGGCACCGTGGCCGCCCTGGTCTCCATCACCGACCTGGCCGACCGACCGCCTCGCGCGCTCGCCGACGGGGAGACGCTCTTGCTGGGAAAACATTCCGTGCGGTGGCTCGATGCACCGCATCTGCCCCACGGCTGGGAATGCGGTTACCTGGTGGAAGACAGCACCAAAACGCTGCTGTGCGGCGACCTGTTCACGCAGGGCGGTGCCGATCTTCCGGCCGTCACCGAGTCGGATATTCTGGGTCCGAGCGAGGCGTTCCGTCAGGCGATGGACTATTTTTCGCACACCAAGCATTCCGGCCAGCTGCTGGAGAAACTGGCTTCGACGGAACCGGCAACGCTAGCGTGCATGCACGGCAGCGCATGGCATGGCGACGGTGCCGGGCTGTTGCGTGCGCTTGCCGGTGAGTGGGCTCGATAAGCTGAATCAAAGGGAGCAGGCTCGATCCCCCCTGAACACTTGTTCAACCCGCCCCGTTAGCTGCGTGCCCCCTATCCGCTGGCCTGCGCCTTTTTCCAGGCTGCCGGCGGCATGCCGACCATGCGCTTGAACGCGCGCGAGAATGCGGCTTCGGATTCGTAGCCCACTTCCAAAGCAATGGTCGCCACGGTGCGGTTCGATTCCCGCAGCAGCCGGCTGCCCAGCTGGATGCGCCAGTTGGCCAAGTAGTGCATGGGCGGATCACCCAGGTATTGCACGAAGCGTTCATGCAGCGCGGAACGCGACAAGCCGACTTCGCGGGCGAGATCGTCGACCGTCCAGGCCTGATCCGGGCGCTCGTGCATGAGTTCGAGCGCCTTGCCGACGAAGCGGTCGCGCAGGCCGGCGAGCCAGCCTGTCGCGTCCTCCGGCAGGTTGTCGAGATAGCGGCGGGCGGCGTCGACGAACATCATCTCGGCGAGCCGCTCGAGCACGGCGTCGCCGCCGGGGCGCGGGCTGTTGGACTCGACGACCGCCTGCTCGATCACGCGATTGGCCCAGCCGCTGGCGCGCTCTGCCGGCAGATGCAGGATGCGCGGCAGCGCCGCGATCAAGGGGTTGAACGGCCGCAGGTCGCAGCCCAGGAATCCGCACACGGCAATCGTGTCGGCCTCGTCGACGGGCAGCGGCGACCCTGGCTCGACCACCCCATGATGAAAGGCAAGCGGCATGGGCTTGGGGACGCTGCGGGTGGAAAACACCCACTCCGCGGTGCGGCGCAGCGGCTCGATGCCCGGCGCGCTCGACAGGACGTGACGGTCGCCTTGCGGGAACATCACGATGTCCCCGGCGGCCAGCCTCACCGGCGGCTCACCCGAGACCGCGGCCCAGCCATTGCCCTTGGCGATCATGTGGTACTCGATGACGTGCTCGCAGCCGGGCATCACCGCCTCGGCGATCTCGCGGGCCGGCGCCGCCTCGGCAGACCAGGGGTCGCTGCAACTCACGTAATAGAACACCGCACCGCGCACGCGCACGGCGCGCAGCAGATCGGAAAGTGTGTCTCGGCTCATGAGCATGGCCCTTTCGACGGAGGTTCGATCAAGCAGCGTGGACGCGCAATCAAGCGGCCCACGAATCCCGGACGCTTGAGCATATTTGCGCGACGCAGAGTGAAGTGTCAATCCATCTTCTTCGTGACAATGGGGGCGCTGACTGACCGGCGGCGATGCAGGGAAGAAGCATCACTGCAAAGCCATCGCCGGGAAGGTCTCGACGGCGCAAGCAGGCCGATCAAGCCGCGAGCAATCGCCCAGCCGACCCAATCATTGAACAAGGAGAGTCATCATGAAAGCAACCCAGGTCAACATCGTGGTGGACGTCAGGCAGGCGCTCAGCCCGCAATCCGGCGACGCGCTGGTCAGCGAGCTCGGCGGCCTGCCGGGCGTCAGCCGGGCATGGGTGAGCCCGCGCACGTCGCGTCTGCTGCTCGTGGACTTCGACGCCCATCAGACCGACACGCAGCACATCCTCCGCACCGTCGTGCACCGCGGATTCGATGCGCGGCTGGTCGGCATGTGATCGCACCGCCCTTCGACAAGCAGTTTTTTTCCATTCACCACCAGGAGAATCAAAATGAACTTGGAACTCAATGTTTGCGCCCCGGCCGCATCCGGCCGGGCCCCCTCCCCCGGCCAGGGCCAGGTCGATTTCGGCGCGATCAAGCAGCGCCAGCATGCCACCTGGGCCAGCGGCAACTATGCCATCGTCGGCACGACGCTGCAGATCGTCGGCGAACACCTGGCGGAAGCGGTGGACCTGCGCGCCGGCGAGCAGGTGCTGGACGTGGCCGCCGGCAACGGCAATGCCACACTGGCGGCGGCGCGCCGCTTTGCGCACGTGACCTCGACCGACTATGTGCCCGAGCTGCTCGAAAAAGGCGCCGAGCGCGCCCGCGCCAACGGGCTGGATGTCCGCTTCCAGGAGGCCGATGCGGAAGACCTGCCGTTTGACGACAACGCGTTCGATGTTGCGCTGTCGACCTTCGGCGTGATGTTCGCGCCCGACCAAGCGAGGGCGGCGCGGGAGCTGACGCGCGTGGTGCGCAGCGGCGGCCGCATCGGCCTGGCGAGCTGGACGCCCGAAGGCTTCATCGGCGACCTGTTTCGCCTGATCGCCTCCTATGTTCCGCCGCCGGCCGGCCTGCAATCGCCTATGCTGTGGGGAACCGAGCCGCGCATCGTCGAGCTGTTCGGCCCGGACTCAACCGACATCCGCTGCGAGCGGCGCCGCTTCAACTTCCGCTATCAATCTCCCGCGCACTGGATCGAGGTGTTCCGCAACTTCTACGGGCCGACCTACAAGGTCTACAGCGCGCTCGATCCCGATCGTCAGGCGAGCCTGAGCCAGGACATCGGCGCGCTGCTCGAACGCCGGAACGTCGGCGGGGCCCGCTCGCTGGTCGTCCCCAGCGAGTACCTGGAAGTGGTGATCGCCCGCAAGTAACGACGCAACAGCCGGCGGGGTCGCCGGTCACGCGGCGCGCTCCGCCAGCACACGCATGCAGGAGGCATCATGAATGCGAATACACAAACCGCCACACCCCGTGAGCAGCAGGCGCTGGCCATCTTCGAGCGGCACGTCGCCGCTTTCACGTCCGGCAATCTCGATGCGGTATTGAGCGACTTCGGCGAGCATGCGGTGGTGATCACGCCGGATGGCGTGTTCGAAGGCCCGGAACAGATCCGCGCGCTGTACGGCGGCCTGCTCGCGGAATTCGGCACCATCGACCGCGGCGACTCGCCGGGGCTGACCCTTGATGCGCTGCATGTCCGGCACGACATGATCTTCATCACCTGGCACGCCGAGTCGATGCACAACGTCTTCCCGTTCGGGACCGACACCTTCATCTGCAAGGGCGACAGGTTCGAGCGTCAGACCATCGCTTTCAGCACACCGCACCCCAGGGATGGCACAGTCGGGTAATCTTGATGTCAGTCGCCACCCTGAATTCCCCTCGCCGCCATGCAGGCCACGCTCTACTTCGTCCACGATCCGATGTGCAGCTGGTGCTACGCCTTCCGCCCGGTGTGGTCGCAGATCCAGCAGCAGCTCCCGGCCGGTATCCGGGTGCACTATGTCCTGGGCGGACTTGCGCCTGATTCCGACCAGCCGATGCTGTCCGAAACCCGGGCGTACATCCAGGGCCAGTGGCGTGAGATCATCGAGCGGGTTCCCGGCACGCTGTTCAACTTCGCGTTCTGGGAATCGTGCCAGCCGCGACGCTCCACTTACCCCGCCTGCCGCGCAGTGCTGCTCGCCCGCCAGCACGGCAGGGACGCCGAAATCGCCATGATCCACGCGATCCAGGACGCCTACTACCGACAGGCGCGCAACCCCTCCGACGACAGCACGCTGTGCGAGCTGGCGCAGCAGGTCGGGCTGGATGCCGACGCGTTCGCCCGCGCCTTGAACGCCGAGACAACCCGAGAGGCCTTGCTGGAAGAGATCCGCTTCGCCCGCAGCATAGGCGGCAACAGCTTCCCGTCGCTATTCCTGCAACACCATGGCGCGATCCGGTCCATCCCGCACCACTACACCGATGCCGCCGCGGTGCTGCGCAGTATTGAAGCGGGGTTGGCCGGCTAACACCAAGCCAGGACCCGTTGATCCTGCTCCGCTTGACCTTCCCATGATGGGAATGTCTATGCTGGAGACACCCTCACAGCCTGGGAGCCCCGCATGGATCACTCTCACCCCACACACCCTCACGTGCATTCGAGCCGCCCGGCCCGCGAGGAGTCACTGAACTACACCGCATTGGTCGCCACGCTTCACTGTCTGCTGGGGTGTGCCATCGGCGAAGTGGCCGGCCTGCTCATTGGTACCACCCTCGGTTGGAGTAACGCGGCAACCATCGCGCTGGCCGTCGTCCTCGCGTTCATCACAGGCTTCGCCTTTACTGCGGTGCCATTCCTGCGACGGGGCTATGCGCTCAAGGCAGCCCTGCGCATCGCCCTGGCTGCGGACACGGCCTCGATCACGATCATGGAACTCGTCGACAATTCACTCATGCTTGCGATTCCTGGAGCGATGGATGCCCCTATCGATTCCCTGTTCTTCTGGGCCAGCATGCTGGTGTCGCTCGCTGTCGCGGGTATCGCGGCGTATCCGGTGAATCGCTGGCTGATCGCCCGAGGCAAGGGCCACGCTGTCGCGCACGCACACCACTGAGTCCGTTCAGACACGACCCCCAGGCCTTTCTTTTCTGCCCATCGATGGGCTCGACGCCATCCTGCCGGCGGACAGTTCGATCACAAATGGGCTCAGACCCCATTTGTTCTCTTAGGGGCCATCGGGTCGCGGGAGAACCAAGGATAATGACCCCCTCTGTCCCGATTTCCCCAGGATGAACCTTGCTTCCATCGAAGCGATCGACCAAGCAGCACATAACAATCCCCCATGAACGCTCCCCTGATAATCCTGACGATCTCGTGTTTCGTGGCGCTGGCCATGGGCGCCATTTTGTTCACGATTGCGAAGACCTACCCAAAAAGCATACGCGGCCTGACCGAATGGAGTCTGGCTGCGCTGGTCATCGGACTCAGTCTGCCCCTGTTCATAGCCCGGGGCGTCATTCCCGACGCGTTCAGCATTGTTTTGGCCAATCTGATGATCTTGATCGGCTTCATGATGATGAACCAGGGCCTCAGAAAGTTTTCAGGGGCGACGCCCAGAATCAGCCGTGCGGTGCTGGCTGCGTTTGCTCTCACCTACGTTTCCCTGTTTGCGTGGTTCACCTACATCCAGCCCCATATCGGGATGCGGATCGCGACCATGAGCGTGTTCACCCTCGTCGTGATTGCCGATCAGCTGATTCTTGTTCTGAGGAAATTACCCAGAACGGCGGGACGCCACATCCTGGTTTTATCGCTTGCCATTTTGATCGGGTCTCGCGTCGTGCGACTGGGCGGTCTGCTGCTGGGCTTCGATCTGCCGACCGGTGTTTTCGACCCCTCGATTGCTCAGCTCGTCTATATCGGACTCCCCTCCATTACGATTCCGCTTGGGGCGATCAGCCTCATCATGCTCGCCTCGGAAAAGCTGCAGCGGGACCTGGAATTCGTGAGTCGTTACGACGATCTGACGCAATGTCTCAACAAGAAATCGGCGATGGAGGAGTTGCAGCGGGAAGTTGCCCGGGCCAAGCGCCATGGCAACAGGCTCTCGATCATGATCATCGATCTGGACAATTTCAAAGCCATCAACGACACGCACGGCCATCTCGAGGGTGACAAGGTACTGGTCGATTTTTCGGGTAAAGCAAAAACCTCACTCAGAGAAACGGACCGGCTCACCCGTTTCGGGGGGGACGAATTCATGGCCGTTCTCCCGGACACGGATATTGAACACGCCTCACTCGTTGCAAATCGCCTTCATGAAGCGGGACAAGAAGCCCAGCCCATCGCCTGGTCAGTCAGTATCGGGATTTCAGAATGGCTGGGCACGGATGACTCCCTGTCGGCTTTATTGACCCGGGCGGACAAAGCCCTATATAAGGCCAAAGCGCTTGGCCGCAATCAAACGCAATCCATCTAAACCCCTGGGACGCATTTCTTCGCATCACCATGACCAACACTGAACCCACCAAACTCGACGCCACCCATTTCGACAGCAAAGCCCGCCAATGGGACGACAACCCCTTATTCCGGGAACGCGGCCTGAAAATCGCGGATGCCATCCGGCAAACCGTGCCTTTGCATCAGCGGATGAACGCCCTCGACTACGGTTGCGGCACGGGTCTGCTGTCGTTTCCGCTCAAAGACGAACTCGGCGCCATTCTGCTGGCGGACAGTTCGAGCGGGATGCTCGACGTGGTGCGCGAGAAAATCGCTGCGCAAGGCGTGAGCAACATGACCCCGGTGAAGCTGGACCTGCTCATCGACCCTCCGCCGGCTCAGCGTTTTGATCTCATCTACACCTCGATGACGCTGCACCACGTGCCCGACACCAGCCACATCCTGCGCATCTTCCGCGACCTGCTGCAGCCCGGCGGCTATCTATGTATCGCTGACCTGGACCAGGAAGACGGCTCCTTCCACGGGCTTGGGGTCGACGTCCACCACGGCTTCGACCAGGCCGACCTGAGCCGACGCGCCGCACAAGCGGGGTTTGCCGAACTCCATTTTCAGACCGTGTTCAGCATTGCCAAGGAACACGAGGGCGGGACGCGGGACTACCCGGTGTTTCTGATGACCGCACGGCGCGCAGGCACGTAGCGGACATGAACATCACGCTTCAACGGGCTACGGCCGACGATACGCGTGAAGTCGCTGAAATGGTCGGCGAGCTGCTGGGCGAAATCATGAACGCCATTGGGGTTCAGGCATTCAATTTCGACCTTGAGGAAACAACGGATCGACTCAGGGACTTTCTCGACCGCGAAATATATTTCGTGTTTGTCGCGCGCGACGAAAGCGGAAGCACGGCCGGGTTTGTCGCGATGTGTGAAAGCCATGCCCTCTATGCCGAAGGCGCCTTCGGGACCATTCCGGAGCTTTATGTTCGTCCCGAATTCCGTTCAAGGAATGTGGGGCTCGCGCTCGTGTCCCAGGCAAAGTCATTCGGCACTGCGCGCGGCTGGAAGCGCCTTGAAGTCACCACCCCGCCGCTGCCCCAGTTCGACAAAACCCTGGCGTTTTACGAGCGCGAAGGTTTCGCGATTACCGGTGGTCGCAAGTTGAAGCTGGCCCTATGATGAGCCACGCCCCTTCCGAAGCACACGCCCCCCCTCCGCAACCATGACGCATCCGACCATTTATCACATCCCCGTCTGCCCGTTCTGCCAGCGACTGGACATCCTGCTGACGCTGAAGAGCCGGCGCGACGAAGTCGATTTTCAACTGATCGACATCACCCACCCGCGGCCTGACTGGCTGCTGCACAAGACCCGCGGCACCACGGCGCTGCCTATCCTGGAAACGGCAGACGGCCACATCATCAAGGAAAGCCTGGTCATACTGCAGTATCTGGAGGACATCTACCCGGAGCGGCCGGTCGCCCAGCGCGACCCCTGGCGGCACGCGGTGGAGAACATGCTGACGCGGATGGATGGCGAGTTCTTCAGCCAGGGCTACACCTGGCTGATGAACCAGGACCCCGCACTTCGCGAGGCCCTGAGGGAGGGCATGCTGAAGCAGTATGCGCAGCTGAATGATTTTCTGCTGGAGCATGCGCCTTCAGGCCCGTTTCTCTTCGAGGACTTCGGCTGGGCGGAGACGGTGTTCACGCCCTTCTTCGAGCGGTTCTGGTTTCTGGAATACTACGAAAACTTCGTGCTGCCCGATGAGCCGCGCTACGCGCGCGTGCGCGCCTGGGTGGAGGCCTGCATCGGGCATCCGGCCGCGCAGCAGACGACCCGCGAAGAAGTGGTCAAGCTCTATTACGACTACTCAAAAGGGGCGGGCAATGGCGCGCTGCTTCCGGGTCGCAGCAAATCGTCCATGGCCTTCGAACCTGACTGGCGTGACCGTCCATGGCCACCGAAAAACAAGTACGAACACAGCGCGACCGACGCGGAATTGGGCTTGTGACGCATGCGGGTCACCCCCTGCCGACAAGGGAATCGACACTCATACCTCAATCCGCTTTCTGACCCAGGCCAGAATGGGCTGCAGGCGCGGGGGCAGCAGGCGCTCGGCCTCGTCGAGGCTCACCCAGCGCCACTCGTGGTGTTCCGGGCGCCCGAGTTCCGGTGAAACCGGCAGGGTGATGAACGCCTGCGTGGTTTCTGCCAGGTAGTAGCGCGCCACCTTGCCGCGGCGATAGGGTGCGGTCTCGCAGTATCCCTCGCCCCAGCTGAAGGCGAGATCGCTGATCGCGGCCTCCTCTGCCGTCTCCCGGATGGCCGCAGCGAGCGGCTCTTCATCGGGCTCCACCGTGCCTTTTGGAAAGTCCCAGTTGCGGTATACACGCAGCACCAACAGGCGCCAGCCACTGTCGCCGCGGCGCGCGACGACCACCCCTGCCGACAAGGCATGTGCTTGGGGGGCTGTCGGTACGGCTGGTTCGGTCATGCTCATAGGCCCTTCATGGCACGCCGCTGGCGCCAGGCTGTCGCGCTCGGGTCTGCCATGCTTCAGTCGGCGAAGCTGCGCCTGCGCAGGCACGCATAGCGCTGCAATAAGGATGTTTCATGAGCGCCTTCCGTAAGCAATGGGTGGAAAATGCATCATAGTGGTTGGACGCGCACGTCGCTTGCCTGAATCCGCTCAGCGGGGCTTTACACCCGGATACCGCCACCTAAGATGGGCTGGAAGGGGGAAAGTCATGAATATCTTTACGACCCAACGAGCGGCCGAGGGCTATGTCGCCCGCATCGAGATGCTGATGCATTTCTCACCTAAGCAACTTCATCACTCTGGAGCGGTCCACTATGGCTGCCCGACGCAGGCAATGGAATAGCTGATAATCAGCTCCGACCCGGCCGACCCCGCTTTCCGGATGGAAATCATGTCAATTAAATTTGGAACGTTCCTAAGAACCAAAAAAATGCTTGTTTTCTTGATTGTCGTCGCCTCGATTATTGCCACCGTCATCGCGCTGAATTTTATTCCGGGCGAGAAGAAGGTTCAGACCCGGATCAGCGAAATTTACGCTGTTCAAGACCCGCAGTTCCTACGCTCAATGAGCCATTTGCTCGGTCCACCCCTGGTGTCCGGCAATCAGGTCAAGGAGCTGATCAACGGCGACGAAATTTTTCCGCCGATGCTGGCGGCCATTCGCGCCGCCGAAAAAACCATCACGTTTGAAACCTATATCTACTGGTCCGGCGAAATCGGCAAGGAATTTGCCGAGGCACTCGCGGAGCGCTCACGCGCAGGCGTGAAGGTCCATGTGCTGGTCGACTGGGCCGGCAGCGCCAAGATGGACGATCAGTTATTGGAGCTGATGAAAGATGCCGGGGTGGAGATCCTCAAATACCATCCGCTGCACTGGTACCACCTTGCCCGCATGAACAATCGAACCCACCGCAAGCTGCTGGTGGTCGACGGCAAGATCGGCTTCACCGGCGGCGTCGGCATTGCCGACAACTGGCTGGGGAATGCGCAGGACGCCGATCATTGGCGTGACTCGCATTTTCGTATCGAAGGTCCGGCGGTGGCGCACATGCAGGCGGCCTTCATGGACAACTGGATGAAAACCAGCGGCGAAGTGCTGCACGGCGAGGAATATTTCCCGCCGCTCAAACCGGTGGGCGAGCACTACGCGCAGGTATTCAAAAGCTCGTCGTCGGAGGGCAGCGAAAGTGTGCGTTTGATGTATCTGCTGTCGATCGCCTCGGCACGCAAAACGGTTTATATCGCGAATGCCTATTTCGTGCCCGACGACCTGTCGGTTCAGACCCTCGTGCGTGCGCTGCAGCGCGGCGTGAAGGTCAAGATTCTCATGCCCGGCACGCGTACCGATTCGGAACCGGTACGCCGCGCATCGCGGGCCCGCTGGGGCGAGCTGCTCGAGGCCGGCGCCGAGATGTATGAATACCAGCCGACCATGTTTCACTGCAAGGTGATGATTGTCGATGACGTGTGGGTGTCGGTCGGCTCGACCAATTTCGATTCGCGTTCGTTTCGCCTCAATGACGAAGCCAATCTCAATATCTACGACCACGCGTTTGCGCAACGCCAGATCGAAATCTTTGAGGACGATCTGAAAAAGTCGCGACAGATTACGCACGCGGCATGGCTGGCCCGTCCCTGGAGTGAAAAACTGCTCGAGCACACCATGGCCCTGCTGCGGTCGCAGATGTGACCCGGGGCACGACCAGGGTTTTTATCGCAGCGCGGCCTTGCTGCTCAGACCCGCTCGCAGGCGATCGCTCGCACCACGATCTCATCCTGGCGAAAGGTTTGCTCCAGCCCCGTGCGGTAAGCTGACCACCAATCCCGGTCGAGGACCTCGACCATCACTTCGACCAGGATCATGTCATCCCGCGCGGTCGTCCCGCTCTGCGCGTCCTTCCACAGTCCCAGCGCCGGCGATTGCACAAAGGCTGTCAGACCGCCGAAGCGCTCCATCAGCTGCCGCCTGACGCCATCGAACCTGCTCCTGTCGAACGGATGCCCTTCGTTGTCGAATATGGGGATGAGGATCTGAACCAGGTGCATATTCCAAGCTCCGTGTGCCGCGTTCGTTTTTCAAAGTACTGCCCTTGCGTGATGCTGTCTGACTCTGGGGTGAGAGTGCCTATCCCGCTACTGGTATAAATGAACCACTTAAATTTGGTACATAAGTTAAAGATCGGCTTATGCCTGCCGTTATAGGGGGCAGCCAGCCTAGCAAGTACAAAAACCCGCTGGCAGTCTCAATCATCAGGGGGATGAGCCATGCGCAACATGCAAATGCTGAGTTCGAAGCATCGGATCGGTGTAGCACCAGCAGTCCGCATGGCGCACGCACCGGGGCTGGGCGCGCCTGAGGAATGGGTGGCGGCGGCAGTGGATGCATTGAACGAGATGGGAAACATCGTTTCAAATCAATGCTTCAATCACCCTGACACCTTGACCGAGGACAGGATTACGGCCTATGCCTTGGCGCTGATGCGATTGCGCGATTGCGCCAGCGCGGCGGGGTTGGGTCGCCTGATGAATGCGTGCGATGCGCTCGCGGTGACGGTGTCCCGGCTCATCGAAGATCGAAGCTGTGCCTGCCGCGAAAAATGCGAGGCGCTGACGCGATTTGTCGTGCATGCGCAGGCGATGATCCAGATGGCCACTGATGGCGCGAAACGTCTCCCCCTGCCGACCCCTGATATCCGTGGCGCATCCGACAGGACGGGCGTCGAGCGCAATGCGCGCGTCTCGATGCAAGAACGCAGCTGCAGCTAGAACCCAAGCGGGCCATTCAGATCGGTCCAGCTTATTTCTGGGAAATTTCCGTCAAGCTGCGAAACACATCGTTGAAAGAGGCCTCGCGATTGCGGACAAAACAGGCGACTTCTGCAACGGCACAAATGGATAGCTCATCACCCATCATCATCCAGCCCTGCGGCGGCCACCCCTCCGTGCCGGAAAGGGTCATCAGCATGTCGCTGCTGTGGTGCATGATGCGTCCATTCGCATGGCACAACTCGGCCGCCAGTTGCGGATCGACCTGATCCAGATGACCTGCGGCCTCGGCTAGCGTCCCATCGTCATAGAAACGCAGTGCGGCAACGACACCCTTGAGCGCAGACAGGCTCTCCAAATCTAACATGGTGCAATTCTCCTTTTACCGGCGCCGAATTCAGACTGTGGCATTGAAGCGCTGGTAAGCCGCGTCGTAATCGAAGTCCCTGCTGTTCGCCAGAATCGCATTCCCGTTCATGCCCATCACCACGTGATCCAGGGTCACGAAGGTGAACCCGCGTTCGGGAAGAAAGCCTTGCTGACCCGTCAGTTTCGTCCATCCCGTGGCCTGCATGCGGTAAATCGCCATATTGGCGGCGCACATCTGCGCAACAATCTCTGCAAAATCCCGCTCCAGATCACCCCGCATTTGGCCCAGCTCGCCCGTGCAGGAAAATTCGATCGCACCATACACCCCCGGTAAAGACATCAATTCATCCAATGCTGGCATTTGGCTCTCCTTTCCCGCCCGGTTTGATGGGTTCAACATCAGCCGACTCCGTCATGGCCTTGATCAGCTGATTGAATGAAGCTTGCCGCCCCTGCACGATGCACATACTGTCGTGAATCGTGACGATGGACATTTCAGGCCCCCACGTCATCCAGCCGTAACAGCTATCCCATCCTGATTGATCAGCCATGCGACCCAGCAGGCGACCCTGCATTTCCATAGTCATCGTAATGGCTGTGCATAGGTGAACCATTTCTCCAGCTTCGGCTTCGGTCAACGCCCCCTCGAACTCCTCCAGGAAACCCTTTCTGGAAAAGAGACCGGCGGCCACAGTGCCAGGCAATTTCACCAACTCAGATGCTCTAGACATGACACCCCCACAAAATATCCAGACCTGAAAATAAGTATAGGAAGTAATAAGCCTTTTTTCTCAGATAACCATCGACCATTACCTCCTAAGATGGATGAGAAGGATGCTCCGCCGGCTGGCTTCGCCCGCGCCGCATCTCTCACCTTCACGTCCGGCAGAAGAAAGGAGGCCCCCAATGCAGATCGCTCCAACAATCACGCCCTGTTTGTGGTTCGACAACCAGGCCGAAGAGGTGGCCGCTTTCTATACCGCCATTTTCAAGAATTCCAGAATCGGCAGGATCACACGCTACGGGAAGGAAGGCTTCGAGATTCACGGCAGGCCGGCAGGATCGGTGATGACCGTTGAATTCGAACTCGACGGCCAGGCTTTTACCGCGCTCAATGGCGGCCCGGTGTTCAAGTTCAACGAGGCAGTCTCGTTCCAGGTGCAGTGCGAGACCCAGGAGGAGGTGGACTTCTATTGGGACAAGCTTTCCGAGGGCGGCGAAGAGCAGGCGCAGCAGTGCGGCTGGCTGAAGGACAAGTTCGGCCTGTCGTGGCAGGTGTTCCCGCGGGTGTTGACCGAATGGGTGGGCGACCCTGCTTCCGAGAAATCGCAACGCGCCATGAAGGCGATGCTGCAGATGAAGAAAATCGATCTGGAAACAATCCGGCAGGCCTACGATGGGACGGCCTAGACTCTGCCCCTTGTCTGAATTCTGCCTGCAACACGATGAAGGTCCCGGGCGAGGCCGCGGGCACCTCGCCGACCTCGATCTCCAGCGGCACCTGCAGGTCGCCCCGGCTGTCGACAGCCTTCTGGCGTTGCCGCTCGACATCTGTAAGGTTTCTCTCCGCGGCGCGACTGAGATACTGCCCCCCCGGGAGTTTCGCCCATGCGCATTTTCCTTTTGCTCTGCCTTCTCGCACCCCACGCGGTGCACGCGGCCACCTGCACGGCGAGCAGCGGCGCCACGCGCAACAGTCTGTTGGAGCTATACACGTCCGAAGGCTGCAGTTCCTGCCCGCCGGCCGACCGCTGGCTGTCGCAACTGCCCGGCGAGTCGGGCGTCGTGCCGCTGGCGTTTCACGTCGACTATTGGGACAGGCTGGGCTGGCGCGACCCCTATGGCCAGGCCGCGTTCAGCCAGCGCCAGCGCGCGCGCAACAGCGGGGCCGGCTGGGTGTATACGCCGCAGGTGATGTTGGACGGCGCGGATTTCCGTGCGTGGCATCGCGGCCTGCCCGCCCGGTCGAATGCGCCCGCCCAGGTCGGCCTCGCGCTTACGCTCGCCCAGACGCCCGAACGCATCGAGGTACGGGCGGAGAGCCGTTTTTCCTCGGCCGCTGCTGCGCGCGGGGCGGGTCTGTATCTGGCGCTTTACGAAAACCGTCTAAGCTCAAAAGTCTCCGCCGGAGAGAACGCTGAGCGCACCCTGCATCACGACCATGTCGTGCGCCAACTGGTCGGCCCGCTCGACCCAGGCCTTGCTCTGCACAGCTTCAAGCTGCAGGCCGGCTGGAAGGCGGCCGATCTGGGCGTGGCCGCATTTGTGCTCAATGCCCGAGGCGCAACCCTGCAGGCACTGGCACGGCGCGCCTGCCCCTAGTTTCACCCGCCCCGTTTCAACCGGGTGGCAGAAGTTCGCACACGCCTGCGGAGCCTCGAGTCCTGTCCGCCGGGTGTTGCGTTGTTGTGCGTCTACCTGAAAACCTTCATCACTCAAAAGGAGTCACCCATGAATATCCGTCCCCTGTTCGTAGCAGCAAGCCTCATGATGGCCAGCACGCTGGTCGCCGCCAGCGATGGCCTGGTTGCCGTCAAGAGTCCGCATAGCGCCAAAGCCACGATGGACCGGCTGGAGACCATCGTGAAGCAACGCGGCCTGAATGTCTTTGTCCGGGTCGACCACGCCGCTGGCGCGGCCAGTGTGGGAAAGACGCTGCGGCCGACCGAGGTGCTCGTTTTCGGCAACCCCCAGGGCGGCACGCCCTTCATGGAATGCGCGCAGTCGGTGGGAATCGACCTGCCGCTCAAGGCGCTGGTGTGGGAGGACGCCTCGTCGCAGGTCTGGCTCGGCTATAACGACCCCGCCTGGCTGGCCAAACGTCATGGCGTGGCGGATTGCCCCGCCGTGGGGAGTTTAAGCAAGGCGCTCGCGGGTCTCATGGCGGCGGCGACTCAGCCCTGACCCTCGCAAGGCAGAGAGGCCACGGGTATTTGCTCCCGACCACGGGCCAATACAGCGCCTTTTTCTCCAGCGCGCGCTGGCTAAGCGTGGTCGTGCATTTAACTATTCCCCGCCCGGGCCGATTCCTCCGTCACGAACATGTCGCCGATGCGAGGCTCTCTTGACCACACTGCAATCCGCTGCCGCGAGCACCCCTTCCCGTACCTCGGACGAAGCGCCGACGGCAGAAGAGAGTCTGACCGCGCACGCCAAACGCGCGCTGCTCACCAGGCTGCGCACCAGGGTCACCGCCGTTCTCGATGCCGGCATCGCGTTGTTGCAAAGGCTGCGCAGGATAGCCGGCGGCGCGCAAGCCGCCGCGGAAGAAGAGGACAGACCCAGACCGCGGAATGACAGACCGAGGGAACGGCAAGGGTCGGCTGCTCCGCCCGTTGAAGCCGACGCATCCAAGCCAAAACGCCGGCTGCGCGCTTTCCTGATCTATGTCGGCCTCATGCTGGTGGGCGGGTTGGGGGGAGGCGCCCTCGCCTACACCCAGTTCCAGAAAGAGCTCGAGCGCCAGATCGAGGCAAGCCGAGGCCTGGAAGCCGCGCTCGCGAAAAAAACCCAACCCGATGCCAAGGCCTTGAAAACGTTTGAGGAAGAACTGGTCAGGCGCGACCAAGCGGAGAAAAAGCTGGCGTCCGCCTTCGCCGAGTTCTCGGCATCCACGGACACCTCCTATTCACTGCTCAAAAACATGCTCGGCCAGCAGCTGGCAGAAAGCCGGCGCCTGGAAGCGGCACTGGCGGAAAACGCCCAATCCAGCGCGACCACCCGGAAAGCACTTGAGAAAGAGCTCGCCGAGCACGCGGAGTCCGCAACCGAGAAACAGCAGCAGCTCGATGCCGCGGAAAAACAGCTGGCCCTGCTGCTCGACCAGGCTGCCCCGAGCAGCGTCCAGCGGGAAGCGCCCGTCAGCCGCCGCAACGGCGGCAGCAGGACCCGCCCGCTCAAGACTGGTGACTGCACCCTGAATACCCAAAACGTCGGTGCACTGAAAGGCTGCATCGACGAGTTCAACCAGTAGTCAGCCGAACGCGTATTTCAATCCGACCGCGTGCCAGTGCGCGGCTTCCTCGTCCAGTGCGCGCTGGGTCAGCGGACGGCTCTCCAGCCAGCCTTCGGGCAGGATCAGACGATAACGCTTGTTGCCGGCTTCGACCTTCACCTCGGGCAGATGCGGTTCGGCGCGGCTGCGGCAGAGGATGACGGCCTGCCGCAGCAGCCACACCAGCTGGCGGTCGTTGTCGGACAGCGTAGCGTCAAGGGCAAATTCCGGCAGCTTGGCCAGGGCGCCGCGCTGGGCGCGTGCCAACAGCGCCAGGCGTGCCTGCTCGGAGCGCGAGAAGCCCGGCATGTCGGCGTTTTGCAGGATGTAGCCGGAATGGCGGTGATAGCCGCTGTGCGACACCATCAGGCCGATTTCGTGCAGACGCGCGGCCCATTCCAGAAAACGCACGTCGTTGTCACCCCCCTGCCCGGTGGCTAGCAGCAGCTTCAGCGCCACTTTGTTGACGCGTGCCGCCTGCTGGGTGTCGATGTGGTAGCGGCGCATGAATTCATCCACCGTGGCCTCGCGCATGTCCTGCTTGTGGAAGCGTCCGAGCAGGTCGTAGAGGATGCCTTCGCGCATGGCGGTTTCGGCGACGTCCATCTGCTCGACGCCCAGCTCGGCAAACAGTCCGGACATGATGGCAAAGCCGCCGGCGATCACCGGGCGGCGGTCGCTGCGCAGCCCGGCCAATTCCAGGGCGTCGATCTGTCCCGCCTTGACCATCAGGCTGCGCAGGCGCGCCAGTCCCTCCGCCGTGATGCCTCTTTCAGACAGCCCGTTCTGTTCGAGGATTTCGCGCAAGGCGCGCGCGGTGCCGCTGGAACCGATGGCCTGCTGCCAGTTGCTCCTGGAAAATTCGCGGGCGATGCGCTCGACCTCGGCACGCGCCGTCGTCTCGGCGGCTTTCAGCGCCGCCTTGTCGATGACGCCGTCGGCGAAGAAGCGCCGCGAGAAGTTGACGCAGCCCATGTGCAGGCTTTCGCGCTCGTGCGGTTTCAGACCGTGGCCGATGATGAATTCGGTGGAGCCGCCGCCGATGTCGACCACCAGCCGGCGATCGGGCGAGGCCGGCAGCGAGTGGGCGACCCCCAGATAGATCAGCCGCGCCTCTTCGCGCCCGGCGACGATTTCGATCGGATGGCCCAGCGCAGCTTCGGCCTGGCGGATGAAGGCGTCGGCGTTCTTGGCAATGCGCAGCGTGGACGTACCGATGCAGCGGACCGCCTCGGGTGACAGGCCGCGCAGGCGTTCACCAAAGCGCTGCAGGCAGGCCAGTGCGCGCGACTGGGTGGCCTCGTCGAGGCGCTTGTCGTCGTCGAGGCCACCGGCGAGACGCACGGTTTCCTTCAGCGAATCGAGCGGATACAACTGGTCGCCGGCCACCCGTGCCACTTCCAGGCGGAAGGAGTTGGAGCCGAGATCGACGGCAGCCAGCGTGTCGTAGGTTTTCATGCGACGGTGCCAAAGAAGAGATAGGCCATGCCGATGGCAGCAAGGATACCGGCGACGTCGGCGATCAGCCCGCAGGCGACAGCGTGGCGCACCCGTTTGATGCCGACCGCGCCAAAGTACACCGCCAGCACATAGAACGTCGTCTCGGTGCTGCCCTGCACGATGGAGGCGAGGCGGCCTGCGAACGAATCAGCGCCGTGGGTCTGCATGGTGTCGATCATCATGGCACGCGCGCCGCTTCCGGAAAACGGTTTCATCAGCGCGGTCGGCAGGCCGTCGACCCAGCGGGCATCGTAGCCCAGCGTCAGCACGGCGCCACGGATCGCCCCCATCAGCAGGTCGAGCGCGCCACTGGCGCGGAACACGGCAATCGCCACCAGCATCGCGACAAGATACGGGATGATCGTGACAGCGGTGTGAAAGCCTTCCTTGGCGCCCTCGATGAAAGCCTCGTAGGCGTTGACGCGACGCCGCACCGCCATCAGCAAAAAGGTGGCGACGATGCCGAACAGCAGGACGTTGCTGAGGATCGACGACTGCCGCGTCATCGCGGCGGAATCGAGGCTGCCGAAATACAGCACCAGCCCGCCGATCAGCGCGGTGGCCCCGCCGAGGTAGGCCATGGTGACGCGGTTCCACAGGTACAGGCGCTGGAAGAAGCCGGTGACAAAGAGGCCGATCAGGGTGCCGATGTAGGTGGTGATCAGGAGCGGCACGAAGACGTCGGTGGGGTCGGCCGCGCCGAGCTGCGCGCGGTAGGTGAAGATGGTGACCGGCAGCAGGGTGACCGAGGCGGTGTTGATCACCAGAAACAGGATTTGCGCGTCGCTCGCGGTGTCGCTGGAAGGATTGAGCTTCTGCAGTTCCTGCATCGCCTTGATGCCGAGCGGCGTCGCGGCATTGTCGAGCCCCAGCATGTTGGCGCCCATGTTCATGGTCATCGCGCCGAGCGCGGGGTGATTCGCAGGCACTTCAGGAAACAGGCGGCGGAACAGCGGCGCGAGGCCGCGCGTCAGCAATTCGAGCATGCCGGCGCGCTCGCCGATTTTCATCACGCCGAGCCACAGCGCCATCACGCCGGTGAGGCCGAGCGCGATTTCAAACGCCGCCTTGCTGCTGTCGAACAAGGCCTTCACCAGCGCGGCGAAGATGCCGACGTCGCCGAGGACAAGCAGTTTGAATGACGCGATGAGAAAGGCGACGAGAATGAAGCCAATCCACAGCGCGTTGAGCATGAACGGCTTAAGCGACCCAGCCGGCGATGACGACCAGTAGCCCTGCCACCAGCCAGATCACCAGGCCGCGCCAGATCATGCTGACAGCACTGTCGATGCAGTCGGCGTCGGGGGTCTGGCCGGTCCCGAGTTCGGGCCGCCACACGGTTTCATCGCCCACGTTGACGCTCTGCCCCAGCCGTATTCCCATGGCGCCGGCGCCGGCGGCCAGCACCACGCCCTCTTCCGGTTCCGGCCAACTGTCGGCCTGGGTGCGCCAGCAATAGGTGGCATCCTCGAAGTTGCCCGCAATGGCATAGGTCAGCGCGGTCAGCCGCGCTGGCAGCCAGTTGATGACATGAAATGCACGCTGGGCAAACCCGCCGAAGCGTCCCCGGCTGCTTACCCAGCGCCGCGCCAGAATCGATGCGGCGCGGAACAGTACCGCACCGACCGGCCCCAGCGGCACCAGCAGCACGAACCAGAGCAGCACACCGAACATCTGCCGGTGGCTCGCGGCCATCACCTGCTCGATGCTGACGCGCGCCATGTCGTCGGCGCTGAACCGGCTGGCATCGCCGCCGCGCCAGTCACCGAGCTGCACGCGCGCACCGTCGAGGTCGCCGGCACGCAGCAGACGCGCGATCTGCTCGGCGTTGTCGCTGAAATATTTGAACCCCAGCGTGAAATACAGCACCACCACATTCCACGCCCAGCCGAGGACGGGGCTGACGCCGTCGAGCAGGACAAAAACCAGCCACACGCCCGCCAGCACCGGCAGCATGGCCAGCGCCCAGGCAATCGCACCGTGGCTGTATTCGCCGGCATTGAAACGACGCTCGAGCCACTGGGTGAAACGGGAGTAGTGCTGGTAGTGCGGCAAGGGCTGCCGCAACGGGCGCAAATGTTCGAGGGCAAGCGCGGCCAGAACGGAGAAGAATGCCATCAGCGATTCATCTCCAGGATGAAGGTGCCGATGCGGTTGGCCTGGCCCGCCGGACGGTACAGTTCCACCGTCGGCATGACGATGGCCTGGCCACTCGGCTCAAGGGTATCGGACAGCGCCTGATAGGCCTTGGACGGCGCCAGCAGCACGGCTGCCTCCACCTGTGCGGCATAAACCGGACGGCGCTCGATACGCCCTTCCTTCAGACCTTCCGGAATCGGGGCGCCCTCGGCCAGGGTGTAGCCCAGCTGCGCGCGCACCTTGCCGCTGGCTGCGCGCGGGTCGTCGAGAATCACGCTGATCGTGTCGCCCGCCTCCACCTTCGCGGCGTCGAACTCATCCAGCGCCTTGCGCTGCGTCTTGCGCATGTTGCTGATCGGGCCTTCGTAGTCCAGATAAGCATAGCGATACGGCCCCGCCTCGGTTTCGGTGACGCTGACGGCGTTGAACCCGCCCCACCACCAGAACACTGCCAGCAGCGGTAATACGAACGCCAGCACAAACGCCGGCCACTGTTTTTTGAGCACGAATGACCCCCTACTTTTACTGGGGAAGATACCACAGCAATCCAGCCGGTGCTTCGGTGCCGCCCCGCGCCGGCGTGTGCCGGATCATTTGCAGCGGATCGATCAAGCCCGGGTACCGATGCGAGTGTGCTGACACGCCGCCCCGCCCGGCCCGGTGGAACGGGGGGACTATAATTCGGGGCAGCTTCGGGAGCCTGCCATGATCATTCGTCTGCTGTTCAGCCTGCTGTGTCTTGCGCTTCTGCCCGCCGCCCATGCGGCCCAGCCCCCCAAAATCAATGAAGCGACGGTGCCGATGCAAGCCGTACGGCTGGGCACCCACAGCTACTTCGTAGAAGGTCTTCCGGGCGCGGCGTCCAGCGAAAATCAGGGCTTCATGTCGAACGCCGGCTTCGTCGTCACGCGCGACGGCGTAGTGGTGTTCGACGCGCTGGCCTCGGCGCCGCTGGCCGAAAAACTGGTCAGCCAGATTCGCACGATCACCCGTCAGCCGATCAGGCGGGTGATCATCAGCCATTACCACGCCGACCACTTCTACGGCCTGCAGGTATTCAAGAAACTCGGCGCAGAAATCTGGGCGCACCGTGCAGCCGTAGGGGCCACGCGCACCGAAGAGGCCGCCTTGCGCCTGGCCCAGCGCAAGGAAGCGCTTTTCCCCTGGGTGGACGACGACACCCAATTGCTGGAGGCGGACCGCTTTCTGGAAGGCGACATGGATTTTGAAATGGGCGGCGTGCGGTTCGCGCTACGCCATGTCGGTCCGGCCCACTCCCGCGAAGATCTGGCGATGCTGGTCCGGGAAGACCGCGTGCTCTTTGCCGGCGACCTGGTGTTTCGCGGCCGCGTGCCGTTTGTCGGCGACGCCGACAGCCGCGCCTGGATCGCCGCACTCGACAAGCTGATCACGCTCGATCCCACGGTTCTGGTGCCTGGTCACGGCGCGCCCTCGCGCACGCCGCGCGCCGACCTCGTCTTCACCCGCGACTATCTGCGCTATCTGCGCGAGCAGATGGGCCCGGCCGCCCGCAACCTCGTCCCTTTTGAAGAAGCCTATGAAAAAACCGACTGGTCGAAATATCGCGCCCTGCCGGCATTCGAAGAAGCCAACCGGGTCAACGCGTACAACCAGTATTTGCGGCTGGAACAGGAAGGCGCGGAGTAAATGCAAGCTGGACCGAGTCGCACTGATTGACGCCATAGCGAGATAAATCGCATTCCCCACTACCCCGTCCCACTCATAAAGCGCGATAATCGCCGTCAATAAGAAAATCGACGAAAACTTATTCGCCCCATGCTTTGCCCCCCGGAAGAACTGCTGCAAAAAAACCAGGCGTTGTCGAACACGTGGCAGCGTTATCAGTCTGCCCCCAGTTTCGAGAGCTTCGTCGAGCTGGCGGTATCGATCAACAGCTTCACCGAGTTTCTGATCGACAAGGGCATCACCGCCCTGCATCACGCCAGCCATCAGCTGGAGCAGGTGACGCTGGCCCTGTTCAACAAGGATGTCGCGCATCCGCTGCCGCAAGCCGCGCTGGACGATCTGAACGAACGCGTGCTGGCCTTGGGCCGCATGGCGAGTACCCATGCCACAGCCGCGGCCGGCCTGGTCGAACGGCGCCATGATCCGCAGCAGTCCGCCTCTCACGACATACGGGTGGGCCAGACCTGGCTGATCGGACACGACCAGACAGTCTGGGCTGACCTGCAGGCCCAGCTCGGCTATTTCGGCATGTGCGCGGAGTTCATCGCCTGGGATCAGCCCCTGCCGGACAGCACGGACATCGCCCCCTTGCTGCTGCTCGACATGAGCAAGCTTCCCGAAGCCGAATGGAGCGCCCGCATCCAGTCGCTTCGGCAACGGTTTTCGATGGGTCAGCTGATCGGCCTCGAGGTGCGCTCCGACTTCGATCAGTTGCAGCAAGCGCTGCGTAGCGGGTGCGATAGCTGCCTGCTGGAAGGCACGCCCCCGCATGCCATCATCGAGCACATCATGGAACTGAACGAGCGCCACGAGCAGGAAGCGTATCGTGTGCTGATCGTGGAAGACTCCAAGACGGCCAGCCACCTGATCCGCCGCACCCTGGAAGAAAACCAGATCGTCTCGGAGATCGTCAACGATCCGCGCCAGGTCCTGAATGCGCTGCGGCAGTTCAACCCCGACCTGATCCTGATGGACATGTACATGCCGAACTGCACCGGCGTCGAGGCCGCGCGCATCATCCGTCAGCACAGCGAATTTCTCAGCACGCCGATCGTCTATCTGTCGGGCGAAACCAACGTCGCCCTGCAGGTCGACGCCATGCGACTGGGCGGCGACCACTTCCTCACCAAGCCGTTCAACCCGGTGTTCCTCAACGCGATCGTCAAGAGCAAGATCGAGCGCTACCGGGCGCTGCGCCGCACCATGTACCACGACAGCCTGACCGGCCTGCTCAACCATTCCAGCGGCAAGCACACGCTGGACATGCTGCTGTCCAGCGTGTCGCACGAGGGCGGGTTCCTGTCGGTGGTGATGATGGACATCGACCATTTCAAGCAGGTCAACGACACCTACGGCCACCCCGTCGGCGATCAGGTCATCCGCAGCCTGTCGTGGCTGCTCAAGCAACGCCTGCGCAAGCAGGACATCATCTGTCGCTACGGCGGTGAGGAATTCCTCGTCGGCCTGCCGCACACCGATGCCGAACAGGCATACGCCGTCATGGATCGCATCCGGCAGGATTTCGCGCAAATCCGCCACCCCCACGGCGACACCCATTTTCTTGCCACGGCAAGCGGCGGCATCGCCACCTATCCGCTCTATCCCAACGGCGATGCCCTGATCAAGGCCGCGGACGAAGCGCTCTATCGGGCCAAGCACGGCGGCCGCAACCGCATTCACACTGACGAAGACTGAGTGCAGCGAACCGCCGCGCGCTCAGCCGAGGATCAGCTTCAGACCGATCAGTATCGTCACGATTTCAAACGCCCGTTTGATCCACAGGTTGCCTTTCCTGATCGCCAGGTGGCTGCCCAGATAGCCGCCGATGATCGAGCCGGCCAGCAGCGCCGGCATCCAGTCCCACGCCACTGTGCCGATCACGCCCAGCACCAGCGCGCCGGTGCCGTTCCACACCAGGCCGCAGAGGATCAGCGTGTAGGCCACGGCACGCGTGTAGTCGAGTCCGAAATAGCGGATCAGCCAGATGGTGAGAAACAGCCCGGTTCCGCTGGTGATCGAGCCGTTTAGAAAACCGACGACAAACAGCCCTGCCATGCCGCCGACCAGCGCCGCGCCCTCCCGGTTTTTCGGCGCATGGTCCATGCCTAGCCTGGGCTTGAACACCGAATAGAGCCCCAGGCCCAGCGTCAGAACCCCCAGCGACAGGGTGGCGACCCGCTCGGGAATCTGCAGGATGGTCACTGCGCCCAGTACCACGCCGGGCAGCCCCGCGCCCAGGATGATCAGCGAGAAGCGGCGTTCGAGATGCGATTCCTTCAGATGCCTGAGCGTGGCGCCGAGTCCAAGCGCGACGCTGGCGACCTTGTGGGTGGCGAGCGCCACGCCGAACGGCAGCCCCAAAAAAATCAGCATGGGAAACTGGATCAGCCCTGCCCCGCCGCCTGACAGGGCCGAAAAGAAATTCGCCGCCAGCGAGGCGACGAAGAGGATCAACTGCTCCAGCACGCTGCTTAGGCAGTGATGCCGATTTCGGCCGGTAGTCTGGCGTAGACCAGTTTCAAATCCGCTTCGGTGATGGCCTTCAACAGCTGGTCGGCCATCGCCGCATCGACGAAGAACTCCACCACCACCGGCAGTTCGCCCGCCAGTTCGAAGAATCCCACGTCATGTCGACCGTGACGGCCGAATCCCGCGATGGCGCGGAACGCCGAACCGCCAGCGATGCCGAGCGCCTGCGCCGCATCGAGCAGCCATTCGTAGGTCAGCTTGCCGTGGTGGCGGCTGGCTTCGGACACAAACACCTGCAGGCAGACAGCGTTCATTTGAAAAGCCTCATCGAATAAAAGCCCAGTCCGGTGGCAAGAAAGGACCCCAGCATGTGGGAAAACGCGATCAGTCCGCCGGTCAGCCACAGGCCGCGCATCAGCGCGGTGACGACTTCGGCGGAAAAGGTGGAGAAGGTGGTGAGCCCGCCGAGCAGGCCGGTGATGAGAAACAGCCGCGCTTCCGGGGGCACGCCGGGGTGCTCGGCAAACCAGGCGATGACCAGGCCGATGAAATAGCCTCCGATCAGATTGGCGGCCAGCGTGCCGAGCGGCAGCGAGGGAAATGCGGGGTTGAGCCACAAGCCCAATCCCCAGCGCAACCACGCACCGATGGCCGCGCCCAGGCCGATGGCGAGGAAGGCGATCATGGCTGAAATGCGGCGCGTGCGGTCATGCGCGCATTCTAGCCCGCATCAACGGTCAGAGCGCGTCCTGGATGATTTCGGTGAGCAGCTTCTCGACTTCGCCCAGCGCCTTCTTCAGCGCGGGATTTTTTGCTGCAGCCGGCTTGCGATAGGCGATGTAGACCGTCTTGTCGCCGGGAATCGTGTACACCGCCACGTTATAGGGACACATCACGATCGCGTGAGGATCGGCTTCCATCATGTGGCGCGAAACCGTGGCACTGCAGAACTCGAACTGCTCGGCGTTTTCGTACACCTGCCGGGTCGCACCGAGATCCTTGCCGGTGCGGTCCAGCATCTCGGCGATGTGATTGGTGCTGGTGATCTTCAGGCCTTTGCCCTCGATCGCCATCTGAAGTGAGTCGCGTACATCCTGATACGCCCCCTGGGTCTTGAACAGCACGGTGTAGCCTTCTGCGGCCAGCGCAGAAAACGGCAGACAGAACAGCGCACACAAGGCGAGGAATTTTTTCATGGCAGTCATCCTGGATTGCAAAACCCGATTCTCGATCGCCTGCCGATAAACGGCAATGGTCGTTTGCTACACTCGTCGCATGGTGAAATTGAAGGCAGCGCAACTCAAGGCAGACGGCCGCTTCTGGCTGACCCTCGACGGCAGGAATTTCCTCGGCCGCGGCCGCGTCGAGTTGCTGCAGCGCATCCGCGAAACCGGCTCGATCTCCAAGGCAGCCAAGGCGATGAAGATGAGCTACAAGGCCGCGTGGGACGCTGTGGATGCGATGAATGCTGCGTGGCAATCGCCGCTGGTGGAGAGCGGTCCCGCCGGCAGCCGCCTGACCGAAGATGCCGAGCGCCTGATCGCCGCGTATCAGCACGCCGAAGCGCAGCATACGGCGTTCATGGAAAAGCTCGTCGCCAGTCTTTAGGGCCGCGTTTTATAGAAGCTCAGCGCTGCGCTGTTTTTGGCGACAGCCGGTTTCAGTTTCCCCATCACATGCATCTCGCACGGCTTGCAGTCGAAGCGCAGGGTGAGCTTCTCGCTGCCGTTGATCAAGGTCAGCGGCGCGGCGCGCACGGTGCCCTGCACGCCGGTAACGCCCTTGGCCTGTTTGGGGCACAGGGAGAGCGAATAACGCACGCAGTGCTTGGTGATCATCAACGAGACTTCGCCGGTTTCCTCGTGGCTCTCGTAGGCGGCTGCGATGACCTTGACGCCGTGCCTGGCGTAGAAACCGCGCGCCTTGTTGTTGTAGACGTTGGCCAGGTAGCTCAACGTGTCCTCAGGGTAGATTGCAGGCGGCTCGACCGCCTGCGCGCGTGCGGGGCGGGCGTACGCGGCGGCGCGTACGGCTTCCAGCGCGGAGACGGCATCGCGGCGCAGGGCGTTGAGGAATGACGCCGGGATGAACCAGGGCTGCGTCAGTTCCAGCGAAATCCCCATGGCCGCAAACGGCGTGGTGCCGAGCTTGCCGAGATGCTCGCGCAGCGTCGCTTCGGCCTTGACCGCATCCTTCGAGGGTTCCTTCGCGTGCGTCGCTGACGCGGTCGCCGTGTGGCCGTCCTCGTCGGTCAGCGTCAATGCAAATCCCGCTTCCGTTTCGTCCAGCCGCAGCCACACGCCGATGCGGCGCTCGCTCGATGCCTTGTCCAGCATCCGCGTCCAGTTCATGTCCCGATTCCGATTCACCAGCGTGCCCGCTCGCAAGTCCTTGAAGCTCGTCATCGGATCCTTGGGGAACACGCGCCACACCCCCTCGCCCACCTTCTCGGCGCGGTTGATCGCGAGGCCGGCCAGATCCTTCTGCAACGTGTAGTAGCAGAGACCGTCGCCGTTGTTGAGCACGATGTCGGGCGAATCGGCCTGCAGCTCGACCCATTTGTCGCCGACCTTGCTGACGTAGCCGATCGGCAGACCCGGGTTCTTCGGCGTGTCGAAGGCGCCGATGTCCTCCTTGCGGCCGCTCACAAAGTAGTCGGTGAATTCGCGGTTGAAGTTCTGGTTGGGGTCGGGCGTGAAGGCAAACGTGGTGCGGCCGCTGGAGGCACGGGAGAACTCGGGGCGGCGTTCGATGAGTTCGTCGAGCAGCGTGCGGTAGTGGGCGGTGATGTTCTTCACGTAGCCCATGTCCTTGTAGCGCCCTTCGATCTTGAAGCTGCGGATGCCGGCGTCGATCAGCGCCTCGAGGTTGTCGCTCTGGTTGTTGTCCTTCATCGACAGCACGTGCTTGTCGTGCGCGACGATACGGCCTTCCATGTCGGTGACCTGGTACGGCAGGCGACAGGCCTGCGAACAGTCGCCGCGGTTGGCGCTGCGCCCGGTGTGGGCATGGCTGATGTAGCACTGGCCGCTGTAGGCGACGCACAGGGCACCGTGGACGAAGAATTCCAGTGTGGTTTCCGGCCGGGTGGCGGCACGGATGGCGGCGATCTGCGCGAGATCGAGCTCGCGGGCGAGGACGATCTGCGAGAGGCCCACGTCCTGCAGGAAGCGGGCCTTCTCCGGCGTGCGGATGTCGGTCTGGGTGCTGGCGTGCAGCTGGATCGGCGGCAGGTCGAGCTCCAGCAGGCCCATGTCCTGGATGATCAGCGCGTCGACGCCGGCATCGTACAGCTGCCAGATCTGCTGACGCGCCGGCTCCAGTTCGTCGTCGGTGAGGATGGTGTTGAGGGTGACGAACACGCGTGCATTGAAGCGGTGCGCATGCGCCGCCAGCCGCGCGATGTCGGCGATGTCGTTGGACGCCGCCGAACGCGCGCCGAACGAAGGCCCGCCGATGTACACCGCGTCGGCGCCGTGGTTGACGGCTTCGATGCCGATGTCGGCATCGCTCGCGGGCGCGAGCAGTTCAAGTTGATGGGGTTGCAAGATGGCGTTCCGACCAGCAAAACGCCATTTTAGTCCTTTTACCGGTCGGGATCGCGGCTTGCCACCTGCAGGACCGGCTGCGGCTTGACCGCCTTGATCGCCAGGTTCAGCGTGATGTCGTTGCTGACCAGGAACGCGTGCTTGCCCATATTGAAATCCGAACGCCTGATCGTGACGCTTGCCTGGGCTCCGCAGGACTCCAGCTTGAAGGTGGGATCCTGCGTGCACTGGAAGTTGCTGACGGCAAGCGTCACCGGACGGGTTACACCCTTGATCGTCAGGTTGCCCGACAGGCTCGGTTGCTCGCCATCCAGCGTCATACGGGTGGACTTGAAGATGATCGCCGGATGATTGGCGGTGTCGAAGAAATCCGCGGCCTGGATATGTTCGTTCAACAGGGAATTGCCGGTGTTCACCGAGGTCGCATCGATCATCACATCGGCCGAACCGGTCCTGGCGGCATGGTCGAACACCACTTTGCCGCTGATCTTTTCGAAGCGGTGCGTCTGGTTCGACAGCCCCAGCGCGCGATAGCTGAACAGGGAAGAGGTCTGGCTGTTGTCGATGACGTAGGTTTCAGGCGCAGCCTGGGCGGCGGCGGCAAAGGCAACAAGCGCGGTCAACGTGGCAAGACGCTTCATCTGAGCTCCTTGTGTGAATGAACACCCGGATACTTCTCGCTGGCGGCGATGCCGCCATGCCACTCCTGGGATGTCGCTACGTCAAGGAGCAGTGCAGATTTCCTGCAACTGCCATGCCACGCCGCCCGCCTCAAACAAGAACACACAATACTGAAACAAAACAATGACTTGCGTTCTGGCGCGTGTCCTGGTTTTTTCCGGAAACAGGCGCAAATCGATGTAAATCCAACAAGGGGCGTCGAACGGGCGACCTTCCGGCAAGTCTCGAACGCGCCATGCCAGGTACGCAAAATGCAAAAAAGGCCGAACGTGCAGCGATCACGCGCGCACGTCCGGCCCCGCTTGCGGCGTCGGGTTATTGGGCGCCTGGCTGCTCCCTGACCGCTTCGATCGCCAGGGTCAGCGTGACCTCGTCGCTGACAAAGGGCACGTTCTTGCCCATGTTGAACTCGGAGCGCTTGACCTGGGTGGTCGCATTGGCACCGCAGGCTTCCACTTTCAGCATCGGATGCGGCTGGCACTTGAAGTGGGTGATGTCGAGCGTCACCGGCTTCGTCACGCCCTTGATCGTCAGGTCGCCCACCAGGCTCACCGGCTGGTCGCCCCTGAACGCCATCTTGTCCGACTTGAACGTGATCGTCGGGTACCTGGCGGTATCGAAGAAGTCGGCGGCCTGGAGGTGTTCGTTGAACAGCGCATGGCCGGTGTTGACCGAGGTGGCGTCGATGGTCACGAGGACCGAGCCGGCTTTCGCGGCGCGATCGAGCACCACCTTGCCGCTGGTCTTGTCGAACTTGTGGGTCTGGTTGGAAAAGCCCAGGTGGTTGTAGGTGAAATGCGGGTAGGTGTGGCTGTTGTCGATGACGAAGGTTTCGGGTGCGGCCTGGGCGGTCGCGGCAAAAGCGGCAAGTGCAGTGACGAGGGCGAGACGTTTCATATAAGGCTCCTTGAGGGATGAACGGCGGTTTAGTTGCCGGTGGCGGCAATGCGGAATGTCACGCTGACTTCGTTGGCGACGGTGGCAACGTCGGCCCACATACCTTCGCCGATGCCGAAATCCAGACGTTTGAGAATGAAGCTGCCGTCGAAGATGGCGGCGCTATGGCCGGGCGCGTAGGTCACCGGCACGACCATGTCGCGGCTTCTGCCCTTGAGCGTGAGGGTGCCGCGCATCTCGTAGCGGTTGTTGCCCACTGCGCGCACTTGGCTGGAAACGAAGGTCGCCTTCGGATACGCGCTACGGTTGAACCACAGCTTGCCGGCCGATTCGTCGTCGGCTTCGGCTGAGCCGGCATCGATGCTGGCAAGGTCGATCTCGATCTGCGCGCGCGCAGCCTCGGGTTTCGCCGGGTCGAACACCATCTGGGTGGTGAAGCGCTTGAAGCCGCCCTTCACCGGCACGCCCATCTGGCGGAATTCGAAGTGGATCGTGCTCTGCTTCGGCAGCACCGTGCGATATTCCACCGCGTGCGCCGCAGGTGCGGCCAGCGCCGCAAGCAAAACAAACAGGGGCAGATGGCGTGTCATGTGCGCTCCTTTTTTCCCCAGCCCATGCGCTGCAGAAACGGCTGGCGTTCGATGAAGTGATGTTTCAGTGCTGCGCCCACGTGCAGGATGACCAGGCCCAGTAGGGTGAAGTTCAGCGTCTGGTGCACGCCGGCGAGCAGATCGCCCAGTTCGCGGTTCTTGTCGACCAGATCGGGCAGCGGCAGCACGCCGAACCACACGGTCTGGAAGCCCTTGGCCGAACTCATCAGCCAGCCCGACACGGGAATCGCGATCATCAGCAGATACAGCAGGCCATGCACCGCGCTGCTGGCGTGACGCTGCCAGGCGGCCATTCCGGCCGGAAGCGGCGGCGGCGTATGCGTCATCCGCCAGCTCACCCGGAGGGCAGCCAGCAGCAGCACCGTGATGCCGATCCATTTGTGATAGCTGTAGAGCTTCAGCTTTTCGGGCGATAACGGTAGTTCATGCATGTACACGCCGAGCGGGAATGCCACGAAGATCAAGAGCGCGATCAGCCAGTGCAGCGCGATGGCCGGGGTCGAATAACGCAGCGCGCGGCTCATGGCCGCTCCTTTCTGAAAGTCCGTTCCAGCGCACGCAAGGCGGTTTGCCAGCGCGTGTGCTCGGCCGCGCTGGCATCGGCAAAACACGCAGCCAGGTGCGCCATCTGGGCGGGAAAGGCCTTGGCAAACAGCGCCTCGCCGGACTTCGTCAGGCGAACGATCTGGCAGCGACGGTCGCTGCCGTGCGCGGCGCGCTCGACCCATCCGCGGTCGACCAGCCGATCGACCACGCCGGTGAGCGTGCCCTTGGTGATGAGGGTTTTTTCGCCGAGTTCGGTGGCGGTCATGCCGGGGGTGTTGCCGAGCGTCGCGATGATGTCGAACTGCGACGGCGTCAGCCCCAGCGCGCGGATGCTCGCGGCGGAATACGCTTCGAACGCCTGGTAGCACTTCACCAGGGCTTGTACGGTCGGCAGGAAATCGGCTGGCTGGCTCATCGCTTGTTCATTTGGTTCTAACACGAACCAAATTAGTTCGTGTTAGAACCAATGTCAAGCGAATTTTCTCCGGAACCCGGGCGTTCGCGGCACTATGGCAGATGCTGCCGGCGTTTCGCCTGGCTGGACGCGTCGCCGCGCTGCCGGGCATCGTGCACGTGCTGGAATGGGGGTATCGGGGATTTCTGAAAGTGCGCCGGCTGTGGCACAGGAAGGCACCCGCCTGCCCGGTGCCGGACAGCGCCACGAAAAACTGAGTCAGTCGGGCCCGGTCTCAAATCGGGGTGGCGCCCAGCGCGCCGCGGCCGCGTCGTCGCTGGCGCGCGCGTCGACCCAGCGCTCGCCTTCCGCCGTTTCTTCCTTTTTCCAGAATGGCGCGCGGGTTTTCAGATAATCCATGATGAACTCGCAGGCAGCAAAGGCTTCGCCGCGGTGCTGGCTGGCCACCGCCACCAGCACGATGGGATCGCCCGGCAGCAGGCGGCCGACGCGGTGGATCACAGTGACATCGAGCAGCGTCCAGCGTGCGTTCGCTTCTTCGACCAATGCAGCAAGCGCCTTCTCGGTCATGCCCGGATAATGTTCCAGCGTCATCGCGCGCACGCCGCTGCCTTCGTTGAGATCGCGCGCCAGGCCGACGAAGCTGGTGATGGCGCCGATGTCGGTACGGCCTTTACTCATCGCGCCGACTTCGGCGCCGAGATCGAAAGCTTGGGTCTGCACCCGAATTTTCATGGCCTCAGCCTCCGGTCACCGGCGGGAAAATCGCGACCTCGGCCTGATCCGGCAGGGCCGCATCGAGCGCGACGATGTCCTGGTTCACTGCCACCCGGAACGCCCGACCCGCCGCAAGCTCTTCCGCCCACATGCCGCCGCGCGCCTGCAACTGCGCGATCAGCTCGGCAGCAGTGGCGCCGGCGAAATCCAGGGTTTCCTCGGCCATGCCGAAGCGCTCGCGCAGGCGGGCAAAGTACAGCACGCGCAGTTTCATGACAGCAGCTCCGAGAAGGGAATAAAGCGCACCCAGTCGCCGGGCTGGATGGTCTGGCCGACGACCAGATCGACCAGCCCGTCGGACCAGGCACACGAGGTCAGCACGCCCGAGCTCTGGTTCGGGAACAGCGCGAGCTTACCGTTGGTCTGCAGCCGCGCGCGCAGGAACTCGCGTCGCGCACCCGGTTTGCGCCAGGCGAAATCCGCCTGCACGGCGAACGCGCGATACAGCACGTCGGCCACGCCCATGCGTTTCAGCAGGAACGGCCGCACGAACAGGCAGAAGGTGACGAAGACCGACACCGGGTTGCCGGGCAAACCGATGAAGTCGGCGTCACCTACGCGGCCGTAGACGAGCGGCTTGCCGGGCTTCATCGCGACTTTCCACATTTCGACGCGGCCGAGCTTCTCGACCGCCGCCTTGACGTAATCGGCCTCGCCCACCGACACCCCGCCGCTGGTGATGACGACGTCGGCCAAACCGGCGGCCTGCGTCAGTGCAGCCTCGGTCGCCTCCAGCGTGTCGGGCACGATGCCGAGGTCGATCAGTTCGCAGCCCAGGCCGTTCACCAGCCCGGTCAGGGTGTAGCGGTTGGAGTTGTAGATCTGGCCGGGCTGCAAGGGCGCGCCCGGCGTCACCAGTTCGTCGCCGGTGAAGAAGCATGCCACTTTCAGCCGTTTGAAAACGGGCAACTCGGCCAGCCCGACCGAGGCGGCGAGCCCCATCTCCGCCGCGCCGAGGCGGGTGCCGGCGGCGAGAATCTGCGCGCCGGCCTGGATATCCTCGCCCGCGCGGCGGATGTTTTCGCCTTGCCGCGGCAACGCGTGGATGATGACCTCATCGCCTTCGGTGCCGCAGTATTCCTGCATCAGCACCGCGTCGGCACCCGGCGGCACCGGTGCGCCAGTGAAGATGCGCGCGGCGGTGCCGGGTTGCAGCGTCGTGCCGACGGTGCCGGCGAGGATGCGCTGCGACACCGGCAAACGCACGCCGGCCACCACCACGTCGGCGACACGCACGGCGTAGCCGTCCATCGCGCTGTTGTCGAGCGGCGGCACAGTGATGGCGGAGGTTTGTGGTGCGGCGAGCACGCGCCCGAGTGCATTCGCAACAGGTACGGTCTTGCTTGCAGTCACGCCGCGGGCGCGTTCAAGCAGGGCATCAAGCAGTTGGTCGGCTGAGAGCATGGTCGAGGATAAAGTCGGTGAGTTGGGAAATGGCATCGAGGTCGATGCGGCGAAATTCGGTTGGCGGTTCGATGTCGGATGCCACCGCAAGAATATTGGGGTCGTCGGGGAACAGCCAGGGCTTGGCGGTCTCGGCACGGTGCACTTCCAGCTTGGGGATGGCTTCGCGCTTGTAGCCCTCGACCAGCACCAGGTCGCACGGCGGCAGCTTGTTCAACAAATCCTCCAGTTGGGGCGGCGTGTCGCGATGCTCGGTCAGCACCGCAGTGCGGTGGTCGGACGCCAGCAGCACCGCCGCCGCGCCTGCCTCGCGGACGCGCCAGCTGTCCTTGCCGGGGCGGTCGATATCGAAGTCGTGGTGAGTGTGCTTGATCACCGCCACCTTGAGGCCGCGCGCGGCCAGCAACGGCAGCACGCGCTCAATCAGCGTGGTCTTGCCGCTGCCGCTGTAACCGGCGATGCCGAAAATTTTCATGGCGGCACTTTCATGCGTGCGTTTCCAATCTGACTGGCCTGAATTGAATAATTGGGTTATATTTTTTCATATATAACCCATTCCTGCCAACCTCGTCCGCCCTCATCATGAACGCACCCGTTCTCACCGATCAGTTTGGCCGCCGCATCGACTACGTGCGGCTGTCGGTGACGGACCGTTGCG
This sequence comes from Thiobacillus sp., assembly GCA_019459325.1. GTDB lineage: Bacteria > Pseudomonadota > Gammaproteobacteria > Burkholderiales > Thiobacillaceae > Thiobacillus. Next base: position 43,821 of record JAIBFA010000089.1, read on the forward strand.
ACCTGCGCTGCAGCTACTGCATCCCGGAAGGCTTCACGGGTTTCGAGGAGCCCGAACACTGGCTTGATTTCGACGAGATCGAACGTCTGATCGGCGCATTTGCGCGACTGGGGGTGAGCCGCGTCCGCCTGACCGGGGGTGAACCGCTGCTGCGGCGCGACATCGCCGGGTTGGCCGGGCGCATCGCCGCCCTGCCCGGTGTCCATGACCTGTCGCTGTCGACCAACGCCACCCAGCTCGTGCGCCACGCGCAGGCGCTGAAAGTCGCCGGGGTGACACGGCTCAACGTCAGCCTCGACTCGCTGCAGCAGGCGCGGGTGGAAAAGATCAACGGCCGCGACGTGCTCGCGAAAGTGATGGCCGGCCTGGCCACCGCGCAGGACGCGGGCTTCGCGCCGATCAAGCTCAACATGGTGGCGCTCGCCGGCACCAACGACGACGAGATCGACGAAATGGTCGCCTTCTGCATGGAACGCGGCTTCGTGCTGCGGCTGATCGAGGCGATGCCGATGGGCGCCACCGGCCGCAACGCCGAATACCTCGACCTGCAGCCCGTGAAGGAACGCCTGCGCAAAGAGTTCGATCTGATCGAAACCACCCTGCCCGGTGGCGGGCCTGCCCGATATCTGGGCACCGCCGACGGCCGCTTCAACGTGGGCTTCATCACGCCCATCTCGCAGCATTTCTGCCAGACCTGCAACCGCATCCGGATCGCAGTCGACGGCACCGCCTACATGTGCCTGGGGCAGGACGAGAAATTCGAATTCCGCCCGCTGCTGCGCGGCGGCTGCAGCGACGCCGAACTGGAAGCGGCGATCGTCGAAGCGATCAACCTCAAGCCCGAACGCCATGAATTCCGCGAAGCGCCGCACAAGATCCTGCGCTTCATGTCGATGACCGGCGGCTGAGCTGCTCACCCCTCGCCTGCGGTCCGCAAGCCCGCAAACGGATCCCGCCGGTGAGGCATATAGAAATTGCGGAAGCCGGGACGCTTGAGCGACACGTCGGTGACCGGTCCGCCGCCGCGCAATTCACCGTGCGTGTGGAACCAGGGTTCTGAATAATCGTGGTACGGATCGGGTGCAAAGCCCGGATACGGCGCGAAAGGGTCGCGCAGCCATTCCCACGCCATGCCCCAGCTAAACTCCGGATGCGTCGCCGCGCGTAGCCATTGCGCTGCTGTCGGCAGGCGCCGGCCCATCCAGGCAGCGAAAGCTTCAGCCTCAAAACGGTTCACATGCAGCATAGGGGCATCAGAACGCAGCGGCAGCCAGCGATCGAAGCGGCGCACACGCCAGCTTCCGTCGTCCCGGCGCCAGTACACCGGGTGGCGAGCGTCGTTCGTCTGGCGCCAGGCCCATCCGTCATCCGACCACCCCGCCCTGCTTTGATAGCCGCCTGCATCGACGAATTCGGCAAAGGCCATTTCCGACACCGGGCTCGCGTCGATGTCGAATGCCTGGACCTGCACCCGGTGGCGCCATTTTTCGTTGTCGAAAATGAAGCCGCCGTCAGGACCGCTCCCCAACTCGACTTCGCCCTCGGCAAACGCCAGCCGCTGTGTCGACAGGTCGCAGGCCACATCCGGCCAAATGGGCGGCGCGTAGCCCAGATCCTGGAAAGCCATCCACCAGGCCTCGATATGCATCAATTCGTGATAGAGACACAGTTCGGCGAAATACGCGATTTCGTCGTCGAGTCCGCTGCGCAGGCGGGCGGCTACGGCATCGGCCACACGGGTGGCGTAATCGTCAACCGCCGCGGGCTCCAGCAAAGGCAGGTCCCAGCGCGTGTCATGCGGCACAGCGGAGGAGTCGTACAGGGCATCGGCCCCGGCCAGCAGGCTGGCCGCGAAACCGTTGCCGGGACGAGCCCGCAGGCACCAGCGCTCCTGGAACCAGACGATATGTCCGTATTCCCACAGCGGCGGATTCAGATGGTCGGCGCGCGGCCCCAGCCAGCCGCCGGCAGGCAGGCTGTCGATCAGCGTGCGCAGGCGGTTCCGCGCCTGCACAAGCCGGTCGATGAGGTGGTCCGCCGAATAGGCGCTGACAGGTCGGGTTCGGTTCATGTTATATAAAGCACTGTAGCCCATGCATTCCGGGCGCCCACTCCCGACAGGCGTATTCAGACAATGAGCGATCCCAATCTCGACCAACCCATCCGGCTGACCCAGTTCTCCCACGGCGGAGGATGCGGCTGCAAGATCGCCCCCGCGGTGTTGCGCGACATCCTGTCCGACACCCCTTTCGCCTCGCACCTGGCGGCGGCCTACCCTGACCTGCTGGTGGGCATCGAGCACGGCGACGATGCCGCGGTGTACCGGCTGAACGACGAACAGGCGATCGTGGCAACCACCGATTTCTTCATGCCCATCGTCGACGACCCCTTCGAATTCGGCCGCATCGCCGCCACCAATGCGCTGTCCGACGTCTACGCCATGGGAGGCCGGCCGCTGTTCGCCCTGGCCATCGTCGGCATGCCGATCGGCAAGCTGCCCAACGAGGTCATCCGGCAGATTCTCGCCGGCGGCGAGGCGGTCTGCAAGCAGGCCGGCATTCCCATCGCGGGCGGCCATTCCATCGATGCGCCGGAGCCGATCTACGGCCTGGTCGGAATCGGCGTGGTCGATCCACGCAAGGTCAAGCAGAACAGCGGCGGCCAGGCCGGCGACCACCTCATCCTCGGCAAGCCGCTGGGCGTGGGCATCTACAGCGCAGCGCTGAAAAAGGGCCTGCTGAGCGCGGACCAGTACGCAGCGATGATCGCCGCCACCACGCAGCTCAACACCGCGGGCGCCGATCTGGCTGCCATCGACGGCGTGCACGCGATGACCGACATCACCGGCTTCGGCCTGCTCGGCCATCTGCTCGAAATCACCCGCGCCTCGAAAGTGGCCGCGCACGCCGAACTGGCCCGGCTGCCCCTGCTTCCGGGTGTCAGCACGCTGGCACAGGGTGGCCACATAACCGGCGCCAGCGAGCGCAACTGGGCGAGCTACGGCAGCGAAGTGAAGCTGGCCGAGGGTATTGCCGACTGGCAGCGGGCGCTCTTGACCGATCCGCAAACCAGCGGCGGCCTCTTGGTGAGCTGCACGTCCGAAGCAAGGGGAACGGTGCTGGACACCTTCCGCCGGCACGGCTTCGCGCAGGCGACGGAAATCGGCCGGCTGCAAACCGGCAGCGATGTGTCGATCGTGTCCTGAGTGGCATTCACCTTCAAGAACCTTCCCGTCGAGCGCGACGATCTGCGCGTCGACGTGCTGACGGGGCTGGCGACCAGCCCCAAGTCGATCCCGCCCAAGTATTTCTACGACGAGGCGGGTTGCCGCCTGTTCGAGGCGATCTGCGCGCAGCCCGAATATGCACTCTGCCTCACCGAGCAGGCCTTGATGGCAACCTGCCTGTCCGACATCGCCGCCGCCATGGGTCCAGTGGAGTGCATCGTCGAGCCAGGTGCCGGGGACTGCATCAAGGTGCGCCGGTTGCTGGACGCGCTGCGCCCCAGCCATCTCGTCGTGATGGACATCGCCGGCGCCCCCCTGGCTGCGGCTGCGGAGCCACTCTCACGCGATTACCCAGACCTTGCGGTCACCGCGCTGGGCATGGATTTCATCCACAATCTGGAAGCGGCGGCACCTTATCTGCCGACCGGCCAACGGCTCATCTATTACCCCGGTTCCAGCATCGGCAACTTCCCGCCTGACGCGGCCACCGCCCTGCTCGCGCGCTTTCGCCAGCTGGCCGGCACGGAGGGCCAACTCCTCATCGGCTTCGACCTCAAGAAGGACCCGCAGCTTTTGCACGCGGCCTATAACGACGCGGCCGGCGTCACCGCCGCCTTCAACCTGAATCTGCTCGAACGGCTGAACCGCGAGCTGGGCGCCGACTTCGACCCGGCCCGCTTCCGCCACTACGCCTTCTACAACCCGGTAGTCGGCCGCATCGAAATGCATCTGGTCAGCCTCGCCGAACAGGACGTCAAGGTCGCCGGCCAGCGCTTCCATTTCACCGTGGGCGAAACGCTGCACACCGAACATTCCTACAAATTCCGTTGCGACGAATTCAGCACAATCGCGAACACTGCCGGCTGGTCGCTGAAGGCGTCTTGGGAACACAACGGCTTCGCGGTCCAGCTTTACGGCTGAGCACCGGCCAGGTCAGGCGCGTCCGAAGCGGGTGCGGATCCAGTGATCGATCGACAGCCGTCCGGGCCCCGACAGCACCAGCGGAATCAGCATCAGCGCATACATCAGCGGCAATTTGTAGCCGTTGTCGCAGACGTTGTAGCCGTTGGCGCCATGCACCGACGCCCAGGCGACGATATCGAGGATCAGCAGCGATACCGCCCAGAAGCGGGTGCCCAGGCCGACGACCAGCGCCGCCGCGCCGATGAGCTCGGACCAGGTCACCAGAAACCAGCTGATATCGACCGGCACGATGCTGAACGGAAACGGGAAGGCGTCCTGGATGTCGGCGAACCAGTTTTCGCCACGCAGTTTCTCCAGGCCTGAAATACCGAATTCATAGGCCAGCAGCAGGCGAATGCCGAGCAGGCCGATCCACGCGCCGCCCTGGTCCAGGGTGTGAAGGCCGCGAGCCATGCTAGATGAGATGCTATTCATGACGGGTTCCGGTTGATGGGGGGTTAACCCTGAAGTCGGGCGGGTCGTTCAAACCTTACAAGGCCTTAAAATCGGTCCATGGCCACACTTGAATCGCTGACCTTCGACAACGGCTTCGCCCGCCTGCCCGAAGCCTATTACTCGCGCGTCTGCCCGACCCCCGTTCCCGACCCCTATCTGGTCTGCTACAGCCCGGAAGCCCTGGCCTTGCTCGACCTCGACGCAAGCGAAATGACGCGCCCCGAACTGATCGAAACGCTGGCGGGCAACCAGCTGCTGCCGGGCATGGACGCGATCGCCGCGCTCTACGCCGGCCACCAGTTCGGCCAATACGTATCGCAGCTCGGCGACGGCCGCGCGATCCTGCTGGGTGAAGTGAAGAATGCGGCGGGCGAAGGCTGGGAAGTGCAGCTGAAGGGCGCAGGCCGCACCCCCTACTCCCGCGGCGGCGACGGCCGCGCCGTGCTGCGTTCCAGCATTCGCGAGTTTCTGTGCTCGGAAGCGATGCACGCGCTCGGCATCCCCACCACCCGCGCGCTGTGCATCGTCGGCAGCGACCGCCCGGTCTACCGCGAGGATGAGGAAACCGCCGCGCTGGTGACGCGCCTCGCCCCAAGCTTTGTGCGCTTCGGCTCCTTCGAAGTGTTCTACTACCGCAACCAGGTCGAACCGACCAAGCAGCTGGCCGACTACGTCATCGCGCGCTACTACCCCGAGCTGGCGGCGCTGTCAGACCCCTATCCCGAATTCCTGCGCCAGGTGAGCTTGCGCACCGCCGAACTGATGGCGCAGTGGCAGGCGGTGGGCTTTTCGCACGGCGTGATGAACACCGACAACATGTCCATCCTCGGCCTCACGCTCGACTATGGCCCGTTCGGCTTCCTCGACGCCTTCGATCCCGGCTACGTCTGCAACCATTCCGACATCGGCGGCCGCTACGCCTTCGACCAGCAGCCCGATGTCGCGGCGTGGAACATCACCAAGCTGGCGCAGACGCTGGTGCCGCTGATGTCGGTGGAAACCGCTTCGCAGGCGATCAGCGAGTATCCGCAGGTGTTCGGCAAGGCCTATCTCGAACGCATGGCCGCCAAGTTCGGCCTGCCGCCCGGCAGCGAAACCGCCTCACTCGTCATGGATGCGCTGCAGCTGCTGGCGCAGAACCGGGTCGACTACACGATCTTCCTGCGCCGCCTGTGCGACTTCGACAGCCGGTCCGACGCCGTCAACGCAGCGCTGCGCGATCTCGTCCTCGACCGCGCGGCCTTCGACGCCTGGGCGGCGCGCTACGCCGCCGCGCTGCGCCAGCAGGGTTCGGTCGATACCGAACGCGCCGCGGCGATGCGACGCGTCAACCCCAAGTACATCCTGCGCAACCATCTGGCCGAAGTTGCCATCCGCCGGGCGGCGGACGAGCGCGACTACAGCGAGGTGAATCGTCTGCATGCGCTGCTGGCGCACCCGTTCGACGAACAGCCCGAACACGAGGCCTACGCCGCCGAACCGCCCGACTGGGCGAGGAAGATTGAGGTAAGCTGCTCTTCGTGAACCGCGTCCCCGCCCTGCTCGCCTACCTGTTGACCGCTGCGCTGCTCGCTGCCTGCAGCAGCCCGCCCATCGAGCGCCGCGACGGCAGCAGCAGCGTGCGCAGCTTCAGCATGAAGGAGCTGGCCAAGGGCGACGTCGACACGGTGATCGAAATCCATCAGCAGGAAGTCATCGCCACCCTCCGGACGCTCACCCTCAAGCTCTACCGCCGCAATCCCAACGAGTGGCGCAAGTCCGGCTTTGCCAGCGCCGACGACGCGACCGCCGCGCTGTTCAAGCCACTGGACCACTGGCATCTTGAGCCGCAGAAAAATCTCCCCTGGGAAACCGTCCTGCTCGAACCCTGGCACGCCGACTTCTCCGGCGACCGCGTGAAGACCCTGATGAGCGGCCTCCTGGTCATGCATATGGCGGCCTTCGGCCACAAGACCGAGTTTTACCTGCTGACCGAGGTGGACGCGCAGAAACTCTACAACGCGGCGCGCAATACCGAGGCCGTGGTGTGGAAGCTCTCCAGCGCCAGAAATACACTGGGTGAACCCGTTCTGCTTTCCAACGGCGTCGACGGCAACGGGGTGGCCAACCTCAGCTTCGAGCGCGAATTCGGCAAGCTCATCGGCATCCAGGACACGCTCGCCCGGATCATCGAGGACAAGAGCAACCGCGCGATCCGCTTCGGCGTGGTCAACGTCGCCAGCATGGTGTTCCTGCCGATTTGAACATGACGGCCGACGCCTACGCCCACTGCGCCACCCTCACGCGCGACCAGTGGGCCTGGGAATTTCTGCGCCGCAACCCGGACTACCAGCGCGACTATCGCGCCTTCATCGCGATCTGGCGCGCGCTCGAAACCGACTACGGCACCCCGCCGCAGCGCGATTTTTCAAGATGGAAGCGCGACCCGCGCGCCTATGGCCCGCTGCCCGGCAACGCCGAACTCGCCGCCCCCGGCGGCGAACTGTGCACGGTCGACGACGACCGCGTACTGCTCGAATGCTGGATGGGCGTCAAATGGGGCTTCCACAAATTCCCGCTCGACCCCGACCGCACCGCACCCGCGCCCGACGAACTGTCGTGGCGCCCGCCGCCACAGCCGGACGCTCTTATAGATGCGCCCTACCGCCTCGACTTCACGTTTGATCTGTCCCTGCCGCTGCCGCCGCAACTCGAAGCCGCGAAATTCCGCCTCGTCAGCCGCGCCGCCGAACTGCGGCGCCAGGGTCACGCCGCGCCGAAGACCGTGGCTAACCAGCGCGCGCGCTGGACGGCGATGCTGCGCCTGCTCGATGGTGACGCAGCGCCGGACTCCGATACCGCAAAACTTCTGTACGAAGCGAGGGGCCTGGTTGTAGGGGCCTACCGCGAGATGCTACGGCTGGCGGATGGCCTTTGATGACGTAATATGGACGCCGTCTTCATATTAAAAACGTTAGCAACTGTGTTGTAAGTCAACAGGAGGATTCCAGGGAGTGCGATGCTTGAGCATGGAATTCATGATGACCAGCAGTTTCCTCATGCAGGCGGTCAGGGCCACTTTGGCCGGTTTGCCCTGGCTGCGCAGACGTT
>JAIBFA010000098.1 GCA_019459325.1 Thiobacillus sp.
GAGCTTCCGCAAGAAGGCCAATGCCGACGTCGACTTCCTCAACCTGGTGCAGGACGTCTCGCTCACGCCCGACGAGGAAATCCAGGTCTTCCACATCATCCAGGAATCGCTCTACAACATCGCCAAGCACGCCCGCGCGCGTCACGTCGTCATCACCTTCGACCTGGAAGACGGCCAGTACATCGTCAACGTCGCCGACGACGGCGTGGGCGTGCAGAAGAAGAACGACGAATCGTCCACCATGGGCAAGAGCTTCGGGCTGACCATCATGCGCGAACGCGCCGCCAAGCTGAACGGCAAGCGCATCGTGGAGTCCCGCCCGGCCGGCGGCACCGTCTTCCGCCTCGTCTTCCCCCAGCGAAAATCCGATCACGCCGCATGAGTCTCACCCGCATCATCCTCGTCGACGACCACACCCTGTTCCGCAAGGGCCTGGCCGAACTGCTCGAGCAGAGCGGCAGCGTCGAAGTCACCGCCTTCACCGGCAACCCCGACGAAGTCGAGATGCTGCTGCGCGCGCACCGCCCCGACGTCCTCATCCTCGATCTCAACATGCCCGGCACCGACGGCATCACCCTGATGCAGAAACTGCGCGCCGACGGCTTCGACCTGCCTGTGCTCATCCTCACCTTGAGCGAAGCCGAGGACGACCTCGCCCGCGCCCTGCGCGCCGGTGCCAACGGCTATCTGCTGAAGAGCATGGAGCCCGACGAAGTCGTCGACGCCATCGTGCGCGCCCAGCGCGGCGAAACCGTCGTCGCCCCCGCCATGACCGCCAAGCTGGTCAATCTGTACGACAAGAAAGGCCAGGACTCGACTTCCCTGCTCGACGCCCTGACCCCGCGCGAACGCGAAATCCTCTCCCATCTGTCGCGCGGCGAAAGCAACAAGGCCATCGCGCGCACCCTCGACATCAGCCACGACACCGTCAAGCTGCACGTCCGGCATATCCTGGCCAAGCTCAACCTGTCGTCGCGCGTCGAAGCCGCGGTGTTTGCGGTGGAGCATCGGGTGGCGCCGGGGGGGCGCGGCGAGGGGCGGTAGAGATTATCGTGCCGACCCCCATTTTGACGTTCTAGGTCGATGCGAATTCGCGCAACTGATCCAGCAGCTTTGGAGGAGGCGTCTCCGCGTTGAGTTTTAGTGGCTTATCAGACATAGCGGATGTGTTATTGGAGTGACTATTTAGATCATAGGGTTAACGCATGACAAGTGAATATCGGACATGTCCAATGAAACCCATATGCCGACAGATGTCGGCTAATTAACAGTAAGCCTAGTGACATGAGGTTCGACGAAGAGCACGCGCTAGAGACCTTTAAGTCACTCATCACTGTGTCGATGGAGGGCTTGAAGGTATTGCTCCTTATTAACGGTGGTGCTGTCGTAGCACTACTTGCATTCCTCGGGCAGTCTGCACTTGGCCCAAAATTGGCGCCCCAGTTCTGGTGGCCTATCGGGTATTTTGTCGCAGGTGTTGGCTTTTGCACCCTAGCCTTCGTCGCCTCGTATTTCACCCAGTTTTCTCTCTACAACGAGCATTTCCCGAAGCGTAACTACCGGGGCCCAAAGCACACATCTTGCCTGTGGGTCGCAGTCCTCTTCGTTTTTGCTAGCGTGGCATCCTTTGGCTTTGGAGCTTTCGCGAGCGTCAATGTCTTTGCCTCAATTACACCTGAGCAAATACAAAAATGCACTTCACCATCGCCAGCTTTAACAAATGCGCCCAACCAAAACATCGCATACTGATACACGCTCTGCTGGGCCTAACCCTCCGGTCAAGCGGGACGCTAACTTTAAACGTTGGGCCCCATGAGCACACTTTCCACCGACCGTCAGATTCTCCGATGCATCTACGAGATGTACGAGTCCAGCTATCCGGGAAAGGAACCCGGTGAAGATCGTGGAAAAAACGATCCATACCTGCCAATCAAGGTCTCTGATGTCGCATCCCGCCTTGGGTGTACGTCAGAAATGCTATTTGGTAGGCTCTATTACCACCTGGATGCCAAGTATCGCTACAAGCAAGATAACGACGCACAAGTCCATCTCTTTTCAGTCCTTGTGGGCTCTGAACGACACTGCGTCAATTTTCCGTATCTTGCTGCTGTTCTAGCGGAAAAAGACGAGGAACACAGGCGGCAGCTTTGGTCGTTGTGGCTATCTATTGCTGCTTTGGTTCTCTCTGTTGCGTCGATCATTGCGCAAATGGTTACCGCGAAATGATTCCCAACCCGGCAGTCGAGCGTACCTGCGCTAAAAGCCGCGCAGGCCGCTCACTTCTACGTTAGGGTTTACTAGGCAGACTCCCCATCAACAAGGATTTGCGAATGGAAAAGAACGAATCCCCTCAGCCCAAAAACAACGATGGCTCACATACCACGTTTAAAGCCCTGGGTTTCGAGTTCTCTGGACCCACATGGCTTGCGATAATTTTCTTTGTCGCCGTAATTTCTCTCGCGATCCTCTTCGGAGAAAAACAGTTCCATTTTTTTGAACCCACTCCTTCAAGTCCAACAATGGATAAGCGACCGAGTGCCACACGAGAATTACACAACGATAAGGCGACCGCTAAAACCACCGTCGAGTCCACAATTAAAACTGAAGCACCATCCATCTCGGAGGAAACGAAAAAACCTAACGCTGTTTCAGTTAAACCAAGTGCTCCATCTATTAGCCCAACTCATTCAAAGATTCCTTTTTTTCCGAGCCTGTGGATTGGAATGACTAAAGCTGAAGTGACCGCAGCGTTGGGAGGTGGCGTCGAGTGGCGGTTGTCGGGCGACAGCCCTCCGCTGGAGTATGCCTCTATAAAAAACTCATTCGCAGGACTCAGCAGCGAAGTATTCATATTCATTCGATCTGGCCAACTAGCCTTAGCAAAGACTACGTTCGGTAGCCATTCATTAGTGTCAACTACGGAACTCAGACACCCATCACCAAGCGTTCAACCAATAACAACCAAACGAGGCGGAGTTAGCGAAGAGTCTCACCTCGCACAGTGCAAGCAGTACTACGATCATATTCTTAGCGCCTTACTAACTACACATTCCGCACCACTGAATGGGTTCCCGGAGACCGTAGTTAATAACGCAGCCGAGGTGGAGAAACAATACTCGGATGATAAAGTCGATATCGAGAATGCCTTGTTTAAGACCCGCAGTGGTGTATTCCAACCCAGCCCAGGCTGGTCGCAAGTCGGCATGGCATGGGGCGAACGAACGAACATTCATAAGCGTGAGCACTATTGGTCTGGCGGAGCAGTAAACTCAAACACTGATTACCGCGCATTTTCCTGCGAGTTAGTCCTGCAGGCCACTTGAAGCCCGCATATGGGAATAACCATCGTGCATTGTGCCAAGAGCAAAACCCTAACCCTACGTATATGGACTCCCCCCAATAGCAAGAAACCTGATCGATAGTTGTGGCTGGTTGGAATTGCGTGCAGTCGTAGATCCGGCATCTGAAGTGGGTTCTGTGTGACCCGTGCCGACATGGAATCTGCTCACGGCGCGCCAATCGTTACAAGTAACTCCGGGATCAGGTCTTGCATTAACACATTTTCATACCTCATTCGCGAAGACAACATAATCTCCCACGCAAGCTCATGAGTTCGCCCATCCGTTTCCGTGAAGCCTCAAAGGCGGACCTGCCAGACCTACTCCGTCTCCTGTCCCAGCCCGAGATGGACGATGGCCAGACTTTGCCGCTGGCCGAAGCCGAACGGCTGTTCGACCGCATGGCGCGCTATCCCGACTACCGGATGTATGTGGCGATTCGCGACGACCGGATTGTCGGCGCCTTTGCGCTGCTGATCATGGACAACCTCGGGCACCGGGGCGCGCACTCGGGGGTGATCGAGGACGTGGTGGTCGATCCGCACTGTCAGGGACAGGGAATCGGCCGAGCGATGATGCAGCACGCGCTGCATCTGTGCGGCGAGAAGCGCTGCTACAAGGTGGCGCTGTCGTCCAACCTCGCGCGCGAGCGTGCGCATGCCTTCTACGAATCGCTCGGTTTCGAGCGGCACGGTTACAGCTTCAGGGTGATGATCGACGCATCGGGTGAGCAGTCTCCGCTCGACTGAAGCGGCGCCAAGCCATGGCCAATATCCTGATCCTCTATTCCACCACCGACGGCCACACCCTCAAGATCTGCGAGCGGCTGCAGTACGCGATCGAGCAGCAGGGGAACCGGGCCACGCTGGTTTCGATCGACGAGGCGGGCCAGACGAACCTGCAGGCGTTCGACACCATCGTGATCGGCGCGAGCATCCGCTACGGCAGGCACAGCAAGGCGGTGACCGACTTCATCACGCGCAACACGCCGCTTCTCGACAGCAAGGCCAACGCGTTTTTCTCGGTGAACATCGTCGCCCGCAAGCCGGGCAGGAACCAGCCGGACACCAATCCCTATCTGCGAAAATTTCTCCGCCAGATTGCCTGGCGCCCGCAGGCGCTGGCGGTGTTTGCCGGCAAGCTCGATTACCCGCGCTACGGATTTTTCGACCGCATGATGATCCGCTTCATCATGCTGATGACGCATGGGCCGACCGACCCCACGGCGGTGATCGAGTTCACCGACTGGCAGCAGGTGGAGGCGTTCGGCCGGCGCCTGGGCGAACTGGGCAGGGCGAACTAGGCAAGACGTAGGGGCAAGACGCCGGGCGGGCTGACTGCCGTCAGCGCGCCGCGTCAGGACCACACGCCGGGGAGCGGCGAGAAACTGTCCAGCACGCGCAGATAGCTTGCGCGCGCCATGGCGGCGGGGTCCAGCAGGTTCTTCTGGCTCATGCTGCCCTTCAACTGTGCGACCGACGCGTATTCGCGCTCTCCCATCCAGCTTTCCATGTCGTGCAGGATCTGGGTGAGGCGGGCCGGCCCGTGCTGCAGCAGGCAGGACGCCAGATGCACGACGTCGGCGCCGACCAGCAGCAGCTTGAGCGCCTCCTCATAACTGTGCGCGCCGCCCGGGGCGGCGAGGGTCAGATGGGTGCGGCCGTGCAGGATGGACAGCCAGCGGATGCGCAACAGCGCCTCGTCGGGGTAGGACAGGTGTAGCCGGTCCACCACGCACAGCGTGTCCAGATCGATGTCGGGCTGGTAGAAGCGGTTGAACAGGGCGACGCCCTGCGCGCCGGCCAATTCCAGCTGCTTGACGAAATTCGGCAGCGAGGAAAAGAACGGCGACAGCTTCATGACGATGGGGATGCTCACCACGCTGCGCAGCTCGCGAAGCAGCCTGAGATAGCGCGCCTCCACCGCCTGGCCGGACTCCAGCATGTCGGCCGCGACGTGATAGACGTTGAGTTCCAGCGCGTCGGCGCCGGCTTGCTGCAGCGCGCGGCCGAGTTCCACCCAGCCGGACAGGGAGACGCCATTGAGACTCGCCACCACCGGGATCTCCAGGCGTGATTTCAGGCGCTGCAGGTGTTCGAGGTAGCGCTCCAGTCCGCCCTGGAATTCGCCGTGATGGGGCAGGAATCCATCCGCCTCGCTGTGCCCCAGACCGGCCTGTAACAGGAAGCGGTCCAGCATTGCGTCTTCCGTCCGCAGTTCCTCCTCGAACAGGGAATACATCACGAGCGCGGCGGCGCCTGCATCCTCCAGCTGCAGCGCAGTGTCCAGATTGCGCGACAGCGGCGAGGCCGAGGGCACCAGCGGGTTCTTCAGTTTGAGGCCGAGGTAGTCGGTAGAAAGATCGATCATGTCAGGCTCCCGAAAAATAGTGCCAGGCCGTTTTAATTGGCTGGACCCCGTGTCGTGGCACGGGGTGACCATAGTGTGCAATGTCTGTCATACCGGCGAACGCCGGTATCCAGTCAAACCAAGCCTTCATACAAATCCTTCCATTCCGGATTCATCTTCTCGATCAATTCGAGCTTCCAAGCGCGCTTCCATTCCTTCAGCGCCTTCTCTCTCGCGATGGCTGCCAGCATGTCTTCGTGCTGTTCATACCAGACCAGATCATGCACGCCGTATTTGCTGGTAAACCCCTCGACGAAATCCTGCTTGTGTTCCCACACGCGCTTGATCAGATCGGATGTCACACCGATGTATAGCGTGCCATTGCGCTGACTTGCCAGCATGTAGACACAAGGCTGCTTCACTTCTCTAGATTCCGGCTTTCACCGGAATGACCATCAAGCGCCATGTCCTGATACTCCTTGAAGCGCCGCTCAGCGTCCTGCTGCGCCTGTTCCAGGAAACGTTGCGCGGCCTCGGGGTGACTGCGCGCGAGCATGGCGAAGCGGGTTTCCGAATCCATGAAGGCCTGGATCGGCTGGCTGGGGGCGGCGGAGTCGAGCTTGAAGGGATTGCCACCCGACTCCGCCAGCCGCGGGTCGAAGCGGATGAGCGGCCAGTGCCCGCTCTTCACCGCCAGTTCCTGCTGGCGCTGGTTGTAGAGCATGTCGTAGCCGTGGGCGATGCACGGGCTGTAAGCGACGATGAGCGAGGGACCGGGGTAGGACTCGGCCTCGTGGAACACGCGCAGGGTCTGCACGTCCTTGGCGCCGTAGGCGACGGTGGCGACATAGACGTGGCCGTAGTCGCTGGCGAGCTTGGCAAGATCCTTCTTCGCCGTGGCCTTGCCGCCGGCGGAGAACTTGGCAACGGCGCCGATCGGCGTGGCCTTGGAGGTCTGGCCGCCGGTGTTGGAATAGACCTCGGTGTCGAGCACCAGGATGTTGACGTCGTAGGGCAGCGCGAGCACGTGGTCGAGGCCACCGTAGCCGATGTCGTAAGCCCAGCCATCGCCGCCGATGATCCACACCGAGCGGCGGATAAGCCATTCGGCGACGCTGGCGAGTTCCTTCGCGCGCGGGTGTGTCGACGACGCCAGTTTGTCGAGCAGCAGGGCAACGCGATGCCGCTGGTCGACGATGCCGGCCTCCTCGCGCTGGTCGGCGCTGACCAGCGCCTCAGCGAGATCGCCGCCGATTTCTGTGACCATCTCTTTCACCAGCTGCTGCGCATACGCCATCAGCTGGTCGGCGGCGAGCCGCATGCCGAGGCCGAATTCGGCGTTGTCCTCGAACAGCGAATTGCTCCACGCCGGGCCGCGGCCGGCGCCGTTCACCGTGTAGGGCGTGCTCGGCAGGTTGCCGCTATAGATCGACGAACAACCGGTGGCGTTGGCGACCAGCATGCGGTCGCCGAAGAGTTGGGTGGCGAGCCGGATGTAGGGCGTTTCGCCGCAGCCGGCGCAGGCGCCGGAAAACTCGAACAGGGGGTCGAGCAGCATGGAGCCTGGGATGGTGCCGTGCTTGATCAGGCTGCGATCGAATTCGGGCAGGCGCAGGAAGAAGGCGAAGTTGTCGCGCTCGGGATCGCGCAGCGGGCCGACCGGCGCCATGTTCACCGCGCGGCGGCTGACGTTCGACTTGTCGTGGATCGGGCAGGCCTCGACGCAGTCGCCGCAGCCCGTGCAGTCCTCCGGCGCCACCTGGTAGCTGATGTGGGTGCCGGCCGGGAAATCCTTGCTCTTTGCCGGAACGTGCTTGAAGGTCGGCGGCGCATCCTGGGCCGCCTCGGCGGGAAAGAGACGCGAGCGGATCGCGGTGTGCGGACAGACGAACACGCACTTGCCGCACTGGGTGCAGAGGTCGGGCTCCCACACCGGGATCTCCAGCGCGATGTTGCGCTTTTCGTATTGCGCGGTGCCGAGCGGATAGGTGCCGTCGGCGGGGAGCAGCGACACCGGCAATGCGTCGCCGTGGCCCTGGTAGATCGGCAGGGTGAGCTCGCGCACGAAGTCGGGAATGCGCGCGGCAGTGTCCATCGCGGGAGAAAAATCTGGCACGTTCCCGATGGCTTCCGCGGTCGGGATGGCGACCTGATGCAGCTCGGCCAGGGTCGTGTCGATGGCGCGGTAATTCAATTCCACCAGGCGCTTGCTCTTTTTGCCGTAGGTTTTGTCGACCGCGTGCTTGATCGCGGCGATGGCGTCGTCCTTCGGCAGGATGCCGGAAATGGCGAAGAAACAGGTCTGCATGATGGTGTTGATGCGCCGCCCCATGCCCGCCTCGGCGGCGACGGCGTAGGCGTCGATCACCCACACCTGCAGGCGCCTGTCGCGGATCTGCGCGCGCATTTTCCCGGGCAGCGTGTCCCACACCTGCTCCGGTGGCGCCGGAGTGTTGAGCAGGAAGATGCCGTCGGGTGCGGCGTGTTCCAGCACATCATAGCGATCGACGAACACCGGCTGATGGCAGGCGACGAAACCGGCCATGCCCGCTTCGACCAGATAGGTGGAACGGATCGTCGCGGGGCCGAAGCGCAGGTGCGATACCGTCACCGCGCCGGACTTCTTGGAGTCGTAGACGAAATAGCCCTGCGCCATGAGCTCGGTGGTTTCGCCGAGAATCTTGATCGAGTTCTTGTTGGCCGATACCGTGCCGTCGGCGCCGAGGCCCCAGAACACGGCGTGCTGCAGTTGCCGCGAGGCATCGGTGCGGAAGTCCGCGTCCCACGGGAGCGAGAGATGGGTGAGGTCGTCGTGGATGCCGACGGTGAACTGGCGCATACGATCTTTCACGGGCTTCAGCCCGTAGAAAGTCGGAGTCCCCTTGTGGGGCCTGGGCGCAGGCTGCGCAAGTTCGTCGAACACGGCCTTCACCATGCCCGGGGTGAATTCCTTGCTGGCCAGGCCGTAGCGGCCGCCGATCACGCGCGGCATGGCGCGCGCGCCGTCCGCCGAAGCCTGCGCCAGCGCGGTCACTACATCCTTGTAGAGCGGCTCGCCGTCGGCCCCCGGCTCCTTGCAGCGGTCGAGCACGGCGACGGAGGTTGCCGTGAGGGGCAGCGCATCGAGCAGCGCGCTCGGCGAAAACGGCCGGTACAGCCGCACCTTCAGCACGCCCACCTTTTCGCCGCGAGCGACGAGATGGTCGACCGTCTCGTGCACGGTCTCGGCGCCTGACCCCATCAGCACGATGACGCGCTCGGCGTCAGCCGCGCCGACATACTCGAACAGTTTGTAATGCCGCCCGGTGAGTTCACCGAAACGGTCCATCGCGTCCTGCACGATCTGCGGAAAGGCGTCGTAGTAGGGATTGGCACGCTCGCGCGACTGGAAGAACACATCCGGGTTCTGCGAGGTGCCGCGCAGCACGGGGTGTTCCGGCGACAGCGCGCGGGTGCGGTGTGCGGCGACGAGATCTGCGTCGAGCATCGCTCGCACGGTGTCGGCGCCGACCGCATCGATTTTCGCCACTTCGTGCGAGGTGCGGAAACCGTCGAAGAAATGGATCACCGGAATGCGCCCGGCCAAGGTCGCCGCCTGCGCGATCAGCGCGAAGTCCTGCGCCTCTTGCGGCGAGTTGGCGGCAAGCAGCGCGCAGCCGGTGGCGCGACAGGCCATGACGTCGGACTGGTCGCCGAAGATCGACAGCGCGTGGGTCGCGAGCGTGCGCGCCGCGACGTGCAGCACGAAGGGCGTGAGTTCGCCGGCGATCTTGTAGAGGTTGGGAATCATCAGCAGCAGACCCTGGCTGGCGGTAAAGCTGGTGGCCAGCGCACCGGAGGTGAGCGCGCCGTGCAGCGCACCCGCGGCGCCGCCTTCCGACTGCATCTCGATGATTTTCGGTACTGCGCCCCACAGGTTGGCCCTGCCCTGCGACGCCCATTCGTCGGCCCATTCGCCCATGCTGGACGCGGGCGTGATGGGATAGATCGCAATGACCTCGTTGCCTAGGTAGGCAATACGGGCGACGGCTTCGTTGCCGTCGATGGTGAGCGTGGTTCTTGACGCTTTATCCGAAGGTGTATCCCTTGGGACAGCGTCTTTAGAGCGTGGTTGTTGCCGATTCGTCGGCTTTACAACCACGGCCTCCCCCTCGCGGGGAGAACCAGGGCCTATCCCTTGCGGGTGGAGCGTAGCGGTCATGGCAGGTTCTTACAGGATAAATCTGTCCTTTATTCTAGACCCGAGTTGAAAATGAGCCAGTCATCCGGGCAGAAATCGCATGCCGGACAACGGCTCAATCCGTGTGGACGCATCCTGTAAACTCGAACCCTCCGCCCTGACTCGAATTTCCGCCGGCCCGCCAGCCGATGCCCCTGATGCCACACAGTGTCGACCTCATCACCACGATTGCCGCCGCGCTCGGGCTGGCGCTGATCTTCGGTTTCATCGCCGTGCGGATCAGGCTGCCCGCGCTGGTGGGATATCTGCTCGCAGGCATCGTGATCGGGCCGTTTACGCCGGGCTTTGTTGCCGATACCGCGCTGGCCGGACAATTGGCCGAAATCGGCGTGATGCTGCTGATGTTCGGCGTGGGGCTGCATTTTTCGCTCGACGATCTGCTGTCGGTGAAGAAAATCGCCCTGCCCGGCGCCGTGGTGCAGATCGCGGTGGCCACGGCGATGGGGATGGGCCTGGCCCACTGGTGGGGCTGGAACCTGATGGCCGGCATCGTGTTCGGCTTGTCGCTGTCGGTGGCGAGCACGGTGGTGCTGCTGAAGGCGCTGGAAAGCCGGGGCGTGCTGGCCACGCCGAATGGCCGCATCGCGGTCGGCTGGCTGGTGGTGGAGGACTTGGTGAAGGTGCTGGTGCTGGTGTTGCAGCCGCCGCTCGCGAGGATGTTCGGCCGCACCACGGCAATGCAGCAAGAGGGGCATCTGCTGCTTGCCCTGGCCCTGACCATCGGCCAAGTGATGGTGTTCATCGCGCTGATGCTGGTGGTGGGGCGGCGTCTCTTTCCCTGGCTGCTGTGGCAGGTGGCGCGCACCGGATCGCGCGAACTGTTCACGCTGTGCGTGGTGGCGGCGGCGCTCGGCATCGCCTACGGTTCGGCGGCCCTGTTCGGCGTGTCGTTTGCGCTGGGCGCGTTCTTCGCCGGCATGGTGCTGCGCGAATCGGCACTGAGCTACCGCGCGGCCGAGGAATCGCTGCCGCTGCGCGACGCCTTCGCGGTGCTGTTCTTCGTCGCGGTGGGCATGCTGTTCGATCCGCGCGTGCTGATGGAGCAGCCGCTGCAGGTGCTGGCCGTGGTCGCCATCATCGTGTTCGGAAAATCGCTGGCGGCGTTTCTGCTGGTGCTGGCATTTCGCTACCCGCTCAACACCGCGCTGACGGTATCGGCGAGCCTCGCGCAGATCGGCGAGTTCTCGTTCATTCTGGCGGGGCTGGGGGTGGCGCTCGGGGTGCTGCCGGCCGAGGGGCAAAGCCTGATTCTGGCGGGCGCGCTGATTTCGATTGCGCTCAATCCGCTGGTGTTCCAGATGGTGGAACCGGCGCAGGCCTGGATCCGTTCACGTTCGCGACGTGCGCGCGAACTGGAACACCGCGACGACCCGCTGGCCGAACTGCCCGCCGATGTGGCTTCGCATAGCCTTAGCGGCCACGTGGTGCTGGTGGGATTCGGCCGTGTCGGGCAGCGCATCGCCGAGGCGCTTGACGAACGCGGACTGCCCTATGTGGTCGCGGAGCAGCAGCGCGAAGCTGTCGAGAAACTGCGCAGACGCGGCATCCACGCGGTCGTCGGCGATGCGTTCGAGCCGGCGGTGCTGATCCAGGCGCATGTCGCGCGCGCGCAGATGCTGGTGATTGCCACGCCCGACGTCTTCAAGGCGCGCAAGATGATCGAGATCGCGCGCACCCTCAACCCGCGCATCCACGTCATCGTGCGCAGCCACAGCGAGGACGAGGCCGCGCTGCTGCGCCGCGAACAGGCGGTCGAGGTGCTGGTGGGGGAACGGGAATTGGCGGACAGCATGGTGCGTCAGGTGAGCGGACGCGTCGACGCACAGGCAGCGGCGGCAGGACAAACTACGGCAGCCTAGTACGTGCGGACAGTTTGATTATCGGGGTGTGGGGGGAACCGGCTTGCTGCACAGACGTGCCAGCTCTCCGAAGCACTGGGTTTTCAGGACATCGCGCCGCTGCATGCGTTGCGGCAGCCAGCGCAGCACACGCAACCAGGCGGTTCGACGCAGCGCGGTGTAGACGCCCTCGCGTACGGCCGCATCTTCGAGCGCCAGCACCTCCCGGATTGCAGCGCACAGCAAGGGCAATCGATCCTCAAAATAAAGCGCAGTGGAAAACAGATACGGCAGCCAGTCGCGGATCTGCGCCTGCGCCAGTGTCATGGCGCTGATCGGGTCGTCCTCGAAATCGATCGCGCCGAGGCCCTGTTCGGGCGACCACACCAGGTTGCGCGCGAATGCCTGACTCAAATACTGCCCGGCGCGATGCGCCTGCCGGATGGCGTCGGCGCCGCGCTGCCAATGTTCCAGTTGCGCAGCGGGATCGGCCCGCCGGATCAGCACTTCGAGCGTGATGTGGCCGAGATCTGAAATCAGCAGCCAGTGGTCGTCGTGTGCCAGCAATTGGGGGACATGAAGGCCGGCAGCGGACAGTGCGGCAAGCCGCGCGACTTCATTACGAATGCCGGCCGCACCGCCACGCGGACGCACCGGCTGCAGGGCAGGATGCTGCAGCAGCCTGGCCATGCCGGCCAGCAGTCGGTAACGCCAGGCGGGCGGTTGCGGCACGCTGAGCTTGAGCCAGGCGGGCTGTCCCCGCCACAGCACCGGCTGGATATGCCGCCCGGACTGCCGCAGCACGGACACCTGCGCATCGATGTCGGCCCGGCTGCCCAGTTGCGGGCACGCAGTCGTCATCCTGCGGTCAGCGCAAGTGATCGGGCGCTTCGAGCGGGGTGCGGTGCGCCTGCTCGCTGTGCAGTTCGGGCTGATACCAGCCGAGTTTTTCGCGCAGCTTGACGACGTTGCCGACGATGATGAGCGTGGGCGCCTTGAGCTGGGCGGCTTCCGCCAGCGCCGGCAGCGTGGTGAGGTTGCCGGTGATGACACGCTGCGTGGGCAGCGTGCCGTGCTGGATGATGGCGGCCGGCGTGTCGGCGGTGAGGCCGTGCTTGATCAGCGCCTCGCACAGCAGCGGCAGACCTTTCAGCCCCATGTAGATGACGATGGTCTGGTCGCGGCGCGCGATGCCTTCCCAGTTCATGTTGAAGGTGTTTTCCTTCAGATGGCCGGTGACGAAGGCGACCGACTGCGCGTAGTCGCGGTGGGTGAGCGGGATGCCCGCATAGGACGCCACGCCGGCGGCGGCGGTGATGCCGGGCACCACCTGGAAGGGCACGCCGTGCTCGACCAGGGTCTCGATTTCTTCGCCGCCGCGGCCGAAGATGAAGGGGTCGCCGCCCTTGAGACGCAGCGTGCGCTTGCCCTCCTTGGCCAGGCGCACCAGCATCAGGTTGATCTCCTCCTGCGGTACCGCGTGGTCGTCGCGTTCCTTGCCGACATAGACGCGCTCGGCATCGCGCCGGCACATGTCGAGAATCGGCTGCGAGACGAGGCGGTCGTAGACGATGACGTCGGCCTGCTGCATCAGGCGCAGCGCGCGGAAGGTCAGCAGGTCGGGGTTGCCGGGACCGGCACCGACCAGATACACCTCGCCGCGGCTGAGGTCATGCTCGGCGCCGTCCTTGATCATGGCGTCGAGTTCCTGCTCGGCCTCGACGTCGCGTCCGGAGAACACCATTTCGGCAACCGGCGACAGGAAGACTTTTTCCCAGAAAGCGCGGCGCTGTTCCGGCTTGATGACGGCGCGCACGCGGTCCTTGTAGCGCGCCGCCAGCGCAGAGAGGCGGCCGTAGGCGGCGGGGATCATCGTTTCCAGCCGCGCGCGCAGCATGCGCGCGAGCACCGGCGATTCGCCGCCGCTGGAGACCGCCACCATGATCGGCGAACGGTCGATGATGGAGGGCAGAATGAAGCTGCACAGCGCGGGCTTGTCAGCCACGTTGACCGGAATATGCCGTGCACGCGCTGCATCGGCGATGAGCTTGGCCGCAGCCACATCCTCCTCGACCACGATCACCGCGTCCTTGCCGTCGAGCAGGTCGGGCGTGAAGGCATCCGCCACCCGCTTCACATGCTCGGCATGCGGCAGGCGCGCGAAGCCCTCGTGCAATCCGGTCGCAGCGACATCGACATACGCGCCGGCGCGCAGCAGCAGTTCGGCCTTGCGGGCGGCGGTTTCGGAGCCGCCCACCACCAGACAGTGGCGATCGCGCAGGTCGAGGAAAATGGGCAGGTAGTTCATGGCTTACTCGGCAGGGGCGGCTTCGTCGGTCGACTCGGCGGAATAGGGAGGAATGAAAATGAAGCGCATGTCGCCCGGACTCATTTCGACGAAATCGAGCGTCACGCCCTGCAGATAGGGCGTGCTGGAGGCCGCGATCAGAATCTCGATACCGTTGATAACGAGGTGCTCGTCGGCTTCGCGCTCGATATCGAAGCCCATGCCGTAGTTCACGCCGCCGTCGTCTTCCTGATAGGCAGCGACGCGCAGGATCATCTCGAACACGTCGGGGTTGTTGTTGGCGGCGCGAATCTGCGCGGCGGCGGCGTCGGTGATCTTGATCATGGGCGTGTCCTTGTGAAAATTAAGCTGCCAAAATTAATCCGCGGCGTGGGTCTTGTGCGCGCGCACCTGCTTCAAGAACGGCGCGATCCAGCCCTGGGTGCCGGTGCCGCGGCGATGCACATAGCCGGCCAGCAGGTTGTGCAGCTGAAAGCCGTCATGCTGGCCATCGATGCCATGGCCGCGCATCACCTGATAAGCGTATATGGAGTCGGCCGGCAGGTTTTCCAAGCTGGAATAGTGAAATTCGTGCGCCGGGATGGGGGCGGTTTCCTGCCAGCGGTCGGCGCCAGTCGGCTGCAGCCGTGCATAGCCCCGCCCGACCGGACGCTCGTGCATGACCGTGTCGCCCGGCACCACGCCGACCATCTCGCGCGTCTGCCCCTGCCACTTGAGGCTTTTCGACAGGTACATCAGCCCGCCGCATTCGGCATAGGTCGGCAGCCCGGCTTCGATGGCGCCACGAATCTGCGTCCGCAACGCGCTATTGGCTTCAAGCTCACTCATGAACATTTCGGGGAAGCCGCCGCCGATGATGAGGCCGTCCACGTCCGGCAGGGCCTGCGCATGCAGGGTATCGAGCTCGAGCAGTTCCACATTGGCGTCACGCAGGCTGTCGAGGTCCTCGCTGTAGTAAAAACCGAAGGCCTGGTCGTGCGCGATGCCGATACGTACCCGCTCGGCAGGCACAGTCGCTTCGGGCGGCGGTGGGACGTTCAGGGCCGGCGCGCTGTCGGCAATCGCCAGCAGCCGGTCAAGATCGACCTGCGCGGCCACGCGTTCGCCGACGTGCCGTATCCGCGCACGCGCAGCATCCTGCTCGTTGGCCGGCACCAGCCCGAGATGGCGTTCGGCAATCTGCAGGCTGGCGTCGTGCTGCACCGCGCCGATCACCTCGACGTCGGTGTAGTGCTCGATCACCGCGCGCAGCTTGGACTCATGGCGGCTACCGCCCAGGTTGTTGAGGATGACGCCGGCGATGCGGATGTCCGGATCGAACGCCTGATAACCCAGAATCAGCGGCGCCACCCCCCGCGTCATGCCGCGCGCGTCGATCACCAACACCACCGGTGCGGCGAGCAGCTTGGCGAGCGCCGCATTGCTGTTGCTACCGTCGAGGTCGAGCCCGTCGTACAGGCCCTTGTTGCCCTCGATCAGGCTGATGCGGGAATCGAGGGCTGCGCGGGCGAACTGCTGCTCGATCTCGCTACGCTGCATCATGTGGAAATCGAGGTTGTAGCAGGGGCGTTGCGCCGCCATCCCCAGCCACAGCGGATCGATGTAGTCGGGACCCTTTTTGAACGGCTGCACCGCATGGCCGCGCGCGTGCAGCGCGGCGCACAAACCCAGCGTGAGCGTGGTCTTGCCGGATGACTTGTGGGCAGCCGAAATAAAGACGCGGGGCATACGATCTTTCATGAGGATTCATCCTCATAGAAAGTCGGAGTCCTCTCGCAGGGCATACGACTTTTCATGGGGTTATTTAACCCCATAGAAAATCGGAGTCCCCTTGTGGGGCATTGGAGCCCCGCGCTTAACAGAATGATTCGAAGTGACTTGCTGGTTCATGCCGGACACTCCCCTGCCCGGCCGTGGCCGGCAGGTTTATGTAATCAGTGTTCCAGCTTGGCGACGGTGGCGTCGTCCAGGCTGGCCGGCAGCAGGCGCAGCACCTTGATCGCGAACACCGTCACCAGCAGAGCGATCGCCACGCCGCCGAGGCCGAGGAAGAGTTCGGGCACGCTGGGCGTATAGCTGTGCACTTCGCCGTCGAAGAAACTGCTCTTCTCGATCAGGCCGGGGAACATGTCCAGCGGATACGCCTGCGCACCGATGATGGTGACGTACATCTGCGCGACGCCGCCCAGAACGACGAGGGCGCACGCAATCATGATCCACATGCGCTGTTTGCCCAGACCGCTCAGCAGGATCACCAGCGGCGCCACGCAGCCGATGACGATCTGACCGACCCAGAACAGCGTGGTGAACATGCCGCCATCGCGCAGGATGAAGGCTTCCACCGCGTGATATTTGGTGAAGTAGAGGTTGGTCATGTGGTGGACGACGACGAAATACAGCACCGCCGCGACGAACACCACGAGCAGCGTTTTCAGCCGCATCATCACCGCATCGCCCAGGGTGCGGCCGGTCCAGGCGTAGGCCGCGGCCAGCACCATCAGGTAGATGGCCAGGCCGTAGGCGAACGACATGATGATGAACATCGGCGCCAGCATGGCGGTGCCGTACAGTTCACGCGCAATCAGGAAGCCAAACAGCGAGCCCGTACCGGTCGTCAGGACCAGACGCCAGATGAAGGCCGCTGTGCCCGCCGCCTTGGAGTAGGTTTTGACGTTGCGGTCCAGCATGGTCCACAGGTAGACGCCCACCAGCCCGAAGAAGCCGGAATACAGGAACACGTTCCAGGTGAACATCGACTTGAAGTTGAAGTGCGTCATCGCGACGATCAGACGATCCGAGCGTCCCAGGTCGAGCACCAGCACCAGCAGGCCGCCCAGCATCAACGCCAGCGACAGGATCGCCGACAGCGGCGCCAGCGGCTTGTACATCGGCTTGTTGAACACCGACGCGATCGACGCGACGTTCAGCGCGCCCGAGGCCGCCACGATCAGGAACACCGCAAACACGTGCGGCAGGCCCCAGACGATCTGGTTGTCCATGCCGGTGACGACGTGGCCGTAGTGGTGCATGTGGTTCCAGGCCAATGCGCCGAACAGCACGAACAGGCCCAGGCCCCCGAACAGCAGCCAGTATTTCAGGCTGCTGCCTTCTACTTCGCGGAAAGTGATGCTTGCCATATTGTTTTAGATTCCGTGATAGCGAACGCCGAGGTTGAGATTGAGGTCGGCACGCACCTGCTTGGTCGGCAGTTCGCGCAAGCGCCTGGAAATCTCGCTTTCGGGGTCATTCATGTCGCCGAACAGCAGGGCGTTGTGGCCGGCGGCGGTACACGCTTCGGCACACGCGGTGTTGCCGTCGCCACGATCGACCTTCTGCACGCAGAACGTGCACGATTCGACGCAGCCGATGCCGCGCGGGACATCCGCCTTCTGGGTGTCGTTCAGCGATTCGTGCACCAGCGAACGCGCCTTGTAGGGACACGCCATCATGCAGTAGCGGCAACCGATGCAGGTGTGGCGGTTGACCAGAACGATGCCGTCGGCGCGCTTGAACGATGCGCCGGTCGGGCACACGTCGACGCACGGCGGCTCGGCGCAATGCTGGCACATCATCGGCAGATTGGTTTCCATCTGCGTCAGCGGATCCTGCAGCTCCAGCTTGCGAATCCATTGCGGCGCCTGCTTCGGATGCGCGCTTTCCCCCACCGGCGTCCAGCCGTTTTCGGTGCTGCATGCGGTGACGCAGTCGTTACAGCCGGTCGCGCACTTGGTGGCGTCGACCAGCATGCCCCAGCGTACCGCGCTGCTGGCCGCCTGGTCTTCGGAACGGCCGTGCGCCACTTCGACCAGGATCACGCCGGGCGCAATGGCCAGGCCCGCTGCGGTCGCGGCGGCGGCGCCGATAAAGCGGCGACGCTCGTGCGATGCCGGCACGTCTTCAGACATCGGTTTCAGTTCGTTCATTGGGCAACCCCAGCCATCTCTTCGGCACTGACCCTGCTCGTCGCCTGGGCGGCCAGCTTGTGCTTGTAGTGCGCCGTTTCAGCATTCAGCGGATGCATCGCGGCCGAGCCCTGCGGCTTGGTGGAATGGCAATCGAAGCAATCGATTTTAACCGCTGCATAACTATGGCAGCTCACACAAAAATCATCCTTGGCGGCGGCAACACTGCCCGTCGTTTCGCTGGCGTGGCAGTTGATGCATTCCTTGAGGCTGTGCTTCTTGGTGCGGATACCCTCGATCACAGCCTGGTCGCGATGGTGATCCAGTACCTTCATGTGGTTGCGCCGCATGTAATCGGTGTCTTCCACACACTGCTCACCCTTGACCGCTTTCGTGATCGCCGGTTTGGGGGCGCCACCGGCCTTGGGCGGGGCATCTGCCCCGGCCCAGGCCAGGGCCGCAGTCGTCAGCACGACCGCACCCAGCGCCAGGATGCGTTTCATTTTGCCTGCCACGCTTAGTCACCCATACCCATGATGATGTAGCCGGTCGGGCAGACGTCGGCGCAGATGTGGCAGCCGATGCACTTGCCGTAGTCGGTGTCGACGTAACGGCCCACGGTGGGGTTGTCCTTCTTCTTCACCTTGAACACGGCGGTCTGCGGGCAGTAGACCACGCAGTTGTCGCATTCGAAGCACTGGCCGCAGGACATGCAGCGCTTGGCCTCGTCAACGACTTCCTTGTCGGACAGCGCATGCAGACGCTCTTCGAAGTTGCCCAGCGCGCCTTCCTTGTCAAGCACGGTCACGTCACGGACATGACGCGGCACGTTGGGGAAGTGGCCGAGGAACAGGTCGGTGTGCGGAATGATGTGGCGCGCCGAACGGTCTTCGAAGTTGTGCAGGATGTCCTTGCGCTCCGAAGTGCCCCAGACGCCGCCGTGAACTTCCGTGTACTCGTGGCCGGTTTCGAGCCACTTCCGGATTTCGTCGAAATGGTGAACGTCCACTTTCGGGCGCTTGTCGAGTTCCTTGCCTTTGAGGAAGGCATCGATGCCGTCAACAGCAATCGAAGCGTGGCCGATGGCGGTGGTCAGCAGATGCGGACGCAGTACGTCGCCGCCGACGAAGATGTGCTCTTTGCCGGGGAAGCGATAGTTCTTATCGGCTTTCATCAGGCCGTTGTTGTTGTTGAACTGCTCGAGGCCGGTGAAGTCGACGCCCTGGCCGATCGCGGACACGATCAGGTCGGCCGGCAAGTCACGCTCGGTGCCTTCGACGATCTTGGTTTCCTTGCCTTCCATCACGAAGTCGGCCACGCGCAGGGCGGTGGCACGGCCATTCGCATCAACGACCACGCCCACCGGGGTCACGCCACCGATGATTTCGATGCCTTCCTGCTGGGCATGCTCGACTTCGTGCTTGTTGGCGGCCATCTTGTCGATGGTGGCACGCGACACCAGCACCACTTCGGCGCCTTCACGAGCGGAGATCGAGGCGACGTCGGACGCCATATGGCCGGCGATCACGGCTTCGGGACGCTCATCATGCGTACCCGACTTGGTCACGTTACCCAGGCGGCGGGCAACGGTCGCGACGTCGATCGAGGTGTCGCCACCGCCGATGACCACCACGCGGTTGCCGACGTGCTGCAGACGGCCTTCGTTAAAGGCGCGCAGGAATGCCACGGCCGTCACGCAGTTGGGGGCTTCAGCGCCGGGAACCGGCAGCGGACGGCCAGCCTGCGCACCCATTGCCATGAAGATGGCGTCGAATTCCTTTTCGATCTGGTCGAAGCTGACATCGGAGCCGATGCGGGTCTTCAGGCGGGTTTCAACGCCAAGGTCGATGATGCGCTTGATTTCGGCATCGAGCATTTCACGCGGGGTGCGGAAGCCGGGAATGCCGTAGCGCATCATGCCGCCGAGCTCTTCGTGCTCGTCGAAAATGGTCACGCCGTGGCCACGCAGACGCAGCTGATACGCCGCGGCCAGTCCGGCGGGGCCGGCACCAATCACAGCGACTTTCTTGCCGGTTTCGGCTGCCGTGGAGGTGTAGGCCATGTTGTTTTCAATGCCCCAGTCGCCGATGAAGTGCTCGACCGCGTTGATGCCGACATGGTCTTCGACCATGTTGCGGTTACAGCCGGATTCGCAGGGCGCGGGACAGACACGGCCCATCACGCCCGGGAAAGGGTTGGCTTCGGTGACGCGGCGGAAAGCGTATTCCTGCCAGGTCACGCCTGCCGGCGGCTTCTCGATGCCGCGCACGATGTTCAGGTAGCCACGAATGTCTTCACCGGCCGGGCAGGAGCCCTGGCAAGGCGGCGTGGAAAGCATGTATTCCGGGCATTTGTGCGTCCAGCTCGACTGGAAAATCATGTCCTGGGAAGAGCGGAAGTCAGCCTCCGACTCGCCGTCCTTGTAGCGACGCCATGTAACGCCTTCGGTTTTTGCTTTGTTCGTCGTGACAGCCATGTTGGTTCTCCTAACGCCTACGTTACTAAAGATAGATAAATCGCAATCAGACAGGCCTGACTCAGTCCAGCTTGATCGCCTTGCTAACCAATTGATGCACACCGCCCACCATGCTCATGTCGAAGCCATACTTGGGCAAAACCTTGGTGAACTGCGCCTTGCAGATGGCGCAGATGGTGGCCATGAAATTGACCTGGTGTTCCTTGACCACGTTGTTCAACGCGGTAGCACGCGGCAGTGCGCCCTTGACGCGGACTTCCATCAGGTCGTCGGTCAGCAAACCGCCACCGCCGCCACAGCAGAAGGTGGACTCGTAAATGGTGTCGTCCGCCATGTTGTGGAAATTGTTTACCACCGACTTGATCAGTTCGCGCGGGATGGTGAACTGACCACCCGGCTCAGTGCCCATGCGCGACGCCCGCGCCACGTTGCACGAGTCGTGGTAGGTCACGATCAGATCGTCGTTGAGCGACGGGTCGACCTTGATCTTGCCGGACTTGATCAGGTCGTTGGTCAGTTCGCAAATGTGCTGCGGCTGCGGATAGGTCGGGTCGAGCTGCTTCTGCAGTTCGATCGAGAACGGATCGTTGCCACCGTAACCGATGCCGGTCAGCGTGTTCCAGAAACTGTAGGCGACGCGCCAGGCGTGGCCGCACTCGCCGACCACGATGCGCTTGACGCCGAGTTCGAGCGCGGCATCGCGGATGCGCATGGCGACCTTGCGCATGGTTTCGTAGTTGCCGTTGAACAGGCCGAAGTTGCCGGCTTCCGATGCGTGCGAAGACAGCGTCCAGTTGATGCCGGCGGCATGGAATACCTTGGCATAGCCGATCAGGGATTCGACGTGTGGCTCGGAGAAGAAATCGGCGGACGGCGTGACCAGCAGCACTTCAGCGCCCTTCACGTCGAGCGGCATTTTCACCGCCACGCCGGTGTCGGCTTCGATGTCTTCTTCCAGGCCTTCGAGAGTATCCTCCAGCGCGGGACCGGGCAGACCGAGGTTATTGCCGATCTTCTGGACCTTGCCCAGAATCTCGTTGGAATACTTCTGCCCCATGCCGACATGGTTGAGGATCTCACGGCCGGCCATGGTGATTTCGGCGGTGTCGATTCCGTACGGGCAGAACACCGAGCAGCGCCGGCACTCCGAACACTGGTGGTAGTAGTTGTACCAGTCGTCGAGGATTTCCCTGGTCAGATCCTTGGCGCCGACCAGCTTGGGGAACAGCTTGCCCGCGGTGGTGTAGTAGCGGCGATAGACCTGGCGCATCAGATCCTGGCGCGCCACCGGCATGTTCTTGGGATCGGAGGTGCCCAGGTAGTAATGGCACTTGTCGGTGCAGGCGCCGCAATGCACGCAGGCGTCGAGGAAGACCTTCAGCGAACGGTACTTGCCCAGCAGATCGCCCATCTTGTCGATGGCGCGCTCTTTCCAGTCCTCGCCCAGTTCGTGCGGATAGCCCATAAAATCCTGGACCGGCTTCGGCGCGATAAAGGTCTTGGCATGCGCCATCGCGCCTTCCCGCAGCTTGGGAATCTCGATGTCGTCCTTGAGTTCTGGAATATCAAATTCAGCAGCAGCCACTTGAGAGTCCTTTGTCCGTACTTAGGTGTTCGTTAATCGATGTCAACGAATCAGTTGTTCTGATCGAGGCGGGCCGCCCACGCCGCCACATGGCGGTGCTCACGCGGGTTGTCCGCCTGGTTGCGTGTGGGGCTGAAGAAAATACCCGGTGCGTGCAGCAGCTTGCTGATCGGGAAAATCACCATCAGCAGGGCAACCAGGGCAAGGTGAACCAGCAGGATCGGATCCATGGGGATCGGCTGCACGTCGAGATACATCAGTCCCATGAAGAAGGCCTTGAGGGCCACGATATCGGTATGGACGACGAAGGTCATCAGCATGCCGGACAGACCGATCGCAATCAGCAGCACCAGCATCAGAATGTCGGACGGCGTCGAAATATAGCGCACCCGGTCGACCAGGAAACGGCGTGCCAGCAGTCCGGCGAGGCCGACCACCATCATGATGCTGGCGTATTTGCCAAACGGCTGCACGATGCCGACCCAGAACCACACCGGCTCGGTGAAGTAACGCAGATGGCGCGCCAGCACCAGAAACAGGCCGAAATGGAACAGCCAGCCGAACACCCAGATCCATTTGTTGGATTTGAACAGGGATTCGAACAGCACCACTTCCTTCGCCATCCGGTACACGACGCCCTTTTGCGTCGTCGGCGCAGGGGTGGTCGGAATTTTCAGCGGCGCCGGTGTGCGGCTGTAATCAAAAATTTTGTAAACCAGGCCCACCACCAGCAACAGGGTGGCGATGTAGAACATCCCGGCATAAATCATCGTCACAGTAGACAAACCCTATCCCCTAACAACGTTATGTTTACGAATCAAACGCGATCCTGGCCTGGCCAGCCACATTCGATTTGGAAACACAGCCCGAAATCGAAGTCGCCCCGAACATCCCGGGGCGACCCGACGGTATTACGACAGCTTAGATACAGCCGGTCGGCTTGGGCAGGCCAGCGATCTTACAAGCCTGCTTGGCGGGGCCGTAGGGGAACAACTCGTACAGGTACTTGTTGTTGCCTTTCTCAGGGCCGAGCTTCTTGCCGATAGCCTTGGTCAGCACGCGAACAGCAGGTGCGATCTGGTACTCGGCGTAGTATTCACGCAGGAAGTTGACGACTTCCCAGTGGCTGTCGGTCAGGTCGACCTTTTCTTCGACAGCCATGTACTTGGCGATGTCTTCGTTCCACTGCGACAGATCGACCAGATAGCCTTCTTCGTCGACTTCGACTTCCTTACCGGCGATATTCACCATGGGCATAGCAATACTCCTTTAGATTAAAAGTTACAGCCAAGACTGACAGTTGCTGTGCTCTGCGACCAGATCCACAAAACCGCCGTAATCCACGACATTGACTCCGTCCAGCACGCGCCCGGCCATGCCGCGCGCCGCCAGATCAGGACCGAGTGCGTAAATC
>JAIBFA010000019.1 GCA_019459325.1 Thiobacillus sp.
CACCCGCCCGCGCGGGGGGGGGGCGCCGGGGGTCTCCCTGCCACAAACCGGCCTGCTCCCCAAATTCCCCCCCCCCCCCAACCCGGGGGGGGCTCGACCAGCACGACATCGTGCTGCTGTCGCCGATCGGCTATTCGCCGACCGGCGAGATTTTCAACCTGAGCCTGTAAGTCGTGGGGACGCAGGCGGCACTCGAGCTCGCTGCCGACAAGCTGATCTTCCTGATGAACACCGAAGGGGTGCCGGACAAGGGTCGCACCATCCACAACGCCCTGACCGTCAACGAGGCGCGGCAGGTGCTCGACAAGGCGAAGAAGCTGCCCGAGGACGTGACCTACTACCTGCCGTGCGCGATCACCGCCTGCACCCAGGGCGTCAAGCGGGCCCACCTCATCAGCCGCCACCGCGACGGCGCGCTGCTGTCCGAGCTTTTCACCCGCGAGGGCGTCGGCACCCTCATCACCCCCGCGCCGCTGGAGACCCTGCGCCCCGCCACCATCGACGATGTCGGCGGCATTCTCGGTCTGATCGAGCCGCTGGAGCGCGAGGGCATCCTGGTGCGGCGCTCGCGCGAGCTGCTGGAAATGGAAGTCGAACGCTTTCTGGTACTCGAATCCGACGGGGTCATCGCCG
This sequence comes from Thiobacillus sp., assembly GCA_019459325.1. Taxonomy (GTDB): domain Bacteria; phylum Pseudomonadota; class Gammaproteobacteria; order Burkholderiales; family Thiobacillaceae; genus Thiobacillus. Next base: position 634 of record JAIBFA010000019.1, read on the forward strand.
GCTGTGCCGCGCTCTACCCCTTCCCCGAAGAGCAGGCCGCAGAACTCGCCTGTATGGCCGTCTCCCAGGAGTTTCGCGGGCGCGGTTTTGGCGAGCGGCTGCTGGCAGAGGCCGAGAAAAGGGGCAAAAAGGCAGGCTTCAAGAAACTATTCGTGCTGACCACCCGCACCGAGCACTGGTTCGAGGAACGCGGCTTCGTCGACAGCAGCCCCGACCATTTGCCCAAAAGCAAGCAGGCCCTATACAACTACAAGCGGAAATCCAAGGTTCTGCAAAAATCGCTTTAATCGAGGAATGCAAGAGTGCGCTTACTTCCTCTGCGGTTTGGCTGTGCCGGTTCCTGCCTCCCTGTACTCGCCGGTGTCGCCCGCATGACACACGGCTCGCAGGCGCGTATGCCCATCCGGCCTTCCAGGATGCTGGCTGCTGCGTTGCGCGAACTGGCGCAACACAGCGCGGCCTTGCTGATGGGGCTTTTTCTGCTGCTGGCTCTGGGCAGCCGACCCGCAGCCAGCGCGGACAAACCCCTGGCATTCGGGGTTTTCCCCAACCTGACGGCGAGACAGATCGTCGAGAATTACCGTCCGCTTGCCGACGCGCTGGAAACAGCCCTGCAGCGCCGCGTCGTCATCTACAGCGCGCGTGATTTCAAAACCTTTGTCGAACGCACCCGGCAGGGGGAATACGACATTCTGCTGACCGCACCGCACCTGGCCTGGCTGGCGCGGCAGGATGCCGGCTACCGGCCGCTGCTGAAATATGCCAAGCCGGTACGAGGCCTGCTGGTGGTCAGGTCCGATTCAGCGTTTGATGCGCCGGACGCGCTGCGCGGCCGCTCCATCGCCACCGCCGATTCCATCGCCGTAGCGGTATTGGCTCTCCACGCCGAACTGGCGGCATATGGGCTCAAGCGCAACATCGATTACCGCACCGTGGATTCCGGCACTCACACTAACGCCGTGATGCAGGTGATCAATGGGCGGGCGGATGCCGCCATGCTGGGGCTGCACCCCTACAATCTGCTGCCTTCCGAGTTGCACACGCAATTGCGCGTGCTCGCCCAGACGCCGCCCCTGTCCAGCCTCATGTACCTCACCCACCCGCGCCTGCGTGACAGCGAGGCACAGGCAGTACGCCAGGCCCTGCTGCGTTTCGCCGCCACCCCCGCTGGGCAGACGTTCATGCAGCGCGGGGGGTACGGCGGCTTCGCCGATGTGGACGGCCACGAACTGCGCGCCTTCCGTCCCTATGCACTGCAAGCGCAAGAGATGTTGCGCACAGCCCGATGAAGGCATGGCTGGGACGACTTTCGCTGCGCTACAAACTCGCGCTCGCCGCGCTGGGTGTGGAAGCCGTCATGCTGATCTTCCTGATCGCCAACGGGGTGCAGCTGACGACCCAGGCCCTGCAGAAACAGGCCGAGCATCGCGTTGCGGAAATCGCGAAAACCCTGGAGGCCGCCCTGCTGGCGCCCCTGATGCAACAGGACGACGCCGGCGTACGGGATATCACCGAGACCCTGCGCCAGGACGACGGATTGAAAATGATCGAGGTACGCGACAACAACAACCGTGTCGTGCACCAAACCGGCAACGGCGGCGCTGCAACCGATTTCAGCCGGGTGCAGCCGATTGAACTGGCCGGACAGCATTATGGTGAGGTTGCCCTGGTGCTTTCGGGCACGTTCATCGAGGAAGCGCGGGGCCGCTATATTCAGCAAAGTCTGTTCATTGCCGCAGCCGCCCTGCTGCTGACCGGCATTCTGCTGGCCCTGTCGACCGGCGGGGTGGTTCGTCGCTTTGTGGCGCTCACGCGCGCCAGCAAACGCATGGCGCAAGGCGATCTGGACGTCAAACTGACGGGCGAAGGCGAAGATGAAATCGGCCAGCTGATCGGCACCTTCAATCGCATGGCAGAATCGGTCCGGTTCAACGTCGAGCGGGCACGCGAAAACGAGGCACGCTTTCATGCCATCGCCGATTACACCCATGATCTCGAGTTCTGGCTATCCCCCGAAGGCAAGCTGTTGTGGGTCAACCCCTCGGTGGAGCGCATGGTGGGCTATACCGTCGGCGAATGCATGGGACAGATGAATTTCCCGGCCGACATCATCCATCCGGATGATCGCACCGCAGCCGACTTCCAGTTGCGTCAGGCCTTGCGCGGCACCTCCGGCCAGGGCTACGCACTCCGGGTGTGCTGCAAGGATGGCGGCCATTTCTGGGCTGCGGTGAACTGGCAGCCGATTCATGATTACAGCGGGATCTATCAGGGCATCCGCGCCAGCATCCACAGCATCGACGACCTCAAGGCAACCGAGGCCGACCTGCGCGAAGCCATCAACGAACTGCGGACGGCAGAGAGCCTGCAAAGCAAATACCTGGAGGAAACCGAGCAGGAACGCGCGCGTCTGGTTTCGTTGCTGTCGGCGATGAATCTGGGGATCCTGTTCGTCGCCGCCGACGGCCGCGTGAACTACCACAATCCGGCCTTCAGCCGCATGTGGATGATCGAGGAGGGGGCAGCGCTCATTGGTCTGCCGGTCAACGAAGTGCTGGCCCAGTCCGCCTCGACCCTGGCGCGCCCCGATCACTTCTCCAGGCATTTGCTGTCGGTGCTGGAAACGCATGAATTGTCCGACAGCTACGAGATCCAGATGACCGATGGCCGCGTCATCACCGAGCTCGATTACCCGGTGCGCGACCGCGAGGGCCGCTTCATCGGTCACTTGTGGATTTACGAAGACGTCACCCGCGAACGCCAGACCGCCGACCAGCTGGTGTACCTGGCCGAACGCGACGCGCTCACCGGGCTCTACAACCGGCATCGCTTCCAGCAGGAACTGGCGCGCACCATGCTGGAAACCGACCGCCACCAGATGCAGTGCGCGGTGATGTTCTTCGACCTCGACGAATTCAAGACAATCAACGACAGCTATGGCCACCGTGCAGGCGATGCCCTGCTGATCCGGGTAGCCGGTGAAATCGGCGCCCTGGTGCGCCGCAACGAAGTGCTGGCGCGCCTGGGCGGCGACGAGTTCGCCATCCTGCTGCCTGCGGTGCAGAACAACGAAGCCGAGGCGCTGGCCGAACGCGTGGTGCGCGCGATCGCGCAGATTCCTTTCCGCTTCGAAGGGCAGAATCTGCGGCTCACCACCAGCCTCGGCATCGCCTACTACCCCGGGCACGCCGCCGATGCCGACGATCTGGTGGCGCGCGCCGATATCGCGATGTACCAGGCCAAGGACGCCGGCAAGAACACCTGGCGCGTCTATCGTGCCGACATCGATGCCGACAGCGACATGCGCAGCCGCCTGTCATGGAGCGAACGCATCAGCAACGCGCTCGACAAGAACCTGTTCCAGTTGCATTTCCAGGGCGTTTACCGGGCGGAAGACGGCGCCCTGTCGCACCTGGAGGCTCTCATCCGCATGACCGACGAGCGCAACCCCGCCCAGCTCATCATGCCGGTGCATTTCATCCAACTGGCCGAAAAAAATGGCCGCATCCTCGACATCGACCGCTGGGTCATCCGCGAGGTGCTGCGCATGCTGGCGGAAAACCCGGACATCCCTTCGATCGCGGTCAACCTGTCGGGGCGTTCGCTGTCCGAGCCCAGCCTGCCGCAACACATCGGCGACGAGTTGCGACAGGCGGGCGTCAACCCCAGCCGCCTGATCGTCGAAATCACCGAAACGGCCGCGGTGTCCGACCTGCACGATGCGCAACGACTGATCGAAGCGCTGCGCCATCTCGGCTGCGGTGTCTGCCTCGACGACTTCGGCGTGGGCTTCGCCTCCTTCGCCTATCTCAAACATCTGCACGTCGACACCATCAAGATCGACGGCATTTTCATCCGCGACCTGCCCAACGACCCCGACAACCAGGTGTTCGTGCAGGCCATGGTCAGCGTCGCGCTCGGCCTCGGCAAATCCGTGGTCGCGGAATACGTCGAGGATGGCCCGACGCTCGCCCTGCTGCGCCAGTTCGGCGTCGATCTGGTGCAGGGCTACCACCTCGACCGGCCAGTCGCCGACCATCCGGCACTGCAAGGCACGGTCTAGCCCCAGGTTTCAGGATTCACATACGGGGTGGGCCACCCTGGCCGCGGGGGGGCAGGATGGTAAAATGCGGCGCTTTTCCCGTCGCATCCCAGGATTCCCCGTGCTTACCGCTTCCAGCATCACCCTGCAATTCGCCGCCAAACCCCTGTTCGAGAACGTCAACGTCAAGTTCGGCGACGGCAACCGCTATGGCCTGATCGGCGCCAACGGCTGCGGCAAATCGACTTTCATGAAAATCCTCGCCGGCGAGCTGGAGCCGAGCGCCGGCAACGTCTCGCTCGACCCCGGCGAGCGCATGGCCTGGCTGCGCCAGGACCAGTTCGGCTACGAGGACCAGCGCGTGCTCGACGTGGTGCTGCAGGGCCACGCCGAGATGTGGCGGGTGATGCAGGAAAAGGACGCGATCTACATGAACCCGGAGGCGAGCGAGGAGGACTATCTGCACGCCGCCGAGCTCGAAGCCAAGTTCGGCGAAATGGGCGGCTACGACGC
>JAIBFA010000031.1 GCA_019459325.1 Thiobacillus sp.
CGTCGTTGTCGGCCAGCACCACCTTGTCGGTGCTCATCGCCAGGCCGCCGTAGCCGCCCACGTCCCGGGTCCACAGCGGACGGGCGTTGGACAGCGTGATGGCCATCGTCTGGCCGCGGAAGCTCGTGGCATACAGTTCGGACAGGCCGACCTGGATCTCGCCGTCGACGTCGGCCAGGCGCTCGAGCTCGTTGCGGCCGTCGGGCTGCGCGACCAGCTGTTCCCAGGCGCGCTGGCCGTCGGCCATGCGCAGTGCGATCACCGCGCCGTCGTCGTAGCACAGGTACACCATTTCGCCGCCGGCGACGGGTGAACCGTTGCCGCGCACGCTGAGGTTGGGCAGGCCGCGGTCGAACACCCACTTGCGGGTGCCGTCGGCGGCGTTGAGGCCGAAGGTGCGGCCGTCGCCGCTGCGCACGATCACCAGGCCGCCGTCCACCAGCGGGGCGGAGATGACTTCGGACGTGACCGTGGTCTTCCAGCGCTCGGCGCCGGTTTCGGTCACCACCTTGATCTGGGTGCCGGGCACGCTCTCGTTGCGCAGCAGACGGGTCTTGACGTTGCCGGTAATGGTGGTGTCGTTGGCCCGGGAGGCGAACGAGGTGACGCCCGAGATGCTGAGTTCGTTGAACACCGTGCGCACGTCGGGGACACCCTTGACCACCTCGGTGGCACGCGCGCGGGTGGACTCGTCCGGCACCTGGCCGGTGAGCAGCACCTGGCGGTTGTAGCTGGTGGCGGAGATGCTGCCGGTTTTTTGCGGCAAGGCTTCGCGCAGGCGGCTCATCGCGCGCAATTCGATTTCCTGGTCGCCGACAAATACGCCGGCGGTGCGGCGGTCGGTCGCAACTGCCGCACCGGTGGCGGCGCCGCCCGCGACGACCGCAGCACACCCGTGCAATTGCGACAACGCCACACCCAGCAGCGTAATTTGGATCAGTTTGTTCATTCCTCGACTCCTAATAAAACGCTGTCCACCGCATCGCACAGGCAATGGATGACCAGCAGATGGACTTCCTGGATGCGCGCCGTGGATTCGGCGGGCACGCACAGGAAGACGTCGTCCTCCTGCATTTGTTCCGCCAGGCCGCCGCCGCTGCGTCCGGTCAGGGCGATCACCGGCATGCTGCGGGTGTGGGCAGCCACCACGGCCTGTAGCACATTGGGCGAATTGCCGCTGGTGGAAATCGCCAGCAGGATGTCGCCCGGCTGGCCCAGTGCCTTCACCTGACGTGCGAACACCTGTTCGTAGGCGTAATCATTGGCGATCGAGGTCAGGGTGGAGGTGTCGGCGGTCAGCGCAATCGCCGCCAGGCCGGGGCGCTCCTGCTCGAAGCGGTTGATCATCTTGGACGCGAAATGCTGCGCATCCGCCGCCGAGCCGCCGTTTCCGCAGGCGAGGATTTTGCCGCCCTGCGCCAGGCAATGCACCATGTGGCGCGCGGCCTGTTCAATCGCCGGGGCAAGGGCATCGCCTGCATTCAGGTGGATCTGAGCCGAGTCCTTAAAGTGGCCGGATATTCTGTCGAGTAAGGGCATGAAGGAAATTATCCCATATCGTCGAACGCGTTCTTGATCCAATCGGGCGGGACGTCGCCGCTGAGGGCCACCACGTCGAAGCGGCAGGGCGGCAGCGTTTTCAGCGTGCCCAGATATTGGCGGGCGGCGGTCAACAACTTCTTCTGCTTGGCGGGCGTGACACTGGCGGCGGCACCGCCGAAATCGCTGCGACTGCGCAGACGCACTTCGACGAATACCAGCGTGGGCCCGTCCTGCATGACGAGATCGATCTCGCCGAAGCGGCAGCGCCAGTTGCGTGCCACAAGCGTCAGGCCGTGCGTTTTCAGGAAGGCTTCGGCGCGCGCCTCAGCGGTTTGGCCGAGCAGGGATTTCAACATCTGCGACAATGCCGGGATGAGTGAAAGTCCGCATCATACCCGTCTGCCCCCCGCGCTCTATGTGGTGGCCACGCCGATCGGCAATCTGGGAGACATCACGCTGCGGGCGCTCGACACGCTGAAATGCGTGGATCGGGTGGCGGCAGAAGACACCCGTGTGTCAGGGCAGCTGCTGGCGCATTTCAATATTTCCAAGCCCCTGGTCTCCATCCGCGAGCACAACGAGCGTGTAGCCGCCGACAAGGTGATCGCGTGGATTGCGGCCGGCGACGCCGTGGCCTACGTGTCTGACGCCGGCACGCCCGCGATATCCGACCCCGGCGCGCGGCTGGTGGCGGCGGTGCGCGCGGCGGGGCTGACGGTGGTGCCGATTCCCGGCGTCTCGGCGGTGACCACGGCACTGTCGGCCGCCGGCATCGAATCCGGGCAATGGCTGTTCCATGGTTTCCTGCCGCCCAAGTCGGGTACGCGCCGCGCGCAGTTGCAGACGCTCGCCGCGCTGCCCAGCGCACTGGTGTTCTACGAGGCGCCGCATCGCATCGAGGAGACGCTCGCCGACATGGCGGCGGTGCTGGACAGTGCGCGGCCGGTGACGCTGGCGCGCGAACTGACGAAGCGCTTCGAGAGCATCGTCACGCTGGCGCTCGCTGACGCCCCGGGCTGGCTCGCGGCCGACCCCAACCACGTGCGCGGCGAATTCGTCGTCATCGTGCATCCGCCTGTGGCGTCGGAGGTGGTGGTCGATGCCGAGGCGATGCGCGTGCTCGACGTGCTGCTGGCTGAGCTGCCGCCGACGCTGGCCGCCAAGCTGGCATCGAAGATCACCGGGCGCAGCAAGGCCGAACTCTATAAAATGTCTCTCGCACTCAAGCCGCAAGCTCAAGACGACGTATGACCGACACCCTCACGATCACCCGCCCCGACGACTGGCACATCCACTTCCGCGACGGCGCTGCCATGCAGAGCGTGCTGCCCGACACCGCGCGCGTGTTCGGTCGTGCCATCGCCATGCCCAACCTGAAACCGCCGGTGGTGAGCGTGGCCGACGCGGCGGCCTATCGCGAGTGCCTGCTGGCCGCCGCGGCCGGCACGTCGTTCGAGCCGCTGATGACGCTCTATCTCACCGACAATACCCAGCCGGAGGAGATCCGCCGCGCGCGGAAAAGCGGCTTCGTGCATGCGGTGAAGTATTACCCGGCGGGGGCGACGACGAATTCCGACTCCGGCGTCACCGAACTCGCCAAGGCGTACAAGGCCATCGCGGCGATGGAAGAAGTCGGCGTGCCGCTCTTGCTGCACGGCGAAGTGGTCGATCCCGAGGTCGACGTGTTCGACCGCGAGGCAGTGTTCATCGAACGCCATCTGACCCGACTGCTGCGCGATTTCCCCAAACTGAAAATCGTGCTGGAACACATCACCACGCGCCAGGCCGCCGAGTTTGTTGCGGCGGCGCCCGCCAACGTTGCCGCGACGGTCACCGTGCATCACCTGCTGTACAACCGCAACGCGATGTTCCGTGGCGGCATTCGCCCGCATATGTACTGCCTGCCGGTACTGAAACGCGAACAACATCGCCAGGCGCTGGTTGCCGCGGCCATCTCGGGCAATCCCAAATTCTTCCTCGGCACTGATTCCGCGCCGCACGCGGTGAGTGCCAAGGAAACCGGCTGCGGCTGCGCCGGCATTTATTCCGCCCACGCCGCGATCGAGCTGTATGCCGAAGTATTCGACGACGCGGGCGCGCTCGACAAGCTCGAAGCTTTTGCCAGTTTCTACGGCGCCGACTTTTACGGCCTGCCGCGCCATGCCGACACCATCACGCTCAGGCGCGAAAGTTGGAATGCCCCCCTCAGTCTCAAACTGGGCGCCGAAACCCTGGTGCCCTTGCGCGCGGGCGAAGCGATCCGCTGGCGCGTGGTTTGATATAAAAACGGCAGACCGGGGAAGTCTGCCGTGGTGGAAGCTAGCCAGCGCTTCCAGGTGTCGCGCAGCATTGCGCTGCGCGGGAGGAGAGCGTTACGGGAACGCCGGAATGGTGGGCTCGACACCCGAACTCATTGCTTCGGGGTGGTGCGCGGCGATCAGTTTCTTGATGTCGTCCACCCGCCCGGCGGGGGCGTCCACCATCATCAGGATGTGCCCGGCGGCGATGGCCGATTCAAAGGTCTTGAGTCGTGAGTTGGGGATCGAACTGGCGACCATGCTGGCGACCCAGGCGCCGAATGCTGCACCGATCAGTGCGGTGAGCAGGATGGTGACCAGTTGCAGGTCGACGCCGGCGGGCGGGAAAAATACGGCCACCAGCCCGGCAATGATGCCGATGCCCCCGCCCACGGCCAAGCCGGTTTCGGCGCCATGGACGAAGTCGGATTTTTGCAGGATCGAGGCCTCGTGCAGGCCGTCAAGCGACATGCCGTCCCGGGCCATGACGTGAATGTGGCCGTCCTCGATGCGGGCGAGCAGAAGTTCATCGCGAATTTGTCGGGCGCTGCGGGTGTCCGGCACCATGAAGTACAAACGTCTTCTCATGATGAGTCTCCTGATGGGGGTCGTCGTCCGGCCTATACCTTTGATTAGCAGATCGCCCGTCGCAGTCAAGGAAAGGCTTATAATCCGGGTGGGAAAGCCGGTCAGACAACCGCTGCCACGCAAGTGGGAGAGGAAAGTCCGGGCTCCATAGAGCAGGATGCCGGCTAACGGCCGGACGCCGCGAGGCGAGGAACAGGGCCACAGAGACGAGCGTATTAAGTTACGGTGAAACGCGGTAACCTCCATCCGGAGCAACACCAAATAGGCAGGCGATGAAGCGGCTCGCTGAGTCTGCGGGTAGGTGGCTGGAGCCGGTCAGCAATGGCCGGCCTAGA
>JAIBFA010000035.1 GCA_019459325.1 Thiobacillus sp.
AAAAAAAACTACCCACAAAAAAACGCGCCGCCAATGCTCGGGGCCCCTTTTGCGGCTAGGACGCGCAGGAGGTCTACTTCACCTGCATTTCCACGCGGCGGTTCTTGGCGCGGCCTTCGCGGGTGTCGTTGCTGTGGGCCGGCTGGGTTTCGCCCATGCCGCGCGTGGTGAGCCGCTCGGCCGCAATGCCATGGGAGACGAGATAGTCGTACACGGCCTGGGCGCGGCGCTCGGACAGGCCCTGGTTGTATTCGTCGGTCCCGATGTTGCAGGTATGGCCGACGATGTCCACCTTGATGTCATTGCGGCGCTTGAGCACGGTGACGGCTTCGTCGAGGATTTCGACGGCGCTCGGGCGCAGCGCTGCGGAGTCGAATTCGAAGTTCACGCCTTCGAGGATGACGACCACGTCGCCGGATTGGGCGCCGTTCAGTTCGTTCGCCTGGGGGGTCTTGAGTGCGGGTGAGGCTTCGGGCGCGGGCTGCGGCTGGACCGCCGGTTCGGGCGCCAACTGGGCCACGGGTTCAGGCGCGGGTTGCGGTTGAGGCGCGGGCTGGGCTTTCCGGCCGAGGGCGATGTTCACGCCTACGTTGACCAGCCAGTCGCCGAAGCTGCTTTTGTTGAAGGCGTCGGTGCTGTTGTCGTCCCAGCGGTAGCGGGCGTCGGCGCGCAGGGCGACGTTGTCGGTCAGCTGCTTCATGAAGCCGAGGCCGGCATTGGCCATCAAGCCGGTGTCATCCTGGCCGGGGATTTCAGTGTACATAGCGCCCAGGCCAACGACACCGTAGGGGGCGAAGCTGGCGTTGCGGTTGAAGAAATACAGGCCGTCGACCCCGAGTCCCCACAGGTCGTAGTCGCCGCCGGCGTCGCGGTCGAGCGCGCTGCGGGACAGCGCCAGTTCCAGGTTCCAGGCCGGGCTGACGGGTTTGCCCAGCGCGAGGCTGCCGCCCCAGCCGTCATCGGCATTGCGGTCGTCGTCGGCAAACGTGTAGTTCAGCGAGGGGGCGAGGTACAGGCGGTCGTCCATGGCGTGTGCCTGCAGGGCGGCACTGGTCAAGCCAAGGGCGATGAGGGCGGGCAGGGTCTTGATGCGCATGGGTTCCTCCTGAATGTGCGTTTGTTTGGTCGGTCGTCACGCGTCTCCCGCTGGCGGGATATGTCCCAGGCGATCCGCCGACTGCGTTATTTATAGTACGCAATGACTAGTCCGCGCAAGCAAAGCGGTCGGCTTCGCGTATTCCCTCAGACCCTTGAGGCCACCCGGCAATACGCCTCAGCCTGTCAGGATGACGGGCTGACGGCCTTCGCTGCGCTTTGCCGCGGGAGGAAAGGGCAGTCGCTTCACTTCGTTGCCCTTGTCATTGCGGTAAATCAATTCGCGGCTGGAAAAGTCGTATTCGGGATGGCGCTGATCGCTCCAGTGGTTGAGAAAGTGAACGTAGAAAGCCGAGAACAGGCCTTGCGAGGGCCTGTCCTTGATGAGGGCAAAGACGTACTCCGGCTGGCTCTTCAGCTCGTGGCCGTCGTGGCAATACTGCACCCACACGTATTCACCGGTGACGATCAGGTTCCAGAAGGGCGGATCCTCGTAGAACTTGAGGGTGACGAGCTTGCCGGCTGCGGCCAGGCTGGCAAGCCGGTCGATCGTGGCCGCAGTTTCCTGGCAGTAGGTCTCGAACAGCGGGGCGGGATCGCCCAGCGATTGCACGCGTCGCATTGCACCGGCGCCATAGGGATTCATCAGCATCACGCGCAATTCGTAGCTCTGGTCGATGACGTGTTTCAGCTTGCGCCGTTCCGACACAAAGGTGTCGAATCCGGTGACGGACATCACCGACACGTCGCGGGTGCCGGTGATCCGGTCGAGCAGTTTGTGGTCGGCCCTGCGCGAGCGCCTGTCGTTTTCTTCGCGTACGTGCACCAGCGAGAGCAGGCGATTCATCCGGTGACTGAGACGCCCTTGCCGGGCGCTGAGGAACAGGTTGAACAAGAGCACCAGGGCGGCAGCAAAAACGATCTCGTTGACCAGCAGCAACTGGGAATCGTTTTCCACCATGGGCCACCAGGTAAACAGGATGTATTTCGCCAGCGCCGGCAAGGAAAAGGCGATTCCCACGGCCAGTAGGGTGACTCCGATATGGCTGAGAATGTGTCGAAGCGCGTGGAAGAGGCCATTGAAATGCGAGGGCTGCGCCATGAATGTAGTCTCCGAATAACAGAGCGGGCAAACAGGGAGGGACACCTAGCGAAATGTTGCCCTCTCCATTACGCACGCTCCCCTGGGTTAGAACCAGAAAGATGTGTCCTTCGTCAGGAACTCGCCGTGCGGCATGTAGTGCGAGCCATCGCAGGAAAAGGTTGCGCTCACCATGCCGTTGAAAATGTTGATCGACGCCATGCGCAGGTAGATCGTCGGATCGGTGAGGCGCAAGGCCTGCAGGGTGTTCAGGATGCGGCCGATTTCGTCCGCGGGGATCTCGGCATCGGTCGGATAGGCGCGCGGCGGATAGAGCAGACAGATGTCCGGGTCGCTCAGCGTCTCGTGATCGAGGATGCGATAACGCAAGGGGTCGTCCAGCGTCCAGATGGTGGCCAGGCTGTTGGAAAAATGGATCTGGCATTGAAACACGCCACGCTCGGTCAGCAGTTCCTCCAGGATGGAGAGCGCCTGTTCCAGATTGCCGTCCATCGGACTTTCCACCCGGCTTTGCTGAAACACCGTGCGGCGGATCGCCGGATCGCCCTTGACCTGGCGCCAGTCGTCCGGCTCTTCGTAGAGCTCGGACGTCACCGGCAGATTGCGCAAGTCGAAATTGGCCGCGAGGTAGCCCACGATCTGGGAATCCCGGTACACCCCCTGGAGCGCGGTGAGCGAGGGTCGGTGTTCGTCCTGGCCGATGTAGGCATCCGAGAGCAGAAACCCCCAGCTCGGCACCGCTTCCTGCATATAGGGGCGCTGCGAGCGATCGTTGCCGAAATGCTCGGGCACGATTCCCGTCGGGCCGACGCTGTTGCAGACCTGTATCCCGTCCATGCCCACGCAGTACAGGATCGAGCAGTGCGGAATGCGGAAGAAGTTCTCCACCAGAACTGCATCCAGCGCATCGCAATTGCCCCATGCCGGCGCGCAACGTTCGGCCAGGTGCCCCAGCGGCTCCCGCAGCATGTGCGCCAGTTCCTCGCGCTGCTGGTGGATGCTGTCTTTCCATGAACGCTTCATGATGCTTTCGTCATTCATGGGGTGACCTGTTGCTCGATACACGCACGAGGGTTCTCCCCCGGAGGACAGACTGCGGTTTCAAAAAGAGGCGAAGTGATCCGGACCATGCGGAACAGGCGGGAGACCGGCAACGAGAAGCGGGGCCTGTGCCCTGCCACGACGAAAGCCGATCCCGTCCAGGGTGTGCACCCAGGCTCGAAAACCGGCCTTCCCACCGCTCAGCCCCCAACGCCCTGCGGCGGCAGGGCGCTTGAGGTGGCTTCAACGCGTACCCGGGCGTTTGGCCTTTGCGGCCGTCTTGCCGCTGGCCTCGAGGTCGACTGCAGCGGATGACTCGGTCCCATCGCTGTTCGTGCCCATGCGCTCGGCGGCGCGGTCTGCGCCCCGGGTCGCGCCGCTCTGCCACTGACTGTTGCTGTTAGCGCTGCCGGAGGGGCTCATGTGCGCATCCGCACGCCCACCGGCCTGCGCAGCGTCGGGTGCCGTGACTTGGGCACCTGCGCCGACATCGGCGTCGACCCCGACGCCGACACCCGCGGCCGAGGCGGCAGTGGCCAGGAAGCCCCCGGCCATGATCGTCAATAGTCGGGTACGGATCTGCAGGGCATTCTGTTTCATTTGCGATACTCCTTCTGGGTAGAGGTTTGATGGATGGCTTGCGTTTCGACAAGCCCCCTCTCTACAGCACAGGCCATACCAATGCTTTATTTTTGTTGTTTTTCAATGGCTTGTGCGAAATGCGCCTGCGTGAGCGGCCAGCATATCGTCGCCTTCAGGCGACACAAAACAGGACCTGACTAGCAACTCTTTGTAAAGTAAAGGCATTTGCTGTCTTTCAAGGGAGACAGGTTCTCGCAATGCGATCATGATGTGGCCCGCACGCTGCGGGCCAGGCAATTCAGCGCAAGGGGAAGGTGAAAAACATCGCGGTGGTGTGAACTTCATTGAGGTTGCCGATCTTCGGGAAGTGGGTCAGATTGAGGACTACTTTTTCGAAGCGGAGTGAAAACAGCGGAATCGGGGCAATGAAGGGATCGCCCTGGTTGTATGTGTCGCTATGGAAGGCGGTGAGGGCCACCCCCAGATTGAAGCGCTTGTCCTTGTCCAAGGGCCACAATAAACCGGTGGCGGCATACACCGCCGTGTTGCGTCCGGAATCGTGGTACGCCCCGGCGTCAATGATGGCATCGGCCTTGAGCCAGGAGCCCAGGCGATAACGAACCCCCAGGCCGGGATTGAACTCGTTGTCCCAATCGTTTTGCCGGGCCAGGGAGCGGTCCCAATGATAGGACAGGCCATAGACATTGATCCCCCAGTCTCCCGCTGAAGCGGCGGTCGCCGGCAGCGATGCGACGGCCAGCAGCATGATGTTCAGCCGGCGAAAAAGGGTGGGCTTGCGTTGCATGGGATTCACAGGGCTTCCGATCAGGCAGAGGATAAAAGGGGAATTACGCCGCCAGCTTGTCTGCAAACTCGTGGTTGACGTCGCGGTGATGCGCCT
>JAIBFA010000037.1 GCA_019459325.1 Thiobacillus sp.
ACATGAACGCCAGCCTGGTCAACATCGTCGGCCAGGTGCGCACCGGCACCGAGACCATTGCCGTCGCCTCGCGCGAGATTGCATCGGGCAACGCCGACCTGTCCTCGCGCACCGAATCGCAGGCGTCGAGTCTCGAGGAAACCGCCAGCTCGATGGAAGAGCTGACCAGCACCGTCAAGCAGAACGCCGAGAACGCGCGTCAGGCCAACCAGCTTGTCGTCTCCACTGCCGACGTTGCCGTCAAGGGCGGCCAGGTCGTCGGCCAGGTCGTCGACACCATGGCCTCGATCAAGGACAGCTCGCGGAAGATTTCCGACATCATCGGCGTCATCGACGGCATTGCCTTCCAGACCAACATCCTCGCCCTCAACGCCGCCGTCGAAGCCGCCCGTGCCGGCGAGCAGGGCCGCGGTTTCGCCGTGGTCGCCTCCGAAGTCAGAAACCTCGCCCAGCGCTCTGCTGGTGCTGCCAAGGAGATCAAGGCGCTGATCGAGGATTCGGTCGGCAAGGTCGACGCCGGCGGCAAGCTGGTCGACGAAGCCGGCAAGACCATGGACGAGATCGTCACCTCGGTCAAACGCGTCACCGACATCATGAGCGAGATTGCTGCGGCGAGCCAGGAACAGAGTTCCGGCATCGAGCAGGTCAACCAGGCCATCACCCAGATGGATGAGGTGACCCAGCAGAACGCTGCGTTGGTGGAAGAGGCTGCCGCTGCCTCGGAGAGCCTGCAGGACCAGGCTGACAATCTCTACCAGGTGATGAGCGTGTTCAAGCTGCAAGCGGGGGCGGCGCACAGCGTGCGGCCCCCGCTTTCGGTCGTGAAGGATTCCGCGGCGGCTTTGCCGACGACCCGTAAGGCCCAAGCCAAAGCAACGCCGGCTCCGGTCGCAAGGCATAAGAAACTTGCGGTTGCCGGGGGCAGCAGCGAGGAGTGGGAAGAGTTCTGAGTGTTGTGATGTCACTGGCGTCCTGAGCGGGACAAGGCTTGATATTTCGACAGGGCGTTTAGCCCGAGGTCGGGAGTCATGCTGCAAAAGGTCACAGGCGTGGTTCGTTCACGCTGACCTGGCAAGCCTCGGATCGATTGTGCTTTAGGTGTGAAAGGCTACGAAAATGTTAACGAATCTGAGCATCAAGTCACGTCTGATCTTTGTGATCGGTTTTCTGTCCGTCCTGCTGATCGGCATCGGGATCATGGGTCTTGTCAGCCTGAGCACGACCAATGGCTCGCTGAAAACCGTCTACGAAGACAGGGTCATTACCCTGGGTCAGCTGGAACGCGTTTCCGCTCTGATGAACGGCAGCCAGATCATTGTGGGTGAGTCGGTTTCCGGCCAGCTGTCGGCCTTCCCTGAAGATACGGCCGTGGTCGACAAGCGGGTGGATGAGATCAGGAAAGGGATGGAGGAGATCAACGCCCTCTGGCAAGCCTACAGGGCTACCAACCTGACCCCCGAAGAATCCAAACTGGCAGAAACGCTCGAGGCCAATCGCCTGAAGTATGGTCGGGAAGGTCTGATGCCTGCGATTGCCGCATTGTCCGCCCATGATTTCCAGCAAGCCGGCGAAGTCCTGCAGGGGCCGATGAGAGAGACCTACCCGCCCGTGCGGGCCAGTGCGGAGGCGCTTATCAAGCTTCAGCTCGATGTGGCCAAAAGCGAGTTCGAGGCTGCCCAATCCCGTTTTGCCGTGGTGCGCAATGTTTCCATCTTCGTAATTGTGGCAGGCGTGCTGCTGGCTGGCCTGATCGGCTTCTGGCTGGTTCGTGCGATTTCAGGCCCCTTGAATGAAGCGGTCCGGATTGCCGAGAGTGTTGCCGCCGGCGACTTGACACAGAACATCGAGGTGCACAGCCAGGACGAAACCGGCCAGTTGATGCAGGCCATGAAGAACATGAACGCCAGCCTGGTCAACATCGTCGGCCAGGTGCGCACCGGCACCGAGACCATTGCCGTCGCCTCGCGCGAGATTGCATCGGGCAACGCCGACCTGTCCTCGCGCACCGAATCGCAGGCGTCGAGTCTCGAGGAAA
>JAIBFA010000039.1 GCA_019459325.1 Thiobacillus sp.
CGGCCTGCGCTACTTCACCGTCTACGGCCCCTGGGGCCGGCCCGACATGTCGCCGTGGCTGTTTTCCTCGGCCATCCTGGAAAACCGCACCATCGACGTCTTCAACCACGGCGACATGATGCGCGACTTCACCTACATCGACGACATCGCCGACGGCACCGTCAAAGTGCTCGACCGCATCCCGCAGGGCAATCCGAATTTCGACCACATGAACCCCGACCCGGCATTGAGCCACGCCCCCTACCGCGTCTACAACATCGGCAACCACACCCCGGTGCAGCTGATGGATTTCATCGGCACCATCGAGGCCGCGCTCGGCCAGACCGCAAAAAAGAACTTCCTGCCGATGCAGGACGGCGACGTGCAGGCGACCTACGCGGATATCGACGAGCTGGTTCGCGATACGGGATTCAAGCCGGCGACGACGCTGGAGTACGGGATCGGGAAGTGGGTGGAGTGGTATCGGAAGTACAAGCGGTTGGACTGAGCTGGTTATGGCAATTTTGCCGTTGCATTAACCTTATTCATCAGAGGCTGAACGAGCGGCTTGCCCAATAACAATCTACACAACATTGAGGTGGAGATCGACGATGCGTTCGCACAGAACGACCTCGCGCGGTTGCCGTTCGTACAATGTGCATGGACGCTGCTGTCAGTGGTTGAGGATCATCACTTCAAGATCGCGGTGATGTCTCCGCTGGAGGCGCCGCAGGCGGCGATCTACGTAGACGGCCTACTAAATTCACTGACCTATCCGTTGCGTGTATGCCATCAGCGAGCTACCAAAGGCCGATTCACGTTCAATCGCAAACTCGTCGATGAACATTATGAACTCGCTGATGACTGGCTAGACCAAGCCGAAGACTATGCTCACTTCTGCACAATCTTCCCCCTATTTCACGCCCACGACATCGACCTCCTGGTCCGCGGGGATGAACTGATTCCGACAGATTGGTCAACGAATGACCTGTCTTACGAAGCCTACGACCGATTTGTCGCCAAGCGCGACCCAGATCATGAGGTAGGTCTCGACCCCAATCTCGTTCGACGCGAACTTGAGGCAAACATGCGCGTGAGTGGGGGCGTCTACTCAGTCGACTTCACGCGCCGCCTCATGGAGAGACTTTCATTCGCCTTTGAAGAGCCATTAAGCCGACGCCACGCTTTACCCGGCAACTGGCAGTTCACTTACTTTTCCATGACGCAGTACCGGGCAGTCTTTATCTGTCTCCAGTCTATGGCCTACGCTTGGTTCGCCGCACGACAAATTGCCGCTGCAAATGGTGCGGCTGCCATGGCATTTGCGAGCGCTGTCTGGACACCAAGAAAGGGGGTTCTATTAACCACTATCGCCAGACATACGGGACTTCATAAGTCCGTGGTCGAAAACGTATTACGGTACCTGACTTTCGGTGAGGTAAACATCAGGAATCCAGATATCGCGATTCAGCCGATAGTAGATCTAACCAATGGTCAGTATGCGATTTCACCTTTTGTGATGACACACGTTCATGCTGAACGGAACCTATGCGTCCTTTTGAACCAAGTACCGGAAGACCGCAAACTATACTCACAGCTCGTGGACGAGAAGGAGAATAAGGCAAGGGCTGAAACTATTACTACCTTGGCTGGCTTAGGCTTTGACTTCAAGCACGGTCAGCTCGGCGACACTGATCTTGACCTTGCGATCATCGACCGAAAAGCGAAGATCTGTCTTTGCGTTGAAATCAAATGGTTCATCGAACCAGCCGAAGTTAGAGAGATACGGGATCGTTCAGAGGAGTTACGAAAAGGTGTTACGCAAGCACGAAAAATTGCACGAATGTTTTCTGAAAACGACGCTCGTCTGATGGGGTTGCTGCAGATCGATCAATCCTATGACTTTCAGGCAATGATCGGTTCCGTAAACTTTATCGGCGGTCACCGTATACAGGATGTCGAAGTGCCAATAACAAAGTTGTGGCACTTGGCATCGAAAATACAGTCGTTTCAGGGCCTTTCCGAAGTCATGGTTTGGCTCCGAACGCGCAGCTATCTCCCGCGTAAAGAGCTCGACTACAAGGTCATCGACGTTGCCATTCAATCGGGAAAATGGAAGTCACGCTGGTATGGAATCGCGTATGCCCAAAAGAACTAAAGGGGCCAGCTTCGCATCGCTCTTTTAAGCCGCGTCAGCTTTTATACCCCGCCAGCTTCTCCGCCTGATCCGTACGCTCCCAGGTGAACTCCGGCTCGGCCCGGCCGAAATGCCCGTACGCGGCGGTCTTCCGATAGATGGGCCGCCGCAGGTCGAGGCTTTCGATGATGCCGCGCGGTGTGAGCTTGAAGGTGCAGCGCACCATGTCTTCCAGCTTTTCGTCCGGCACGGTGCCGGTGCCGTAGGTTTCGACCAGCAGGGAAACCGGCTCGGCGACGCCGATGGCATAGGCCAGCTGCACCAGGCACCTTTTCGCATAGCCCGCTGCCACGAGATTCTTGGCGATGTAGCGTGCCATGTACGCCGCCGAGCGATCGACCTTGGTCGGGTCCTTGCCTGAAAACGCGCCGCCGCCATGCGGGCAGGAGCCGCCGTAGGTGTCGACGATGATCTTGCGGCCGGTGAGGCCGGTGTCGCCGTTGGGGCCGCCGATTTCGAAGGGGCCGGCGGGGTTGACCCACAGCCTGAAGGTCGGCGTGCGCAGCGCCGTCGGCACCAGCGGGTCGACGATTTCGCGCGCGACTTCCTGCGCGACCCAGGCGGGGTCGAGGCCACGTTCGATCTGGGTGGAAACGATCACGGTTTCGACGCCGACCATTTTCTGGCCTTCATAGGCAACGGTGACCTGGCTTTTGGCATCGGGGCGCAGCCATGGCAAGGCGCCGGACTTGCGCAGTTCGGCCTGCCTTTGCACCAGGCGGTGCGCCAGCCAGAGGGGATAGGGCATCAGGTCGGGGGTTTCGTCGCAGGCGTAGCCGAACATCAGGCCCTGGTCGCCGGCACCGATGTCGCCGCCGGCCAGGGTGATGCCTTTGTGAATCTGGATCGACTGGTGGTTGAAGCGCACCTGCACTTCGCAGGTGTCAGGGTCGATGCCGGTTTCGGCATCGCGGTAGCCGATGTCGCGCAGCACCTGGCGGGCAATCGCTTCGGCGCGGTCACGCACCTCGTCGAAGAGTTCCTTGCGGACGGTTTTGAACTCACCAGTGATCACCACCAGGTTGTCGGCCACGAGGGTTTCGCAGGCGACCTTGGCCTCGGGTTCTTCGGCCAGAAAGGCATCGAGGATGGCGTCGGAAATCTGGTCGGCGATCTTGTCCGGGTGGCCTTCCGACACGGACTCGGAGGTAAACAAATGGCGGCGCATGTTCATGGTGCGTTTCCTGTGATGCGTTGAGGGTTAAGGGTTGCGTGCCGCGAGGCGCCAGAGCGAGGTGACTTCGGCCGCGCGCGCGGCGTGCAGCGGATCGGTGGCATCGGCGGCGCGGGGATGCGTGGGCTTGGTGTCCAGCCGTCCGACAACGTTCAATCCGGCTGCGTCGAACGCGGCGAGCAGCATCTCGCGCGAGCGCAGGCCGAGGTGTTCGGCCAGATCCGACAGGATCAGCCAGCCTTCGCCGCCGGGCTCCAGATGCGCCGCCAGCCCGTTCAAAAAGCCCAGCAGCATGCGGCTTTCCGGATCGTAGATCGCGTGTTCGAGCGGCGAATTGGCGCGCGCGGGCAGCCAGGGCGGGTTGCAGACGATAAGGGGCGCACGCCCTTCGGGGAACAGGTCGGCCTCGACGACCTCCACCCGCCCCTTGAGGCCAAGCCGGGCGATGTTCTGCCGCGCGCACGCCAATGCACGCGGGTCCTGGTCGGTGGCAATGACATGCTTGACGCCCCGCTTGGCCAGCACCGCCGCCAGCACGCCGGTTCCGGTGCCGATGTCGAAGGCAAGCTTCGAGGTCGGCAGCGGCGCTTCGGCCACCAGTTGCACGTACTCGCCGCGCACCGGCGAAAACACGCCGTAGTGCGGATGGATGCGGTCGCCGAGCGCCGGGATGTCCACGCCTTTCTTGCGCCATTCGTGGGCGCCGATCACGCCGAGCAGTTCGCGCAACGAGACCACCGAGGGCACCCCGCCCTCGCCATAGGCTTCGGCGCAGGCTTCCTTCACATTCGGCGCGCGGCGCAGGGGGATGCTGAAATCCGCCTCCAGCGGCAGCAGCAGCATCCCCAGGGTGCGGGCGCGCTGGGACTGCGCCTGGCGATGGAAATTGAAGGCTTCGGTCGGCGACGAGGCGGCCTTGCGCGGCTTGCGGTCGATGCGGCGCGCCATGGCCTGCAGCAATTGGCGCGCATTCTGGAAATCGCCCCGCCACAGCAGCGCGGTGCCCTCGCTGGCCAGGCGATAGGCCGCATCGGCGGTAATGCGGTCGTCGGCGACCATCACGCGCCTGGGCGCCGGCGCACCGCTCTCAGAGCGCCAGCGAGCCGAGCGGGGCTCGTCGTCTTCGGTCCAGCTCACAACGGGGTCATGCGTATCAAACACAGTGGGGTGGGTGAAACGTCCAGGCAAAGAGAAGGGATGCAGAAACCAATGGGGCCAAACGAATGGGAATGGGGCAGGCCCACCATCAACAGGCAGATTACGCCCTGTTCCAGGCGATTTCCACCCTCATCAACACGGCGGAGCAATCGTGGACGCGGGGCAAGTCGCCGCATTCGACTCGGGTCCCATCCAGCTTGCGCGTTCGTTCTTTGCCGCGTCGGATTCTTCCTATACTTGTATGGATCACGGCTTACAGCGTTTTCAGGGACATACGATGGAAGCGGCCGCGGCCGCCGTCTAGAGTAGCCCTGCGTTGAGACTGAAGGGAAACCCGCGACTGCCTGCCTGGTCGACCCCGCGATGTCGATCGGGGACGGGCGAGGGCTTCCAGGATTTCCAGGGAAGAAATACATGAACGCGCCTTTGCCATTTGACCAGACAGCCTCGTTCGCAGGCGTCGCCCATAGTGTCGCTGGCGCGTGTGCGGGCCCGATGACGCCCTATCCGCTGCGCGGCAGGTCCGGCAACGGGAAATATCCCGATTTCGTCGAGCGCCGGCGGACCGATGCGGGCATGTCGGGTAACCTGATTCGTTCCCGTGCCGTCCTCGGGTTTGTGGGTCTGGTGTGGGGACTGGTTGTTTCGGCCGTTCTGATCATCGGTGTTTCGGTCGGGCTCGCGCTGACCGGCGTGAGCTGGATGGTCGCCGGCCAGTATTGCGTCGCCATCATTCTGCTGGTGTTTGGACTCGTCGGCATCGTGCTGTACTGGGGAACACGGACCGATCACCCCTGCATGGCCGGTATACAGCGATACATGGAATCGGCGGTCGAGAGGCGGCGCCCTTATCTGTACCTCTCCTCGATCAATGCGCTTGAAAATGCGCGCAGGCTTGGCATGTGGGAGCGGCGCATTTAAACCCCGCGTGGTTAAAGGGCGCGTCAACGCTCAACTTTCATGTCACCCCGCTCGGTGTGACGGGCGCATCGATCAAACCGGCTTCGCGCACGGTCCCCGTCTCGATTTCGCAATAGGGCAGGCGACCCCTGCATTCCTGCGTTCGCGCGGCCCAGGGCCTGACGTAAACTGAGCAACCCCAGACCCGTCCATTTCCCGCTCTCGATGAACCCTTCCACGGTCAAAACCTACCTGCCCTGGGTCGTGGCCGTGGCACTGTTCATGGAGCAGCTGGATACCACCATCGTCAACACGGCGGTGCCGGCGATCGCGGAGAGCCTGCAGGTGACGCCGCTGAGCCTGAAGGCGGTGGTGACGAGCTACATCCTGAGTCTGGCGGTGTGCATCCCGGTGAGCGGCTGGATGGCGGACCGCTTCGGCACGCGGCGCGTGTTTAGCATCGCGGTCGGCATCTTCATCTTTGCCTCGATCCTCTGCGGCCTGGCGCTGAACGCGCCGATGCTGGTGGCGGGGCGCATTCTGCAGGGCGTCGGCGCGGCGATGATGATGCCGGTGGGCCGGCTGACGATCGTCCGCACCTTTCCGAAAGCGGAGCTGTTGCGGGCGATGAACTTCGTCATCATCCCGGCGCTGATCGGGCCGCTGCTCGGGCCCACGGTCGGCGGCCTGATCGTGCACTGGCTCTCGTGGCACTACATCTTCTTCATCAACGTGCCGGTGGGGCTGATGGCGCTATGGCTGGCGCATCGCTACATGCCGGATTACCGGGGCGATGCCCGGCGCCCGCTGGATGTCGTCGGCCTGGTCCTGTTCGGCAGCGGCGCGGCGCTGCTTTCCTGGCTGCTGGAAATCTTCGGCGAGCATCAAGTCGACGCGACCTCAGCGGCGGTGCTGCTGTTGCTCAGCCTCAGCCTGCTGGCCGCGTATTTCCTGCATGCCCGCCAGACGCCCCATCCGCTGCTGCGCCTGGCGCTGTTCCGGGTGCGCACGTTTCGCGTCTCGGTGGTGGGTGGCTTCATCACGCGTCTGGGGGTGGGTGGCATGCCTTTTCTGCTGCCGCTG
The DNA here is from genome assembly GCA_019459325.1 of Thiobacillus sp. GTDB lineage: Bacteria > Pseudomonadota > Gammaproteobacteria > Burkholderiales > Thiobacillaceae > Thiobacillus. Next base: position 6,492 of record JAIBFA010000039.1, read on the forward strand.
CTCTACCAGCTGGGCCTGGGGATGCCGGCGTGGCAGTCGGGCCTGCTGATGATGCCTGCCGCCGCGGCTGCGATGTTCATGAAGTTCATTTCCTCGCGGGTGCTCGCGCGCTTCGGCTACCGCCGCATCCTGATCGTGAATACGGTAATGATCGGCGTCGTCGTCTGCCTCTTTTCGCTGGTGACCCCGGCGACCCCGATTGCGCTGATCGTGCTGCTGGGGCTGGCGATGGGCTTCTTCAATTCGCTGCAATACACGAGCATGAATTCGATGGCCTTTGCCGACATCGACACGCCCGATTCGAGCATGGCCAGCACGATCTCCAGTTCGATGCAGCAGATGTCGATGAGCTTCGGGCTGGCCTGCGGCTCGCTGGTCGCCGGCTGGTATCTGGGCGAGCTGCCGCAGACCGACCGCGCGGCGGTGACGACCGCCCTGCACTACGCCTTCCTGACGCTGGGCGGTCTGACGATGCTGTCGTCGCTGTCGTTCTGGTCGCTGCGCCCCGGGGATGGGGAGAGCGTCAGCCGGGGGATCGTGCGGGTAACGGAATAAGTCCATAAAATGCTTCGGACGCGAGACTTCCGCCGCTCGTCCGCGCCACGCAGTGCATGTCTCAATTTGGCGACAGCTTCAATCCGTCCTATCTTTTTGTTTTGTAGGAATATTCTACAAATGAGCCCAATTTGACGTCGCCATTTGACGACGTTTTCCCCTGTTTTTCGTCCTCCGTCACCTCAACCAATCGGGTATCTACCTGTTTAGGAACAGATTTTTAAGGCTGGCACGACTGTTGCCATTGGACTGCTGCGTCCAGTTCCGGGCGCAACCACACCAGAGCGTTTTACAACCCAGATACCGAGAGAGACCCCATGCTCAAGACCTTCATGCACCCCGGCAATACCAGCAACTCGAGAACCGATTCGGCCAAGACCAGCCCTTCGGCTTACGCCTCCGCCAGAACGACAGAAGCCCCCAAACCGGCCGAGACCATCAAGGAAGAGGCCGCTCCGGTGGCCACGCAGCCTGCGCGCAACGACGAGGGCAGCAAGCTGATCGTCGGGCCGAACATCAAGCTGAAGGGCTCTGAAATCACCGATTGCGAAATTCTGGTGGTGGAAGGCCGCGTGGAAGCGTCGATGAACAGCCGCGACATCCGCATCGCCGAAGGCGGCGTGTTTTCGGGCAAGGCCGAGATCGACGTGGCGGAGGTGCGTGGCACCTTCGAGGGCGACCTGACCGCCCGCAAGCGGCTGGTGATTTACGCCACCGGCAAGGTCACGGGGGTGATCCGCTACGGCGCGATGATGATCGAGGAAGGCGGCACCCTTGCCGGGGACGTGGCGACGCTTGCAGGCGGCCCCAGCCTGGCCAAGGTGCCGGAAACCCCGACGCCCGCCCCGACCTCCGCGCCGGCCGAAGAGAACGCAGCGGAACTGGAACAGATTCATTCCGGCTCCACGTTTGGGCGCAACCAGCGACGCCAGGGTTGAGCGAAGCCGTGTCGCTCATACGCTGTCGCCGCTACGCGACAACGTCGGGCCGTGGCCGGGCTTGGGATCGCAACATCCTGCGCTTCGGTTCGCGCAGGGTGTTGTCGCGGTTGCGCGCCCTTCGAGCTGAAGATAGTCCTGATCGCCACGGAGCCCCGATGCCCTTCAGGCACAGGACACGGACACGAACCAAGTCATCAGCGTTCTAAAGCTTGGCGCTACGCCCCCCGTCCACTGCCAGAATCTGCCCCGTCACGTAGTGCGTGTCCATCGCGAAGAAGCGCACCGCCAGCGCGATGTCGCTGGGATCGCCGGCACGCTTGAGCATGGTGTGCGAGACGATGCGCTGGCGCGAGACCTCGTCGAAATTCGAGTCGCCCTCGGGCCACATGATCGGTCCCGGCGCGATGCCGTTGACGCGCACTTCGGGCGCCAGCTCGCGCGCCAGTGACTTGGTGAGGCCCACCAGTCCAGCCTTGGCGACGCTGTAGACGACATAGCTTTTCATCGGCCGGTCGGCGTGGATGTCGGTGATGTTGATGATGCAGCCGTGGCGTTTCTTGAGTTCGGGGGCGGCGGCCTGCGACAGGAACATGGGCGCCTTGAGGTTGCTGCCCATGAGGTCGACCCAGTCCTTTTCGGTGATGTCGCCGACCGGCGTGGGGTAAAAGCTCGAGGCGTTGTTGAGCAGCACGTCGAGCCCGCCGAAGGTGGCGACGGTCTGATGGACCAGGCCGGGCAGGCCGCCGGTATCGTGCAGGTCGGCCTGGATCAGCGCGACCGAGTCGGGGCGGATGAGATTCAATTCATCCTGCAGCGCGCGCGCATCGGTCGCCGAACTACGGTAGTGAATCATCAGGTTGGCGCCTGCCGCGTGCAGCAGGCGCGCCGACGCCGCGCCCACGCGCTTGGCCCCGCCGGTAATCAACACCACTTTGCCATGCATCGGGGTTCGCCCTTATAGTCCCTGGATTCTGCATTATCCATGAACTGTCCCGTCGCATGCTCCCCCTTCCCTCCGCCGACGCCCTAGCGCACAGCCAGCGCGTGACCGCGCATCTGCGCGCGCTGATCGAAGAGGCGGGCGGCTGGATCCCCTTCTCGCGCTACATGGAAGCGGCGCTCTACACGCCGGGGCTGGGCTACTACGCCGCCGGCGCGATGAAATTCGGCGCGGCGGGCGACTTCATCACCGCGCCGGAAATGACGCCGCTGTTCGGCCGCACGCTGGCGCACGCGATTGCGCCGGTGCTGATGGAGACCGGCGGCGAGGTGCTGGAACTGGGCGCCGGCAGCGGACGGCTGGCGGCGGACCTGCTGGGCGAACTGAACCGGCTCGGCACTTTGCCGGCGCGTTATTGCATTCTGGAAGTAAGCGCCGACTTGCGGCAGCGCCAGCAGGAAACGATGGCGCGCGAGCAGCCGCAGCTCGCCGGCCGGGTGCAGTGGCTGGACGCGCTGCCTGAACATTTCAATGGCGTGATCCTCGGCAACGAGGTGCTCGACGCGCTGCCGGTCGAACTGGTGCACTGGACAGAAGCAGGGCCCCAGGTGCGCGGCGTGGTGCTCGACGGCGATGCCTTCGCCTGGCAGGACCGGTCCATTGCCGACCCCGTTCTGCGTGCCCGCGCCGACGCGCTGGCGCTCCCGCCGGGCTATGTTTCCGAAATCAATCTGGCTGCCGACGCGCTGGTCGCCTCACTGGGACAGTGTCTGGACCGCGGGCTGATCCTGATGATCGACTACGGATTCAGCGCAAGTGAGTACTACCATCCGCAGCGCCACATGGGCACGTTGCGCGTGCATGTCCGCCACCATGCGCTGGACGATCCATTCTACCTGCCGGGCCTCGCCGACCTGACCGCGCACGTCGACTTCAGCGCGGTGGCGCAGGCGGGGGTGGCGGCGGGACTGGAACTCGCGGGCTATACCAGCCAGGCGAGTTTTCTGCTGAACAGCGGGCTCACCGAGCAGCTGATGCAGACCCCGCCGACCGAGGCGGCGGCGTATCTGCCGCAGGCCAATGCGGTGCAGCGGCTGGTGTCGCCCGCCGAGATGGGGGAGCTGTTCAAGGTGATCGGACTGAGCAAGGGCGGCATCGCGCCGCTGGCCGGTTTTGCGCGCGGCGACCGCCGACACGCTTTATAAAATCAAACCAGCGGCAGCTGCGCGTCCTCGTCCGGCCGGAGGCGGGTCACGCGTACCGCATGCAGGCGACGGCTGTCGGCACGCAGGATGCTGAACAGGAAGCCGTCGAATTTCACCGACTCGCCGCGCTTGGGCAGGTGGCCGAAGCGCGAGACGACGAGGCCGCCGACGGTGTCGAATTCCTCGTCGGAGAAATGCGCGCCCAGGGTCTCGTTGAAATCCTCGATTTCGGTGGCCGCTTTCACGCGGAACACGCCCTCGTTCTCGCGGATGATGTTGTCCTCGGTTTCGTCGAAGTCGTATTCGTCCTCGATGTCGCCGACGATCTGCTCCAGCACGTCCTCGATCGTCACCAGTCCCGCCACGCCGCCGTATTCGTCGACGACGATGGCGATGTGGTTGCGGTTGGAGCGGAATTCCTTCAAGAGCACGTTGAGCCGCTTCGATTCCGGAATGAACACGGCCGGACGCAGCATGCCGCGGATATCGCTGTCGGACTCGGCGTAATGGCGCAGCAGGTCCTTGGCCAGCAGGATGCCGATGACGTCGTCGCGGTCCTTGTCGATGACCGGGAAGCGCGAGTGCGCGGTTTCGATGACGTGGGGGATGAAGACTTCGGGCGGATCGTTGATGTCGATGACGTCCATCTGCGCGCGCGGGATCATGATCTCGCCGACGCGCATTTCGGACACTTGCAGCACGCCCTCGATCATCGCCAGGGCGTCGGCATCCATCAGACTGTTTTCGTAGGCGCCGTGCAGCAGCTCGATCAGCTGTTCACGGTCTTCGGGTTCGCGCATCAGCCAGTGGGAAATGCGCTCGAGCAAGCTCGGTTTGGGACTACTGTCAGGCTCCATGTTTGTCAGGAATGATAGGGATTGGGTATGTGGAAGCGCTTCAGTATAGCGATTTCGCGTGATTCCATGATGTCGGCGTCCGCAGGGTCGATGTGATCGTAGCCCTGCAGGTGCAGCGTGCCGTGGACCGTCATGTGCGCGTAATGATCCTTCAGCGGCTTGCCCTGCTCGCGCGCCTCGCGCTCGACCACGGGCGCGCAGACGACCACGTCGCCGCCCAATACGCCGGGCGAAATCTCACCGTATTCGAAGGTCAGCACGTTGGGCACGTAGTCCTTGCGGCGGTAGTCGGTGTTGAGCGCCTGCGCCTCGTCGGCGTCGACGATGCGCACGGTGATCTCGGCGGAGTGTTCGAGCGCGGCGGCGACCCAGCGGCGGACTTGCGCACGCGTGGGCAGATCTTTCGCCTCGCTGGCGAACTGCACCGCCAGCCGCAATTCGGGTTCAGGCATCGGTTTGCGCGCGGCGCGCGGCGTAGGCATCGACGATGCGGCCGACCAGCGGATGGCGCACCACGTCCTCGGACTGGAAATGGGTGAAGGCGATGCCACGCACGCCGGCCAGCACGTCGGCGGCATCCACCAGGCCGGATTTGACATGCTTGGGCAGGTCGATCTGCGTCGGGTCGCCGGTCACCACCGCGCGCGCGCCAAAACCAATTCGCGTCAGGAACATCTGCATCTGCTCGGGCGTGGTGTTCTGCGCCTCATCGAGAATGATGAAGGCGTGGTTGAGCGTGCGCCCGCGCATGAAGGCGAGCGGCGCCACCTCGATGGCGTGGCGTTCGATCAGCCGCGTCACCTTGTCGAAACCCATCAGGTCGTACAGCGCGTCGTACAGCGGGCGCAGGTAGGGGTCGACCTTCTGCGTGAGGTCGCCCGGCAGGAAGCCGAGCCGCTCGCCGGCTTCCACCGCGGGGCGCGTCAAAACCAGGCGTTTGACCTGTTCGCGCTCCAGCGCATCGACCGCGCAGGCGACCGCGAGATAGGTCTTGCCGGTGCCAGCCGGGCCGACGCCGAAGGTGATGTCGTGGCTGCGGATCTGTTCGATGTATTCGCCCTGGCGCGGGGTGCGCGCGCGCAGGTCGGCGCGGCGGGTTCGCAGCGCCGGGCCTTCCTCGTCGGCGCGGCCGCGCGTGAGCTCGACGAGTCCCAGCTGGATGTCGTCGAGGGAGAGTTCGTCGTGCGCGCGGTTGTAGAAATGCTCGATCGCCTGCGCACCCTTTTCGGCCTGCGCGGCGTCGCCGCTGAAGCGGAAGCTCGAACCGCGGCGACCGATGGTGACGTCGAACGCCGCCTCGATCTGGCGCAGGTTCTCGTCCATCGGGCCGCACAGATTGGCCAGCCGCCGGTTGTCTTCCGGGGCCAGCCGCAGTTCAACGATATCGGTTTTCAAGCGCTTACGGTCTCGGTGAGGGCGATTTCGCCGCGCAGGCTGTGCGGCAAGGCCTGAGTAATGGTGACGTCGACGAAGCGGCCGATCAGGCGCGGCTGGCCGGCGAAGTTGACGATGCGATTGTTGTCGGTGCGGCCGGCGAGTTCTTCCACATCCTTTTTGGCATGGCCTTCGACCAGCACGCGCTGCACGGTGCCGACCATGGCCTGGTTCACCTTTTGCGCCTGCGCCTCGATCTGCGCCTGCAATCTCATGAGGCGCTGCGTTTTCAGCTCGGCCGTAACATCGTCCGGGTAGTCGGAGGCCGGCGTGCCGGGGCGCTTGCTGTAGATGAAGGAAAAGCTGGCGTCGAAGTCGAGTTCGACGATCAGCTTCATGGTCGCTTCGAAATCGGCCTCGGTCTCGCCGGGGAAGCCGACGATGAAGTCCGACGACAGGCAGAGGTCGGGGCGCTGCTCCCTGAGTTTTCTGACTATCGATTTGAACTCGAGCACGGTGTGGCCGCGCTTCATCGCCGCCAGGATACGGTCGGAGCCGGACTGCACCGGCAGGTGCAGGTGCGACACCAGCTTGGGTAGCTTGCCGTAGCACTCGATCAGCCGCTGCGTCATTTCGCGCGGGTGGCTGGTGGTGTAGCGGATGCGCTCGATGCCGGGAATGTCGTGCACCATCTCCAGCAGGAAGGCGAAGTCGGCGGTGCCGCCTTCTTCCAGCGCGCCCTGGTAGGCGTTGACGTTCTGGCCCAGCAGCGTGACTTCCTTCACACCGCGCCCGGCGAGGTCGGACACTTCGGCAATGACGTCGTCGAACGGGCGCGAGACTTCCTCGCCGCGCGTGTAGGGGACGACGCAGAAGGTGCAGTATTTGGAGCAGCCTTCCATGATCGAGACGAAGGCCGACGCGCCCTCGACCCGTGCCGGCGGCAGGTGGTCGAATTTCTCGATTTCGGGAAAGCTGATGTCGACCTGGGCGCGGCCGGTCTCGCGCTTCTTCGCGATGAGCTCGGGCAGGCGGTGCAGGGTCTGCGGGCCGAACACGACGTCGACGAAGGGCGCACGGGCGACGATGGCCGCGCCTTCCTGGCTGGCAACGCAGCCGCCGACGCCGATGATGAGATTGGGGTTCGCCTGCTTCAGGTGGCGCACCCGGCCGAGGTCATGGAACACCTTTTCCTGCGCCTTTTCGCGCACCGAGCAGGTGTTGAACAGGATGACGTCGGCGTCTTCCGGGGTCGACGTCGGGGTCAGGCCTTCCGACGCATTGAGCACGTCGGCCATCTTGTCCGAGTCGTACTCGTTCATCTGACAGCCGAAGGTTTTGATGTAGATCTTTTTCATGGGGTGCCGGGACAGTGAATAGACTGGGGGCGGAGATTTCGCCGCTGCAATTGAGCCGCAGCCACGAAATGAGAAATGTGGTGGTGATGAGTGGACTTGAACCACCGACCCCCGGATTATGAATCCGATGCTCTAACCGACTGAGCTACATCACCTGAAAAGATTGCTTTCCGGCTGAGGACCGCCGAAAAGGCGCGCATTTTAGCTGATCGGGACACGCGCTGTCAAAGCGCGTTGCCGGGAGGGAAGGCGGCGATTCCGGTTCCGCAGGATTCACTGCGGCCGCAGCTTCGCCAGTTCGTCGAGCAGGCTGATCAGCAGTTCGCGCCCCAGCGGCCCCATGCCGGCGACCAGCTGGTCGGTGTCGCGCTCGCCGTTGACGAGGCGGCGCATGCGCCCGCCCAGCAGCGCCATGTCGCCGCCCGCCTTCATCATCTGTTCGGCCATGTTGGCGAGTACTGACATCGCCTGTGCATCGCCGCGCGCCGAGGCGTCGATCAGGGCGGCCAGGCCAGGGGCGGCGCTGCTGCCGTCGGGCTGGACGTCGAGCGCGGGCAGGGTGGCGGGGTTGTCGAGGCCGCGCAGGATGGCGTCGAGCAGGATGCTGTCTTCCTCGTCCAGCCCCAGCTTGATCGATGGGTCGCGGCGGCCGTTGATCACATGACGCAGCGCGCCGACCAGCCGCGCCCAGCCGGCCTGCTCGGCGGCGTCGAGCTGCTTCATCAGGTCGGGCAGCTGGCTGCGGTCGCGCAGGGCATTGACGACGGTGTGGATGAAGGACGCGTGGACGCGCAGGACTTGTTCGACGGCGGTGGGGAGCTGGCCAACATCTTCGGCGGCACGATCACCAACGGCCAGATCTCGGTGTTCATCCCGCAGGACCGACTGACGGTCGAGCCGAAGCCGGGCGCGACCTGTCGACGGCGATGCGTCAGCATCCCGCGGTCTTTTCGCCTTTCTATATTGCGATGGTGCGGGTCGGCGAGGCGACCGGACGCCTGGACGAAATCTTCCTGCGCATGTTCGAGCACCTCGAATT
>JAIBFA010000046.1 GCA_019459325.1 Thiobacillus sp.
CGCGCCCTCGGCCAGTCGCGAAAAAGCGGGTAGGGCAGCGGCATCCGGGCTGCTAGAATCGCGGCTTTCCTCCTGGCTGGCGCTCATGCTCTTTCTCGAACTCATCGGTTATCTGCTCGTCATCCTCGTGGCGGCGGAAATCTTTGTCAACGAGCTCGAACACCTGGGCGAAAAACTCAAAATCTCGGAAGGCGTGACCGGCTCGCTGTTTGCCGCGGTCGGCACCGCCATGCCCGAGACCCTGGTGCCGCTGCTGGCGATTTTTGCCACCACAGGCAACGCCACCACCAACGAGGAAATCGGCGTCGGCGCCATTCTGGGGGCGCCGCTGATGCTGTCGACGCTGTCGCTGTTTTTGATGAGCGTGGCCGTGTTGAAGCGGCGCGGCATTCAGGGGCATCTCACCCCGGAAAAGACCGGCCTCAAGCGCGACCTCGATTTCTTCCTGATGGCGTTTTTGCTGGCCTTCGTCGCCATGTTCGTGCCGCACGGCGAAGGCTGGGTGCGCGGTGCGCTCGCCTTCGTCATGGTGCTGATCTACTTCGTCTACGTGATGATGACCCTGCGCGCGTCGGCCAAACTGGTGGAAGAAGGTCACGCCACCGAGGCCGGTTCGCCGATGTTGCTGACCCGTCTGGGGCTGCCGCAGAATCTGCTGTTCATCGTGGTGCAGCTGGCGCTGGGCCTGGCCCTGCTGGTCGCCGGCGCCAAGGGCTTCATCCACGGCGTGGAAGAAGCCGCGCCCATCATCGGCATCTCCGCGCTGCTGCTGTCGCTGATGATCATCCCGATCGCCACCGAGCTGCCGGAGAAGGTGAATTCGATCCTGTGGATCCGCAAGCACAAGGACACGCTGGCCTTCGGCAACATCACCGGCGCCATGGTGTTCCAGGGCACGCTGTTGCCCGCCATCGGCATCTCGCTGACGCCATGGGCGCCGCAGAAGGAAGTGCTGCTGGGTGTGCTGGTGACGCTGGTTGCAGCTTTCTGGCTGCGCTGGGCGGCATTGAGCGGCGGGCTGCGTGTGTGGCACCTATTCGTCAACGGCGCCTTGTACGTGACCTATCTGACAGCAGTCCTGGTGTAAAGAAAACGGCGGGGAAACCCGCCGTTGTGTCGTGTGGCGTATCCGCCTTATGCCGGGCTCGGCGGTTCGCGGCGGAACGGCCCCTCGAGTTCATCCATGTAATGGCTGATGGCATCGGTCTCGCGTTCCAGGAAGCGGTCGACCGCCTCGCGGAATTCGGCGTTTTCCAGCCAGTGCCAGGAATGCGTGGCGGTAGGCACGAGGCCGCGCGACAGCTTGTGCTCGCCCTGCGCGCCGCCTTCGAAAACCTGCAGGCCGTGCGCGATCGCGTATTCGATTCCCTGCTGATAGCAGGTTTCGAAGTGCAGCCCGGGCACGTATTCCAGCGTGCCCCAGTGGCGGCCATACAGGCGCTGGCCGTCCTTGATGCAGAACGAGCAGGCGACGGGCTCGCCGTCCTTGTCCGCAATGATCAGCAGCAGGTTGTCCGGCATCGTCTCGCGCAGGTTGGAAAAAAAGGCGCGGTTGAGATGCGGTTCGCTGCGGTGGCGGGCGTAGGTGTCGGCGTAGCAGCGATAGAAATGGTCCCAGTCGGTGTCGGCGCTCTGTGCGCCTTCGACCCAGCGAAACGTCACGCCCAGCGTGTCCAGCTTCTTCCGTTCCTGGCGGATCTTCTTGCGCTTGTCGTGCGTCATCGCGGCAAGGAAGTCGTCGAAGGCGGCGTAGCCCGCATTGTTCCAGTGGAACTGGAAGCCGCTGCGATGCAGCAGCGGCATCGCATTGAGCGCGGCATGATCAGGCTCGGTGGGGAACAGGATGTGGAAGGACGAAAATCCCAATTCCTGCGTGAGCTTGAGCGCGGCCTGGATCAATGCGGTGCGGTCGGCATCGTTCTTCGCCAGCAGCCGCGGGCCGGGCACCGGCGAGAAGGGCACGCAGCACACCAGCTTGGGGTAGTAGTTGAGCCCATGACGGCGGTAGGCGTCGGCCCACGCCCAGTCGAACACGAATTCGCCCCAGGAATGATGCTTCACGTAAAGCGGCATCGCGGCTTCGAGCCGGCCGCCGCGGAACAGCGCCAAGTGCACCGGCTCCCAGCCGATGTGGGCGCCGACGCACTCGGTGGCTTCCAGTGCATGCAGAAAGGCGTGCTGAACGAAGGGCGAATCGCCTGCAAGGGCATCCCAATCTGCCGGATCAAGGTCTGCCATGCGCGGAACCACGCGAATGACCGTCTCGGCGGCTTCCGCATCGGGGGGGTTTGCTTCAAAATGCACGTTTTGGCGAGCTTCCATCGAAAAACACATGAACCTGCACGAATTCCAGGCCAAACAGATATTGCGGTCGGGCAACATTAACACGCCGCGCGGCCTCGCTGCAGCGAGCGCCGACGCCGCGGTCAACGCCGCCAGCGAACTGGGCGGCGACGCCTGGGTGGTGAAGGCGCAGATCCACGCCGGCGGGCGCGGCAAGGCGGGCGGCGTCAAGGTCGTGAAGCGCTTGGACGACGTGCGCGCGATGGCCGCAACGCTGCTGGGCAAGCCGCTGGTGACCAACCAGAACGCACCCGACGGCCAGCCGGTGAACCAGGTGCTGGTGGAAGAGACGCTGCCGATCGCGCGCGAGCTGTACCTGTCTCTGTTGGTCGACCGCGAAACCGAGCGCATCGCCATTGTCGCCTCCGCCGCCGGCGGCATGGACATCGAGGAAGTCGCCCACGCCACCCCGGAAAAAGTCCTGACCGAAACCTGCGATCCGCTCTTGGGCGTGCAGGATTTCCAGTGCCGCGCACTGGCCTTCGCGCTGGAGCTGACCGGCGAGGCCTACAAGGATTTCTGCCGTTTGCTGCCGCAGCTGTACCGGGTGTTCATCGCCAATGATTTGAGCCTGCTCGAAATCAATCCGCTGGTGGTGACGACCGACAACCGCGTGCTGCCGCTCGACTGCAAGATGAGCGTCGACGATAACGCGCTGTATCGCCGCAAGGCCTTGGCCGAACTGCGCGATGACAGCCAGATCGACGTCAAGGAAGCCGCGGCCAACGCGGCCAATGTCAATTACGTCGCGCTCACCGGCAACATCGGCTGCATGGTCAACGGCGCCGGACTCGCGATGGCGACGATGGATCTGATTCAACTGGAGGGCGGTGCGCCCGCCAACTTCCTCGACGTCGGCGGCGGCGCCACCCCGGAGACGGTGGCGCAGGGCTTCAAGATCATCCTGCTCGATCCCAACGTGCGTGCCGTGCTGATCAACATCTTCGGCGGCATCGTCCGCTGCGACGTCATCGCCGAAGGCATCATCCAGGCGGTGAAGGAAGTCGGCGTGAAAGTGCCGGTGATCGTGCGGCTGGAAGGTACCAATGCCGAACTGGGCCGCACGCTGCTGGCCGAATCGGGACTCGCGATCCTCGCGGCCGAGAGCCTGACGCACGCAGCCAAACTTGCCGTGGAGAAGGCAACATGAGCATCCTCGTCGACCACAACACCAAGGTCATCTGCCAGGGCTTCACCGGCAAGCAGGGCAGCTTCCATTCGGAGCAGGCGATCGCCTACGGCACCCAGATGGTCGGCGGCGTCACCCCCGGCAAGGGCGGGCAGACGCACCTGAACCTGCCCGTCTTCAACACCGTGCGCGACGCGGTGCGCCAGACCGGCGCCAACGCGACCATGATCTACGTGCCGGCCGCCTTCGCCGCCGACTCGATCCTGGAAGCCGCCGACGCCGGCATCGAGGTCATCGTCTGCATCACCGAGGGCATCCCGGTGCTGGACATGCTGAACGTGAAGGCCGCGCTGCGCGCCAACGGCGCGAAACTGATCGGTCCCAACTGCCCCGGCATCATCACCTCGGGCGAGTGCAAGATCGGCATCATGCCCGGCGTCATCCACCAGAAGGGCAGGATCGGTATCGTCTCGCGCTCCGGCACGCTCACCTACGAAGCGGTGCACCAGACCACGCGGCTGGGGCTGGGGCAGTCGACCTGCGTCGGCATCGGCGGCGACCCGATCAAGGGCCTGGACTTCATCGACTGCCTGGAAATGTTCGAGGCCGACCCGCAGACCGAAGCGGTGATCCTGGTCGGCGAAATCGGCGGCAGCCGCGAGGAAGAAGCGGCCGAGTTCATCCGCTCCAACATGAAGAAACCGGTCGCCGCCTACATCGCCGGTCGCACCGCGCCCAAGGGCAAGCGCATGGGCCACGCCGGCGCGATCATCGCCGGCTCTGCCGGTACGGCTGATGCAAAAATCCGCGCGCTCGAAGCCGCCGGCGTCGTCGTCGCGCAAAGCCCGGCCTGGCTGGGCGAGGCCGTGCAGCAGGCAATGGCGGCGCGCTGAAGACCACCCGATGAAACTCGGCGTCGCACAGCTCAACCTCACCGTCGGCGACATCTCCGGCAACGCAGCCAAACTGCTGGCCGCAGCCAACGAGTCGCACGCTGCCGGCGCAGCGCTGCTGCTCACCCCCGAAATGTCGATCTGCGGCTACCCGGCTGAAGACCTGGTGCTGCGGCGCGATTTCGCCGCAGCATGCGCAGCGGCGGTCGAGAAGCTGGCTGCCGAGGCGCCGCCTGCACTGGCGCTGATCGTCGGCTACCCCGAGCACAGCGACGACGGCCTGTTCAACACCGCGGCGCTGCTGCGCGGCGGCAAGGTCGAGACGGTGTACCGCAAGCATCATCTGCCCAACCATTCCGTGTTCGACGAGCAGCGCGTGTTCGACAGCGGCAATGCCGCTTGCGTGTTCGCCTGCGGCGGCGTGAATTTCGGCCTCAACTTCTGCGGCGACATCTGGGAGGAAGGGCCGGCCACGCGCGCGATGGAAGCCGGCGCCGACTGGCTGCTGGTGCCCAACGCCTCGCCCTACCATCTCAACAAGGAGCGCGAGCGCGTCGCCGTGGCGCGCTCGCGCCTCGCCGAAGCGGGTCTGCCGATCGTCTACGCCAACATGGTCGGCGGGCAGGACGAACTGGTGTTCGACGGCGCATCGTTCGCGATGAATGCCGACGGCGACGTGGTGGCGCAGTGTCCGGCCTGGCAGGAAGGGCTGTTCTATTTCGACCTGGTGGGCGACACCTGCATCGGGCCGCAGCACGCCCTGCCCGACGAGGACGCCGCCGTCTACGACGCGCTGGTGCTGGCGGTGCGCGACTACGTCGGCAAGAACGGCTTCAAGGGTGCGCATCTGGGCCTGTCGGGCGGCATCGATTCGGCGCTCACGCTGGCGATCGCCGCCGACGCGATCGGCGCGGACCGAGTGCACGCGGTGTTGATGCCGTCGGACTACACCGCGGGCATCAGCGTCGAGGACTCGCGCGACATGGTGAAGCGGCTCGGCGTGCGCTATTCCGAAATCGCCATCCGCCCGATCTACGAGGCCTTCGTCGGGCAATTGGGAGGCGAATTCGCCGGTCTGGCCGCCGACACCACCGAGGAAAACCTGCAGGCGCGCACGCGCGGCACGCTCTTGATGGCGCTGTCCAACAAGTTCGGCACGCTGGTGCTGACCACCGGCAACAAGAGCGAAATGGGGACCGGCTACGCCACGCTGTACGGCGACATGGCGGGCGGCTTCGCGGTGCTGAAGGACGTGGCGAAAACCCGCGTCTACCGGCTGGCGAACTACCGCAACAGCGTAGCCCAGGTCATCCCGCAGCGCATCATCGACCGCCCGCCGTCGGCCGAACTGCGTCCCGACCAGACCGACCAGGACAGCCTGCCGCCGTATGACATTCTCGATGCCATCCTGGCTGCATATGTCGAGCGCGACCTGTCGGCGCGCGACATCGTCGCCCAGGGATACGACGCCGCCACGGTGAAAAAAGTCATCCGCCTGGTCGACCTCGCCGAATACAAACGCCGCCAGGCCCCGCCCGGACCCCGCATCACGCCGCGCAATTTCGGCAAGGACCGCCGTTACCCGATCACCTCGAAATACCGACCCGAAGGAGACTTGCCATGAAGAAAATCGAAGCCATCATCAAGCCGTTCAAACTCGACGAAGTGCGCGAAGCGCTGTCCGACATCGGCGTCACCGGCCTCACCGTCACCGAGGTCAAGGGCTTCGGCCGCCAGAAGGGCCACACCGAACTCTATCGCGGCGCCGAATACGTGGTCGATTTTCTGCCCAAGGTGAAGCTCGAAGTGGTCGTCGCCGATAGCCTGCTCGACCGCGCGATGGAATCGATCATCACAGCCGCCCGCACCGGCAAGATTGGCGACGGCAAGATTTTCGTCACGGCGGTGGAGCAGGTGGTGCGGATTCGCACGGGGGAGTCGGGCGAAGCGGCGATCTGAACCCGGGCAGCGTTTGCTGGCTTTTCAGTTAATGTCATGTTGACTGCCTCCGCGACCGCCAAAGCTCACGGTCGAGGTGTGTCTGTTAGTTCGCTCAGCGTTCGCTTATGAGGGGGCTTGCGGAGTTCTTAAATCAGCCAGGAAGAGACGGTCGAGGTTGTCGCCGAGGTCCGGTGTTCGGCCAAAGGCGACACTGGCGCCTTGATCCAACCACTTCCGCTATGGATTCGTTACCGGGCATAAACCAGAAAATCCACTGAACGGTCAGCTTTGGCGAATATTTATTGGCGGGCGTCCTCCGTAGCCGGGCCATTGCCCGGACGCGGATGCCCGTGCTTGACGGCCACCGCTGTGCGACAGCGCACATAGGTAATGCGCCTGCTGGTCTATAGTGTTTTAGCACTTGGCTCGTTATGACCGCTCAGATATCGGTTGAACGGACCTGACTTGTCGATGTAGTCGGGCGTGCCTCAGGCCGCTTGAGAAAATGCCTTTTCAAGCGTCCGTCACCGGTGAAGCCTTCCCCGTGTTTTTTGAGGAGCCAACATGAACATTCCATCCAAATCCACCACGATCCCGCTGAGTCGGCTGGTCCCGCGCACCCTGCTGCTCCTGGCTTCTGCGAACCTGCATGCGCAGCAGCCCATGTTGATTTCCCTGACTGGCAACGCCGAGGTACCACCGGTAACCACTTCAGCGAAGGGCACCGGGAACATTACGGTAATGCCTGATCGCACGGTGAGCGGCAGTATCAAGGTTTCCAGTCTTGTCCCGACGGTGGTGCATATTCATGAGGGCGCCGTCGGAAAAAACGGCCCGCCCAACATTATCCTGACGCAAACCGCCCGTGACAGTTTTGTCGTCCCCGCCGGAGCCAGACTGACCAATGCGCAGTACACGGGTTTCACGCGCGGCAATCTGTACGTCAATGTGCACAGCGCCCAGTATCCGAATGGTGAAATCCGTGCGCAATTGCTGCGCACGGAAGCCGCCGCCACACCGACGCGTGCGACTAACTGACCCGCATTCGAGGAGGAAGACCATGAGCCTGGCAAGCATGGGGGTGGAAGGTGATCGTCAACATGGTGCTGCGGGTATTGTGGCGACTGTGAAGGGGCGTTCCCGCTTTACCCTCAATCCAGTGCGACTGCGCTTGTCGCCACGGTTATTTGGCGTGGTGGTCCTGGCACTCACCGCCTGCAGTGAAGTGGCCACGCTGCCGATCTCGGCCGGCACCGGGCCACAGCCTACGCTGCCGCCACCCCAGCAGAGGCTGATTCCTACTGTTCACATCGCGCCCGCCCAGGGCTGGCCGTCCGGTACGACACCGCTGGCAGCACCGGGTACGCGTGTCGTGGCGTTTGCGGGCGGCCTGGATCATCCGCGCTGGTTGCTTGTGCTGCCCAACGGTGACGTGCTGGTGGCGGAGACCAATGCGCCGCCCAAGCCCGACGACGCCAAGGGCATCAAGGGGTGGGTGATGGGGCTGGTGATGAAGCGGGCGGGTGCGGGGGTGCCGAGTGCCAACCGCATCACGCTGTTGCGCGACACCGATGGAAATGGGGTGGCGGACCTGCGTTCGGTCTTGCTGGCAGGCTTGAACTCACCGTTTGGCATGGCCTTGGTCGGCAACGATCTCTATGTGGCCAACTCCGACGCCGTGCTGCGCTTTCCATACGTTGCGGGAGACACTCGCATCACCGCGCCTGGGATCAAGGTGGTCGATCTGCCGGCGGGTCCGATTAATCATCACTGGACCAGGAATCTCATTGCCAGCCCGGACGGCAGCAAACTCTATGTGACGGTGGGCTCCAACAGCAACGTG
This sequence comes from Thiobacillus sp., assembly GCA_019459325.1. Lineage (GTDB taxonomy): Bacteria > Pseudomonadota > Gammaproteobacteria > Burkholderiales > Thiobacillaceae > Thiobacillus. Next base: position 8,150 of record JAIBFA010000046.1, read on the forward strand.
GCCGAACGCGGCATGGCGGTGGAGGTCGGGCGTGCCGCCATCTGGGAGGTGGACACCCGGAGCGGCGCGCACCGCATCTTTGCCTCTGGCCTGCGCAACCCCAACGGCCTGGCCTGGGAATCCCACAGCGGCGCGTTGTGGACGGTGGTGAACGAGCGCGATGAGCTTGGCAGCGACCTGGTACCCGACTACCTGACCTCGGTGCGCGACGGCGGCTTCTATGGCTGGCCCTACAGCTACTACGGCCAGCATGTCGACACACGGGTGAAGCCGCAGCGGCCAGAATGGGTGGCACAGGCGATTGTCCCGGACTATGCCCTGGGGCCGCACGTCGCCCCGTTGGGTCTGGCGTCTTCCACCGGCACCACGCTGCCGGCCGTCTTCGCCAACGGCATGTTCATCGGCCAGCATGGTTCGTGGAACCGCCGGCCGCATAGCGGCTACAAGGTGATCTTCGTGCCCTTCGAAAACGGCAAGCCTGCGGGTTCGCCCATCGATGTGCTGACCGGTTTTCTCAGTGAAGCAGGCAATGCCTACGGCCGCCCGGTTGGCGTGGCGCTCGACAGGCAGGGCGCGCTGCTGGTGGCCGACGATGTGGGCAATGTGGTCTGGCGCGTGAGCGCGGGGCCGCGCTGACACGCCCCGGCCTCTAGTCCGGCAACAGTGGTCCCGTTACCCATCGCACTGAGCAGCCCGTGCAATGGCAGAGGGTGAAGGTGCTGAATACGGAAAGATCGAGGAGAACGAAATGCCGATTACCCCTCCGCTTGATCGACACTACGAACCCAGGAATTTTTCCGACCGGATTGCTTATGCTTTCGTTGTATTCCTGCGGTTCTTCGCCGACACTTTTTTTGCCCGACGGTATGGCCATCGCGCGGTTGTGCTGGAAACGGTTGCTGCCGTGCCGGGCATAGTTGGCGGTGTTCTGCAACATTTGCAGTCCCTGCGTCGAATCGAAGCCGATTACGGCAGGATCCGCTTACTGCTGGGCGAAGCAGAGAACGAACGCATGCACTTGATGACCTTCATTCAAATTACCCAGCCATCTGGATTTGAGCGCCTGCTGATTTGGCTTGCCCAAGGCGTCTTCTTCAACCTTTACTTTCTGCTTTACCTGATTTCACAGAAGACCGCGCACCGTGTCGTGGGCTATCTGGAGGAAGAAGCGGTCCACAGCTACACCGAGTATCTGGCTGGGGTGGACAACGGCACTCACGCCAATGTTCCGGCGCCCCGGATTGCTATTGATTACTGGAAACTCGCGCCCGACGCACGGCTGCACGATGTCATCGTCGCAGTCCGTGCAGATGAGATACGTCACCGCGAAGTCAATCACGCGCTTGCCGATACGCTGGCTCGATCCTGATCTATGCCGGCAGGATAATCGCGTCATGCCATGTTGATGTCCTTGGAGTCGCCGACAGAAGCCTGGATGACTTCTCCTGCAATTGCCGTTTCCTGCGGCGTCCGGGTTTCGACCACCAGCACGACCTGACCGCTGGCGATCGCATCGCCGATCAGGTCAGACAACCAGCCGTCCTTGTCTCCGGCACCCGGCGTGGCACCGGCTGCTGCGCCGATCAGGCCACCGATGCTGGCACCCCAGCCCAGCAACATCAGGGGGGCGACCAAGGGGCTGGCGACGAACAGACTCACGCTCGCCGCTGCCAGCGCCACGCTTCCCAGCGCGCCGATGCCGGTGCCGACTGCGGTTCCGATGGTGGCGTCAACCAGCACGTCCTTCAACACCGCATTGCTGCCCTCTTTGGGCGCAGTGTCGGACGCAGCCGGGTCGTTTGCGAAGATGCGTAGCCGCTCGCGCGGCAGCCCCTGCTCGACGAGCCTGGAAAGGGCACTTTCGGCTTGTTCGCGGTGGGCAAAAAAGCCTGATACGTGGTGGCGGTATTCGTCCATGTTTTTTCTCCTGGAAAATGATCCGTACGAAACGGATGATGTTTCAAGCCTATCCGGTGGTCGCTGAGGCGTCTGTGCGTTGTCGTACAGTCGCGCGCCGTGATGACACCTCTGGGCGTCATCACCCTGACGGCTTATTTGGGCCGCGGACGTGACAGACTCGGTTGCATTGCCTGGAGCCGGCCAGCACGCAATTCGACCACAGCCTTCGCCACACCGATCAGGCCGAGTCCAAGGAAGTCGTCCATCAGCGTGTGCGCGTTGGGCACGCTGCGCAGCTTCCAGCCCAGATGGCCCAGTGCGGCGCCAGACAGGACTCTGATGGCGATTCCCGCCAGCGTGGCCCACAAGCCGGGTGGCGCGCACTTCGAACACCATCCGGTAAGGCAATCGACCCTCCCAGACATACCGCAGGATGCTGTTGACCCCATTGGTATCACCGGCCGCAACCTCCTCCATTTTCTGCATGCCCGGCCACCAGTCCGGCCAGCGCGGTGAATTGTGGATGGCTGCGTACACTTCCTCCAGCGGCGCGTTAATGCGCGAGATCGTCAGCAAGCGATATTCCGCCACGGTGTCTCCAGAAAATGACTAAAGTGAATTAGCGGTGGCCACGAAGCAAACCGGTGACGAGGACTGCCGCAGGCCGTAGGCGTGAGTTTGTCCGAGTTCAGTGTGCGCTTTCGTACAGACAGGTGTCTTCCCATGAGTAGTATGGCAAGCAAGGACATGGCAATGACACCAAGCCGGCATTCCCAGAAAGACCTCGATCCTGACTTTGGATGATGATTTATCGCTTCTCGCCCGAGTGTGAGGAACTAATTGAACAAAAGGAACATGATCATGAACGATTCAACTCAGGATTTCGTACGCCCAGGCTACGAAACCCAGCCCATTCCGGGTTTCCCCCATGCCCCCTTCGACTGGTCCCGCGAACAGGCCGAGGAAGTCGCCCAAACGGAAGGCCTGACGCTGACGGAAGCGCACTGGCAGGTCGTGCGTGCGTTGCAGGAGATCTGTGCGCACCATGCGGAACCTGCCCTGAACGCCCGCGACCTGCACGATGCGCTCGATGAGCATTTCCATGCCGAAGGCGGCATCAAGTATCTCTACGAACTGTTCCCCAAGGGCCCTCTGGCCCAAGGCTGCCTGCTCGCCGGCGTGGAACCGCCGGCAGGAACTCAGGATCAGGGCATGGGCAGCGCAGTCTGAGTGCTTGGCATCCGGCAACAAGGCGGATCCACCCCCGCGCAACCCCTCTGTGGGTTTGCTCGGCTCCGTCATGTATTGCTCAGTGGTCCCGCGCCAGCCCGGCCGATCATCGCCAGAAACTCGCGGCGTGTCGGCCAGCGGCAGTTCAGTTGGGGAAGTCAGACCATCTAAGTCAGAACTTGCGCTGTTGGCCGATTGCACGCATCCACGATGCCCTCCTGAATGCGGACATACACGACTCGGCAACACAATTGGACGCCTTCGACCCCGTAGGCGTCTGAAATGGTATTCAATCAAACGCGGGAACCCTGGAACAAAGGCAAACCGGTTGGTCAAAAACCACCCCTCAAGCCGAAGGATATCTAATGCCGTGAACGTGGGCTGCACGCAAGCAATGATTGATTGCGCTTCGTGTGGCCGCTTTTGGCGCGATATCGTATGCGTGCAATGAATCTCAAGCGGGCATTGGCGCGGTTGGACAGGAACCTCTCTGCACCTCGGCCGATGCTGCCCGTCGTGATTTCATTGAATAAATCCAAGCTCCGATTATGCTGATTCAAGATGGTCGTTACGCGGTGATTGAATGTGGGTAGTGGGTGCCGGCACGCCGCGTAAACTTGTCTGAGGGCAAATTTATGTCAAACATGATTCTGCTCGGTACGCGCAAAGGTACCGTCATTTTTGATCGTTCGAATTCCGCCTGGATACCTCGGCCCATCGAGCATGCGGGCATACCGGTGTGCTACGCGGCGCGCGATCCGCGTAACGGTAGCTTGTGGGCTTCCCTGGATCACGGCCACTGGGGACCCAAGTTGTCACGTTCACGCGACGGTGGCATGACATGGGAGGACGTGCAGTCCTTGAAATATCCAGAAGGCGCGCGCTACATCGTCCAATACCTGCCTACGCCGGATTTCGACCCGGAGGCGCCTGTGGGACAGCCCGAGTACAAGGACGCGACCGTTTTCAAAATCTGGACCCTGACGTTCGGTACCGCCGAGCAACCTCGCAGACTGTATGCCGGCACGATCCCCGGCGGCTTGTTCGTCAGCAATGATGGCGGAGACAGCTGGGAGCTCAACCGACCCCTCTGGAACCATGAAAGCCGGGGCGGCAATCTGTTCGCTGGCGAGGCGACAAGCGAGAACCGGTGGAGCGGTACGCCGGCCAGCATTGACTATGGCGTGTTCGAGCCGGGCATTCATTCAATCGTCATTGACCCGCGCGATCCACTGCATATGCACATCGCGGTGTCCTCCGCAGGCGTGCTGGAGACCACCGATGGAGGCCTATCCTGGACGGGACGCAATCTCGGCATGCTGAACGATTACATGCCGAATCCGGAAGCGGAGTGGGGGCACGATCCGCATTTCGTGGCCGGATGTCCGGGGCAGCCGGAGCATCTCTGGCAACAGAACCACTGCGGTGTGTTTTATAGCGATGACGGCGCGATGAAATGGAAAAAAGTCAGCATGCCCGATGCCGGCGTGCATTTCGGCTTCCCAGTCGCTGTCGACGCACATGACGGGCGTACCGCATGGGTCGTACCAGCGCGCGCGGACATGGAGCGCATGGCCATCGGCGGCGGCTTATGCGTCGCGCGAACCACGGACGGCGGGCAATCGTGGCAATCCTTCCGCAACGGCCTGCCGCAGGAAAACGCCTATGACATCGTGCTGAGGCATGGCCTCGACGTATCCGGCGATAGCCTGTGTTTCGGCAGCACGACCGGCAACGTCTACCTTTCGGAAGACCGCGGCGAAACCTGGCGATGCCTGGGCCACCACTTCCCACCGGTGTATTCGGTTCGATTCGGCTGAGCGACATGCCTACGGTGGAAGTGACCCGGCATCTGTACCGCTACTTTCCGGCGCTCGAGAACCGCACGATAAGGGTGCCGGCCGGCTCGGTAGCGGAAGTCCTGCGCGCGGTTGACGAGCACGCCCCAGGATTCTCCGATTACGTGCTCGACGAACATGGAGCACTACGCCGGCATGTCAATGTCTGCCTCAACGACACCATCGTGATCGATCGAAAAACCCTCTCTGATCGCGTGCCTGAGGATGCGACCCTCTACATATTCCAGGCGCTGAGTGGGGGGTAGGGACTTGGGGCAGCTATTGATGAGTTTACTTGCAGAAGCTCGGGCTTGGACTGGCATTCAATTTCAAATTTAATCAGATATTGAATGACCGAAATTCGGAGAGTGCCGGCGGTTGCATTGGAAAAGCCACTGTTCAGGCTGGCTTCGGTGCCAATGTCGGCAATGCGCACCACACCGACCACTCAGCTGAGCAAACGCCATGGGCCGGAATGGCCACGAGGACCAGACGCTCTTTGTAACCAGCACGACCGACCGTCAGGGTCGCGAGCGGTTCTATCTGGTTAACTGGCAGCGGACACTAATGAATGTCCATCATCCACAGGCGGATGCCTCGATTACCAGAACCGATACCAGGCCTTGCCTTCGGTGCTCACACCCTTGCTGTACTTGCTGTTGGGGAAGTTGAGCGTCAGCACGCGCTGCGCATCGTCGCGCAGGTCGGTCAGTCCCAGCTTGTCGTAGGAAATCACCATGATCGCCAGCGCCTCCTCCAGCGCGGGGGCTTCGGGGTAGGTCTTCAGCACTTCCTTGGCGCGGTTGGCGGCGGCCACATACGCCTCGCGCTTGAGGTAATACTTGGCGACGTGGATTTCGTTGCCGGCCAGCGCGTTGACCAGGTATTTCATGCGGGCGGTCGAATCAGGGGCATATTTGCTGTCGGGGAAGCGGGTGACCAGTTCCTTGAACGCCAGAAACGCATCGCGGGCGGCTCTGGGGTCGCGCTCGCTCATGTCCTGATCGACCAGGTTGCCCAACAGGCCGAGATCGTCGTTAAAATTCGCCAGGCCCTTCAGGTAGTAGGCGTAATCGACGTTAGGGTGGTTGGGGTGCAGCTTGATGAAACGGTCGCACGCGGCGATGGCGGAAATCGGCTCGTTGTCCTTGTAATAGGCGTAGGCCACTTCCAGCTGGGCCTGCTGGGCATAGCGGCCGAAGGGATAACGCGCTTCCAGCGTCTCGAACAGCTTGACGGCGCGTTCGTAATTGCCGTCGTTGAGATTATCCTTGGCTTCGGAATAGAGCTTTTGCGCCGACCAGCCCGTGGTTTCGTCCTTGACCTCGGGCAACAGGCCGCAGCCGCCCAGGGTGAGCGTGGCAGCCAGCAGTACGCTGCCCAACACCCGATTGAATGTAATGAAACCGGAAGAACGTAGCTTAAGCATGGAAAAAGACACAGAGAAGTTGTCGGCTGATTATAAGGGAAATACGGAAGGCGATATCCGCCAGCTCGTGATCCCCGATGCACAGGGCGGCCAGCGCCTGGACCAGGCCTTGTCCGCCATGCTGCCCGAGTTCTCGCGCAACCGCATCCAGAACTGGATCCGCGCGCGCAAGATCGCGGTGGACGATGCCTGGGGCACCACCCGGATGAAAGTCAGCGGGGGGGAGTCGGTGCGGGTCGAGATCGAGCCCGATCCGAATGCTACCCCCGATGCGCCCGAGGCCATCCCGCTCGACGTGGTGTTCGAGGATTCGATGCTGCTGGTGATCAACAAACCGGTCGGCCTGGTCGTCCATCCCGGCAGCGGCAACCGCCACGGCACCTTGCTCAACGCGTTGCTGCACCGGGTGCCACAAGTGGCCGAGTTGCCGCGCGCCGGCATCGTGCACCGGCTCGACAAGGACACCTCCGGCCTGCTGGTCGTCGCCAAAACCCTGAAGTCGCATACCGACCTGGTGCGTCAGTTGCAGGCGCGCACCGTCAAGCGCGAGTATCTCGCCCTGGTGTATGGCGAGGTCGATCACGCCGGCACCGTCAATGCGCCGCTGGCCCGCGATCCGCACAACCGCACCAAGCGTACCGTGCACACCATGGGCAAGGAAGCGGTCACGCATTACGACGTGGTCGAGCGCTTTCCCGGCGTGACGCTTCTGCGCTGCAAGCTGGAAACCGGGCGCACTCATCAGATCCGGGTGCACATGCAGCACATCGGCCATCCGCTGGTCGGCGAACAGATCTACAGCGCAAGCCGCCGCAGCCACCTCAAGATTCCCTTCCCGCGCCAGGCGCTGCATGCCGAGCGGCTGGGCCTGATCCATCCGGTCACCCAGGAATTCATGCAGTGGGAATGCCCCGTGCCGCCCGATTTCGCCTCGTTGCTGGACGCTCTGCGCGCAAACACCGACTGGATCAAGTGAACCTGATTGTTCCCGACTGGCCCGCCCCTGCGCGGATCAAAGGCCTGATGACCACTCGCGTGGGCGGGGTGAGTCAGGCGCCGTGGGCCAGCTTCAATCTCGGCGACCATGTCGGCGACGAGCCGGCCCACGTGGCAGCCAACCGTGCGCGCCTGCGCCAGCATCTGCCGGCCGAGCCGGGCTGGCTCAAGCAGGTTCACAGCGCCCGCGTGGCCGAACTCGGGCAGGAGTCCAATCCCGAAGCCGACGCCGCCTTCACGCGCCAGGCCGGGCAGGTCTGCCCGGTGCTTACCGCAGACTGCCTGCCGGTGTTGTTCTGCGACCGCGCCGGCAGCGTGGTGGCTGCCGCGCACGCCGGCTGGCGCGGGCTGGCCGATGGCGTGCTGGAAGCCACCGTCGCCGCCATGCAGGTGCCGCCGGGTGAGATCCTTGCCTGGATGGGCGCCGCCATCGGTCCGCTGGCGTTCGAAGTGGGCGACGAGGTGCGGCAGGCGTTTGTTGCGCAGCATGCCGAGGCCGCCGGGGCGTTTGTGCAGCAGCCCGTGCCGGGCAAGTGGCTTGCCGATATCTACCAGCTTGCGCGCATCCGCCTCAGCCATGCTGGCGTGAAAGCTGTGTATGGTGGCGGACGTTGCACCTTCAACGAAGCCGCCACCTTTTATTCTTACCGTCGCGAGGGCGTGACCGGACGCATGGCGTCGCTGATCTGGCTGGCATAAGCGCGGCGTTCCGGCAAGTAAGGGCCACCCCGCGCGAGATGGGAAATCACCGGGTGTAGGGGAGAGGATGCATGGGGACGAATAGATTGGAAGCCTTCAGCGATGGCGTCCTGGCCATCATCATCACCATCATGGTGCTGGAGTTGAAGGTGCCCCATGGCGAGAAGCTCGATGTCTTGCTGCCACTTGTGCCGACCTTTCTCAGCTACGTGCTGAGCTTCGTTTACCTCGGCATCTACTGGAACAACCATCATCACATGCTGCATGTCGCCACACGGGTCACGGGCCCCATGCTGTGGGCGAATCTTTATCTGCTGTTCTGGTTGTCGCTGTTTCCGTTTGCCACAGGTTGGATGGGCGAGAACCACTTCGCCCCGATGCCGTCGGCGCTGTATGGCCTGGTGCTGCTGATGGCGGCGGTCGCCTATTGGGTGCTGGAGCAGGCGATCATCGCTTCCGAGGGGTCCGCCTCGTTACTCAGGCGTGCCGTCGGGCGGGACTGGAAAGGCAAGCTGTCGCCTGTTCTCTACGCTGTCGCCATCGTGACCACCTTCCTGGTTCCGTGGATTGCGCTAGCCATCTATGTATTCGTGGCGATTCTCTGGCTGGTGCCCGATCCCCGCATCGAGAGGGCGCTCCATCGGGGAGGGCCCCGACCCTAAAACTCTTCGCGCACGCGCAGGTAGCGCGGAAAACGCGGCATACCGTTCTTCGTCAGATGCTGATAACGATAGGTGATGCGCGTGCCGATCGGCGGCGGCTGGTGGCGCAGGGCATCGGAAAGACCGCTGCCGATGCGGAAGCGCTTGCCGTCCGGCATTTCCATTTCCAGCGCGCCGGTCATGCCCTGGTATTTCCCCTTGCCCGGCGTATGGCCGACCACGACCGCCTCGGCGTCCTGCCAGGGTTTCAGCTTCAGCAGCGCATCGCTGCGGCCCGTCACATAAGGCGCGTCGGCGCGATGCAGCATCAGGCCTTCGCCGCCCGCGCGCACCACGATGTCGAGTTGCCGCATCAGCGTGGCGCGGTCGGCCACGCGCCGCTGCTCGACGGCCTGCAGCCAGGGCACGGCGGCCAGTTCGACTATCGTCTGCATCTGCCGGACGCGCGCGCTGAAATCCCCCGCCGCGCCGGGCAACTCGAAAACCAGGTAGCGCACCTGCCGCCAGTCGGCATCCACGGGTTCGACCTTGCGCACGATGCCTGACAGGGTGTCGAAGGCGTCGCGCGCGATCCAGAGTTCGCCATCCAGCGGCACCGCCGGGAAATTCGCGGTGAACCATGCGGGCGCAGGGACGACTCCGCCGCCGCGAAAGCGCAGGGTGCGGCCGTCCCACTGGGCGCGCACGCCGTCGAGTTTTTCGCTCACCCAATACTCGCCGACGTCGACGTCGGCAGCGTAGACCTCGGCCAGCAGCATGGCCGGGGCGGCCGGCGGCGTGTCGGCCCACGCCGGATGAGCGGCCAGCGCCCACAGCACCAGCCACAGCGCGGAAAGCGCGCGCTTCAATCCAGCCATTTCTGCATGAATTGCGCGTGCCCCATGCCGGGGTCGAGCCGGTAGTCGTCGAACCCCAGCTTTTCGTAGAGCGTGCGCGCGGCGCGGTTGCCGGAGAGGACTTCGAGCGTGAGCTTGCAGGCGCCGCGTTCGCGGGCGATGGCCTCGACCTCGGCGAACAGCTGCGCCGCGATGCCCTGACCGCGATGGCTGGGCATGACGACGACATCGTGCACATTGACCAGCGGGCGGCAGGCAAAGGTGGAAAAACCTTCGATGGCGTTGACGAGGCCGACCGCCGTGGCGCCGTCGAAGGCCAGCACACTGAAAATGCAGGGCCGGGCGGCGAGTTCGTCGATCAGATTGACGCGGGAAAACTCGGAGAGCGGTTCGCCGCCGCCCGCCGGATCGCGCGCATAGGCGTCCAGCAGCTCGACCAGCGCGGATGCGTGCGCCGGGTCGTCGTAACGCGCGCGAATGAGCTCGATCATTGGGTGTCGATGCGCATCGACAGATCGACCGCACGGACGTGCTTGGTGAGGCTGCCGATGGAAATGCGATCCACCCCGGTTTCGGCCACCGCGCGCACGCTGTCCAGCGTAATGTTGCCGGAGGCTTCGAGCAACGCGCGGCCATGGGTGACCTGCACCGCATGGCGCATGTCCGCGAGGCTGAAGTTGTCGAGCAGGATGAGCGGCGCACCGGCACTCAGGGCCTGTTCGAGCTCGTCGATGTTTTCCACTTCGATCTGCACGCTGACCTTGCCCTCGGCCAACCGGAACGCGGCATCGAGCACCTGCGCGATGCCGCCCGCCGCCGTGATGTGGTTTTCCTTGATCAGGATGCCGTCGTACAGGCCGGTGCGCTGGTTTTGTCCGCCGCCCACCTGCACCGCGTATTTCTCGGCGATGCGCAGTCCGGGCAGGGTCTTGCGGGTGTCGAGGATGGCCGCGTGGGTGCCGCGCACGGCCTCGACATACGGCCGCGTCGCGCTGGCCACCCCCGACAGGGTCTGCAGAAAATTCAGCGCCGGGCGCTCGGCGGTCAGCAGGGCGCGGGCATTGCCGCTGATCTCGACCAGCACGCTGTCGGCCGTCACGGTGTCGCCCTCGTTGACCCGCCAGTCGATGACGCAACCGAGATCGAGCGCCCGAAAACAGGCGTCGAACCAGGGCCGGCCGGCGATCACGGCCGTTTCGCGGGTGATGACGCGGGCGCGGGCGGTTTGGGTCGAGGGGATGAGCAGGGCGGTGAGATCGCCGCTGCCGACATCCTCGGCCAGCGCGCGCGTGACATCGGTTTCGATAGCGGAAGCAATCAATTCGGACATGGTGGGTTTAATTAGGAGTCGGCGGGTTGAAATCGGCGTAAACGCCACTATTTGGGTGGCATCGAATATACCTTAGCACGAGGTCTCCTATGCGTTTTGACAAGCTCACCACCCAGTTCCAACAGGCGTTTTCCGACGCGCAAAGCCTGGCCGTCGGCGGCGACCATGCCTACATCGAGCCTCAGCACCTGCTGCTGGCGCTGCTGAACCAGGAGGGCGCCGGCGCGGCGGCCATCCTGTCGCGCGCCGGCGTCCAGGTGCCCGCGCTGAAGGCGTCGCTGACCCAGGCGCTGACGCGGCTGCCCAAGGTGGAAGGGCAGGGCGGCGAGGTGAGCATCTCGCGCGAGCTCAACAATCTGCTGAACCTCACCGACAAGGAAGCGATGAAGCGCAACGACGCCTACATCGCCTCCGAGCTGTTTCTGCTGGCGGCGCTGGACGACAAGGGCGAAACCGGGCGCCTGCTGAAGCAGCACGGCGCACAGAAAGCCGCGTTGGAACAGGCGATCCAGGCGGTTCGTGGCGGCGAGAACGTGCAGTCGCAGGAAGCCGAAGGCCAGCGCGAGGCGCTCGCCAAATACACGCTGGACCTCACCGCGCGTGCGCGCGAAGGCAAGCTCGACCCGGTGATCGGACGCGACGACGAAATCCGCCGCTCGATCCAGATCCTGCAGCGCCGCACCAAGAACAACCCGGTGCTGATCGGCGAGCCCGGCGTCGGCAAGACCGCCATCGTAGAAGGCCTGGCGCAGCGGATTGTGAATGGCGAAGTGCCCGAAACGCTGAAAGGCAAGAAGGTGCTGGTGCTCGATCTGGCCGCACTGCTGGCCGGTGCCAAATACCGCGGCGAATTCGAGGAACGGCTCAAAGCGGTGCTGAAGGAACTGGCGATGGATCCGGGTCGCTACATCATGTTTCTGGATGAACTGCACACCCTGGTCGGCGCCGGCAAGGCCGAAGGCGCGATGGACGCCGGCAACATGCTCAAACCCGCGCTGGCACGCGGCGAACTGCACCTGATCGGCGCCACCACGCTCGACGAGTACCGCAAGTATGTCGAGAAAGACGCCGCGCTGGAGCGCCGTTTTCAGAAGGTGCTGGTCGACGAACCCAGTGTGGAATCGACCGTCGCCATTCTGCGTGGTCTGCAGGAGCGCTATGAACTGCACCACGGCGTGAACATCACCGACCCGGCGATCGTTGCCGCGGCCGAGCTCAGCCATCGCTACATCACCGACCGCTTCCTGCCCGACAAGGCGATCGACCTGATCGACGAGGCCGCGGCGCGCGTCAAGATGGAAATCGACTCCAAGCCCGAGGTGATGGACAAGCTCGAACGGCGCATGATCCAGCTGAAGATCGAGCGCGAGGCGGTCAAGCGCGAAAAGGACGAGGCGTCCAAAAAACGCCTGCAACTCATCGAAGACGAGTTGCTGACCCTGCAACGCGAATACAACGATCTGGAAGAAATCTGGAAAGCCGAGAAGGCTCAGGTGCAGGGCAGCGCCCACATCAAGGAAGAAATCGACAAGCTGCGCGGTGAAATGGTCGAACTGCAGCGCCAGGGCAAGCTCGACAAGGTGGCCGAGATTCAATACGGCAAGCTGCCGCAGTTGGAGGCTCAGTTGAAGCACGCCGAAGCGGCCGACACCAAGCCCGTGTTCAAGCTCTTGCGCACCGAAGTCGGCGCCGAGGAGATCGCCGAGGTCGTCTCGCGGGCGACCGGCATTCCGGTGTCCAAAATGTTGCAGGGCGAGCGCGACAAGCTGCTGCACATGGAAGACAAGCTGCACAGCCGCGTGGTGGGGCAGGACGAAGCCGTGCGCGTCGTCTCCGATGCCATCCGCCGCTCGCGCGCAGGCTTGAGCGATCCCAACCGGCCGCTCGGTTCCTTCCTGTTCCTCGGCCCCACCGGCGTCGGCAAGACCGAACTGTGCAAGACGCTCGCCGAATACCTGTTCGATTCCGCCGACCACATGATTCGCATCGACATGAGCGAATTCATGGAGAAGCACTCGGTCGCCCGCCTGATCGGCGCGCCGCCCGGCTACGTCGGCTATGAAGAGGGCGGCTATCTGACCGAAGCGGTGCGCCGCAAACCCTATTCCGTCATCCTGATGGACGAGGTGGAAAAGGCGCACCCGGATGTGTTCAACGTGCTGCTGCAGGTGCTGGACGACGGCCGCCTGACCGACGGCCAGGGCCGCACCGTCGACTTCCGCAACACCGTGATCGTGATGACCTCCAACCTGGGTAGCCAGATGATCCAGCAGATGGCGGGCGATGATTACCAGGTGGTGAAGCTCGCCGTGCTCGGCGAAGTGAAATCCTACTTCCGCCCCGAGTTCATCAACCGCATCGACGAAGTCGTGGTCTTCCACGCGTTGTCCGAATCGCACATCGCCAGCATCGCGCGCATCCAGCTGCAAGGTCTGGAACAACGCCTGGCGCAGATGGAGATGAAGCTCGACGTGACCGAAGCCGCGCTCGCCGAAATCGCCAAGGCCGGCTTCGACCCGATCTACGGCGCGCGGCCGCTCAAACGCGCGATCCAGAGCGAACTGGAAAACGCGCTGGCAAAGGAAATCCTGTCCGGACGCTTCGCCCCGAAGGACACGATTCGTATCGACGCGCAGGGCGGGGTGTTCAGTTTCGAGAAAGCCGCATCACAACCGGCTTGATTGAATTGGGCAAGTCTAGTGAGAGAGGGCGGGCTTCCGCCCTCTTTTTTTGGAGGGGCTGGCTAAAAAACACCCCGCATGTCGGGTTCGGGGGCGGGGGGATTTAATACGGGCCGGGATCAATGACTGGTTGCGACCCTGAACGGTCGGTCGTGCCGGTTACAACCATCGTCTGGTTCTCGGCCAGAGCCGCCGGTGGCGTTCTAAGCAAACCAGGTCTGCTATGCGCTGCGCACCGGTCATTGGCTAGAAATGCCGCTGAATGGCCGCTTTCAACTTTGGCGAATGCGTACTCCCGACCCACAACGGAAGCTCAGACAGGTTATGGCGGCCATCAATTTAGCTCGGACAGCGGCCACTTTTTTTGTGATTTTTTTTGAACGGGCATGCAATTCAGACGGCATCTGTCCCGTTGTTTACCGCCAGTAACGAACTCGCAAGCAGAAGGCGAAGCGCGATTCAGGCCGCGCTGGCAACTTGCAGAATGGCTTGTGGCAGCAAATCGGAATCCCCAAGATGCCGGGTCAGGCTGACCTTGATCTGGGGATGAGCGGCCTGAAACGCCTGAATGGCTTCCGGGATATCGTGCGCTACATGGGTTCCGGCGGCCAGAAAATAGGGAAACACCACAATCTCGGAAGCGCCCCTGGCCAGACAGGCTGCCAAGCCTTCGGGAATGGATGGTTGCGCCAATTCCAGAAAAGCGGTTTCGACACCCGAGAACCCTGGTGGGTTGATACCATTCAGGCGCTTGGTCAGTTGACGAACTTCGTCGTTGGATGCTGCGCGACGGCTACCGTGGGCAATCAGTAACAGGGTTTTCATGGATGCTTCCTCAAGGTTGATATGAAGTGTTTTTCGTCATGCGATCGACCAGAACATTCCCCTGACATGGCTGGTGATTCGGTCGTTGCAAGTGTGATCTGTGCCGCCAATTCCATTGAGATCAGTGATCACCCGCAATCTCCACCATCACTTCGTTGCGGCGAGAAAAAGGCAGGGTCCAAGGTGGGTTGAAAAAAGCGTAGGTGGGCGCCGATAGGGATTTGAGTTCTTTTGCCGTGATGAATGCACTCAGCTCTTCTGTGTGGCGCTTCAGGCTGTCTTCCCCCGCCATGCCAGAAAAGCGGATTACCGCGAAGCGCTTGCCTCCGATTTCTTTCAGCTTTACAGCGGAATTGTTGGGCTTGGGTAGCGTGTCCATCGTGTAGCTGGCAGGCATGACAAAGTGCACATGCCAGGTATCCCCGTCACCTTGCTGCGTGACTGGCGCGGTCATCGCGATCTTTTCGCTCCCCTGCTGGGTGACGGGAGCGGTCATCGACACTTTCTGCGCCGTGGAATTATTGCCAAAGATGTAATCGGCAATAATGCGGAAGCCTTCGCTTATTGCCTTTTCCCGCGCCCCCGACACTTCAGTTTCCGCCACGATCATTGGCGCGTAGTCGCGTATCTCGATGTTGTTGTTCTGCTCAACCACACTGTATTTGGCCTGTTCTACATTGCTCACAATCGGTCCCCATAATGCCGAACCAAGGATGGTCACACCCACAATCGTCCACCACATGGTTTTCTCCATTTGTCCGTTTTTGAGTATCGGGCCAGGCCAAAGCCTAAGCGCGCAGTCCAGCTGGTTTCATTGCGTTCTGGCTTCGGCCAAGCGCTCAATCGGCGCGAGCCTGAACATCCCGCTGGAGTTTTCAAGCTGATCACACTGGCTTAAACGGGGTTGCGGCCATGTTCGGTTCGCCATTTTTCGAGGCAGTCATACAGATCCTGGAACTCGGGCATCAGACAGACCCCATCGATGGGTTTGCGGATTGCCTTGACACCGTAGCCGCCTGCCCACAGCTCGATGCCAGCGGGCAGCATCTGTCGCAGGTCACGCATACCCTGTGCCGCAAGGGTGGGCGAATAGGCACTGCTGAACGACAGGCACACGGCATCGACCTGTTTGAGCTGCGCAGCGCGCAGGATTTCGTCGATGGGTGTCTGCGGGCCCAACAGCACTGGGTAGACGCCTTCCACCACCATCAGGGCTTCCACCATCAGCAGCCCCAGTGTGTGTTCCTCGCCGGACAGGGTGGTGAGCAGCACACGCGGGTTGCCATGCTGCGGCTGCATGTTGGCCAGCACGGTGCGGAACATTTTTTCCAGATGCTGCGAGAACAGATGCTCCTCGAATATGCCGAGTTCATTGCGCGACCAGGCTTCACCCACGCGCGTAATCAGAGGTGCGACGA
Source organism: Thiobacillus sp. (assembly GCA_019459325.1). Classification (GTDB taxonomy): domain Bacteria; phylum Pseudomonadota; class Gammaproteobacteria; order Burkholderiales; family Thiobacillaceae; genus Thiobacillus. Next base: position 23,993 of record JAIBFA010000046.1, read on the forward strand.
TGTCCTGGACAAAACCCGCCAAACCCCGCTTGGCCAGCTCGCGATAAAACTGCCGCTGCAGGGCTTCGCTGTCGTGGGTTTTGACCAGATGCATCCAGGTATCGAGCTGTAGCACGTCGGGGGTGGCCAATACGCTGGGACGGGCTTCGTCGAGTGCTATCAGGGCCGCATCATCCAGCGCCAGGAGCTTGCCCGGGCGGTACCCGCGATCCATCAAACGCTTGATTTGCGTCAGTCGTTGCACCTGCGTCGGCGCATACAGGCGCTCGCCATTCGCATCCCGCCCGGGTGTCGGAAAACCATAGCGCCGCTCCCATACGCGCAAGGTGTCCTTGGACAAACCGGTTTCGCGCTCGACTGATGCGATCGGCAGACCCGAAACGAATGATGTGGTTTCAGTATTCATTTATTGTCCAGGACAAAGTGTTGACATGTGCAAATTATTGGCCTAATTTAAGCACGTGTCCAGCTTTTGACCAAGACAAGATGCGCACGCAATCTCAACTACTCGTTTCATTGGCCGGATTGGCTGCGGTGTTGCTGATCGGCGAACCAGCGGCTGTTGTCCGTACGCCGTCATCGCCGCGAACGGATTGCGCCGCCGTTACGGCAACCGTTCCTGCCGACTACTGGTTCTATCACGCGCTGGCCGCATCGCATTCGTCTCTGTTCGATCCAGGTGCCGGATCGGCCCCCTGTCCTGCCCGCAAGGTAACCCGCACATGAAACCCATGCTTTTTATCGCAACGCTGCTGCTGACAACCATCGTAAACGCTGCGCCCGCCTGCCCGCCGCTGCTCAACTTCAGCCTCACGGATATCGACGGCGAGACCCGCAACCTGTGCGCATACGCCGGCAAGGTGGTGCTGGTGGTGAACACTGCCAGCCAGTGCGGTTATACCGGCCAGTACAAGGGCTTGCAGGCGCTGTCCGACCAATACGGGCCGCAGGGACTGGTGGTGCTGGGCTTGCCAGCCAACGATTTCGGCGGGCAGGAGCCCGGCAGCAACGCCAAGATCAAAAATTTCTGCGAGGTTGGCTATCAGGTCGATTTCCCGCTGTTCGCCAAAACCGGCGTGACGGTCGCCAACGCCAACCCGCTGCACGAAGCGCTGGCCAAGGCCACCGGCGAGCGGCCGCGCTGGAATTTCCACAAATACCTGATCGACCGCAGCGGTACCCGCGCGCTGTCGTTTGCCAGCCAGGTGGAGCCGCAGTCGAAGGAGATGGTGCAAGCCATCGAGTCCCTGCTCAAGGCCAAACCCGCGCCGGCCCAAATTTCGCAGAGGGAGAAATAGCATGCGCATCGCAGTCGTCGGTTCCGGCATTTCCGGCCTGTCGGCCGCCTGGCTGTTGAGCCAGCGCCACCAGGTCACGCTGTTCGAAGCGGAGAACCGTTTGGGCGGCCACACCCACACGGTGGACGTCACGCTGGACGGCCAGACGTTCCCGGTCGACACCGGCTTTCTGGTGTTCAACCATCGCACCTACCCCGAACTCACCAAACTGTTCGACACGCTGGAGGTGGAAACCGTGGCCAGCGAAATGTCGTTCAGCGTGCGCCTCGACCGGCCCGACCTGGAATGGGCGGGTACCTCGCTCGGCACCGTGTTCGGCCAGCGCGCGAACCTTGCGCGTCCCGCGTTCTGGTCGATGCTGCGCGACCTGCTGCGCTTCAACCACGAGGCGGTGCGCGAGCCGGAACTCGCCAGCAGCATGGCGCTGGGCGACTACCTGAAGCTGCGCGGCTACGGCAAGCCCTTCATCGAGTGGTATCTGCTGCCGATGGCGTCCGCGATCTGGTCGTGCCCGGCGGCGCAGATGCTGGAGTTTCCGCTGTCGTCCTTCGTCACCTTCTGCCACAACCACGGCCTGCTGCAGGTGACCAACCGGCCGCAGTGGCGCACCGTCAAGGGCGGCGGACGCGAATATGTGAACAAGCTGGCCGCCGGCATCGGCGAGATTCATCTGGGCCAGCCGGTGGAGTCGCTGCGCCCGCGCGGCGGCCAGGTCGAACTGGTGAGCGGCAGCGTGTCGGGGCTCTACGACCAGGTGGTGCTGGCCTGCCACAGCGACCAGTCGCGCGCCGTTCTGGCGCAGCACTATCCGACCCAGTCCCGGCTGTTGCGGCACATCCCCTACCAGTCGAATCGTGCGGTGTTGCACAGCGATGCCAGAATGCTGCCGCGCCGCAAGAACCTGTGGGCGGCGTGGAACTACCAGTCGGGCCACGGCACGCTGAGCGAGCGGCCGGTGGCGGTGCATTACCTGATCAACCGCCTGCAGCCGCTGCCGACCGAAACCCCGATGATCGTTTCGCTCAATCCGCTGCAGGATCCTGATCCGGCGCTGGTGCATGGCAGCTTCCACTACAGCCATCCGGTGTTCAACCGCCAGTCCGTCGGCATCCAGCGCCAGATCGCGGCCGCCAACGGCCGCGACGGCATCTGGCTCGCCGGCGCCTGGCTCGGCTACGGCTTTCACGAGGACGGCCTCGCCTCCGCGCTGCGGGTGGCGCGCCAGCTCGATGCCGACCTCTCCTGGCAGGGCCTCGCCCATGCGGCCTGACCCCCGCTCCGGCGCGCAGATCGGCTTTGGCCGCGTGATGCACGTGCGGCAGCAGCCGGTCACGCATCGCTTCGACTATCCGGTGTATTTCGTGCGCCTGCCGCTGCACGACCTGGCGCAGAGTGATACGCGGTGGTTCTCGCGCAACCGTTTCAACCTGCTGAGTTTTCACGAAGCGGACCACGGCGACGGCGGCGACAGCCTGGCCTGGGCGCGCGGCCTGCTGCGCCAGCATGGCCTCGCCGCCGATGGCGAGATCTGGCTCACCACGTTTCCGCGCGTACTCGGCTACGCCTTCAAGCCGGTGAGTTTCTGGCATTGCCACGCCGCCGACGGCGGCCTGGTGGCGGTGCTGGCCGAGGTCAACAACACCTTCGGCGAACGCCACGTCTACCTGCTGCGCACCGACGATCCCGGCGCCACGCTGCACGCCGAAAAGGTGTTCCACGTCTCGCCGTTCTTTCCGGTGCGCGGCGACTACAGCTTTCATTTCCAGCGGCACGCCGACCTGTTCCACGCGCGCATCGACTACGCCACCGGCAGCGGCGAAACCCTGCGCACCGCCTGGTGGGGCCGGCTCGAACCCTTGACGCCGCGCGCCTGCCTGCGCGCCTTTTTCCGCTACCCGCTGATGACCTGGGGCGTGATCGCGCGCATCCACCTGCAGGCGCTGCGCCTGTTCATCAAGCGCGTGCCGTTTTTCCGCAAACCCCCGGCTCCACTCGAAGAGGTCACCGAATGAACACCGCCACGCTGAACACTGCCCGCCTCAACGCCGCCCTGCAGCACAGCAACACGCCCTGGTATGCCCGCCAGGTGATCCATCTGCTGCAGGAAATCGAACACGGCTGTCTGCATCTGGAATTGCCCAACGGCATGCAGCTGACCGTCGGCCACGGCACGCCGGATGCCTATCTCAAGTTCGACCAGTGGAGCGCGTTCCGCGATGTCTTGAGCAAGGGCGACATCGGCTTTGCCGAAGGCTATATCGCCGGCACCTGGCACACCGCCGACCTCACCGGCGTGCTGACCCTGCTGGCCAACAACCGCAGCGCGCTCGACCGCGCCATCTATGGACGCTGGTGGGGGCGCCTGTACAACCGCCTGCGCCACCTGCTGAACGCCAACACGCTGCAGGGCTCGCGCCGTAACATCGCCAGCCACTACGACCTCGGCAACGATTTTTATGCGCTGTGGCTCGACCCTTCGATGACCTATTCCAGCGCGCGCTTCGACGGCGACCTGTCGCTGTCACTGGAGCAGGCGCAGATCCGCAAATACCAGCGCATGCTCGACCTGCTCGATCTGCCGGACGGCCAGCCGCTGCTGGAAATCGGCTGCGGCTGGGGCGGCTTTGCCGAGCACGCGACACGCACAGCGGGCCACCGGGTACGCGGCATCACCCTGTCGCAGCAGCAGCTTGATTACGCCCGCAAGCGCATTGCCGAGGCTGGGCTGGGCAACCGCTGCCAGTTCGAGTTTCAGGATTACCGTGAGGAAGTGCAGCAGTACGACGCCATCGTCTCGATCGAAATGTTCGAGGCGGTGGGCGAAGCCTACTGGCCGACCTACTTCGACACCGTCAAGCGCAGCCTCAAGCCGGGCGGCCGCGCCGTGGTGCAGACCATCCTCATCGACGACGCCCTGTTCGAGCGCTACCGCACCGGCTCCGACTTCATCCAGCAGTACGTGTTTCCCGGCGGCATGCTGCCCTCGCCGTCGCGCTTCACCGAGGAAGCCGCGCGCGCCGGGCTCAAGGTGACCCGGCAGGAAAACTTCGGCCTTGATTACGCCGAAACCCTGAAGCGCTGGCGCCTCCGCTTCCACGAGCAGATCGACGCCGTGCGCGCGCAGGCTTACGACGAGCGCTTCCTGCGCATCTGGCATTTCTATCTGGCTTACTGCGAGGCCGGCTTTCACGCCGGATCGGTCGATGTCGCGCAATTCCGTCTTGAACACGCGGCTTAGCACGACGCTGGCCGCAGCCTGTCTGCTTGCAGCATCGCTGCTGCACGCCAGCCCGCTGCCGCACCTGCCCAGCTTCGAGGCGGTCGGCAGCGGCACCATGCGCTTCTTCGGCCTGCGCCTCTACGATGCCACGCTGTGGTCGCCCGGCGGCGTGTGGTCGGCCAGCCAGTCCTATGCGCTGGAACTGGTCTACGCGCGCAGCTTCGACGGCGCCGCCATTGCGCAGCGCTCGATCGAGGAAATGCGCGCCCAGCGCCCCTGGCCCGAGTCCACCCTGGCGCGCTGGGAGAAAGACATGCGCGCGCTGTTCCCCGATGTCGACAAGGGCGACCGCCTCATCGGCGTGCGCATGCCCGGCGCCGGCGCGACGTTTTACAGCGGCACCCGCAAGCTCGGACAGATCAATGACGAGGCATTTGCCGACGCCTTCTTCGGCATCTGGCTCAACCCGGCCACCCGCGCGCCCGACCTGCGCGCGCAGTTGCTGAAGTCGCCATGAGTCCGTTGCCGCGCACGCGCCTGCTGGCCTATGGCGGCCTTGGCCTGCCGCTCGCGTTCGCGGCGCTGCCGCTTTACGTCCACCTCGCGCCGTTCTACAGTGGCGTGATCTCGCTTTCCCTGCTCGGCGCAATCCTGCTCGCGCTGCGCTTTCTCGACGCTGCTATCGATCCGCTGATCGGCGCGTTGTTCGACCGCTTTCCACATCCGCGCACGCTGGTTGCGCTCTCCTTGCCTGTGCTCGGGCTGGGCTGGATCGGCGTTTTTACCCTGCCCGAAGCCTGGCCCGTGGTGCCCTGGCTGATCGTGATGCTGACGCTGACCACGGTCGGCTACAGCCTCGCCACCGTGGTGCACACCAGCTGGGGCGCGCGGCTGTCGAACGTGCCGCACGAACGCACCCGGCTGTTCGCCGCACGCGAAGGCTTCGGACTGATTGGCGTGGTGCTGGCCGCTGCGTTGCCGACGGTGCTGGCGGCCACGCTGGCCGAGGGCCTGGCGCGCATGGGCTGGATTTTTCTCGGACTGCTGCTGGTCTTTGCCACGCTCACCCTCGTCGCCACCCCGCCGATGCAGCGCAGCGCCCGCTCGCCGGGATTGCGCCAGATGCTGCGCCCACTGGCCAACCCCGCGTTCGCTCGTTTCGCGCCCGGCTATCTGCTGAACGGCGTTGCCGCCGCGCTGCCCGCCACGCTGGTGATTTTCTTCATCGACGATGTGCTGCAGCTCGCCAGCCACAGCGGGCTGTTTCTGGTGATTTATTTTCTGAGCGGCGCGCTCGGCCTGCCGCTGTGGGTGCGGCTGGCCAAACGCATCGGCACGCTCGACGCCTGGCTGCTGTCGATGGCGCTGTCGATCGCTGCCTTCAGCGGCGCGTTCTGGCTCGGCGCGGGCGACCTGGTTGGCTATGCGCTGGTGTGCGCGGCGTCCGGCCTCGCGCTCGGCGCCGACCTCGCGCTGCCGCCCGCGCTGGTCGCCGACATGATCGACGCCGACCCCGCGCCGCAGCCCGGCGCCTACTACGGGCTGATGAGCTTTTTCGCCAAGCTCACGCTCGCGCTCGCCGCCGGCCTTGCGCTGCCGCTGCTCGATTTCTGGGGCTACGCGCCCGGCGGCGGCAACCTGTTCGCGCTGTCGGCCACCTATGCCCTGCTGCCCATCCTTATGAAACTCGGCGCGCTGGCCTGGTTCTGGCGCGCCCGCCCAATCGGCCATCCTGGAGTCGCCCCATGCTGAAAAAATCGCTCGCCGCTTTGTGTACCGTGCTGGGCCTGACCGGCTGCGCCGGCGTTTCGCCCGAGGTCTATCGCGACCAGACACCCACGCTCGACATCGCCACCTACTTCAACGGCCCGCTCACCGCCTGGGGCTATTTCGCCGACCGCTCGGGCGAGGTCAAGCGCCGCTTCACCGTGCACATGACCGGTGAATGGCGCGGCAACGAAGGCGTGCTGACCGAGAACTTCATCTGGTCGGACGGCGAAAAATCGCAGCGCATCTGGCGCATCAGCAAGCTCGACGCGCACCGCTATATCGGCCGCGCGGACGACGTGAAGGGCGAAGCTACCGGCACCGCCTACGGCAACGCGCTGCAGTGGAAATACACCCTGCTGCTGCCGGTGGACGGCAAGACCTACGAGGTGCAGTTCGACGACTGGATGTACCAGATGGACGACACGACGATGCTGAACAAATCCGAGATGCGCAAGTTCGGCTTCAAGCTTGGTGAAATCGTCATCAGCTTCAGGAAAGGCCCATGAGCCTGAACCCCAGACTCGCCGACTGGCGCGGCCAGCGCGTATGGCTGATCGGCGCCAGCTCGGGCATCGGCGAAGCCACCGCAAAGTTGCTGATGGCGCGCCGCGCGCGGGTGGCGCTCACCAGCCGCTCGCGTGAAACGCTGGAAAAACTGGCCGACGGCAACGCGCGGGTCGCGCCCGCCGATGTTACCGACCGCGCCAGCCTCGCGGCTGCGTTCGACTCGATCCAGGCTGAGTTCGGCGGCATCGACGTGGCGATCATCAACGCCGGCACGCATCAGCCGGTGCGCGCGTGGGAACTCGACGCCGTCGCCGCCGAACAGCTGGTGCAGGTCAATCTGGTCGGCGCGATGAATGCTGCTGCCCTGCTCGCGCCCTACTTCGCGCAGCGCGGCAGCGGACGGCTGGCGATCACTGCCAGCGTCGCCGGCTACGGCGGCCTGCCGAGCGGACTGGTCTACGGCGCAACCAAGGCTGCGCTGATCAACTTTGCCGAAACGCTGTATCTCGACCTGGCGCCCAAAGGCGTGGCGGTGCACCTGATCAACCCCGGCTTCGTCAAAACCCCGCTGACCGATCTCAACGACTTCAAGATGCCGGCGCTGATCGAAGCCGGTGAAGCGGCGCGCGAAATTCTGGCCGGCATCGAAGCAGGGGCATTCGAGATTCATTTCCCCAAACGCTTCACCCGCGTGCTGAAGGCGCTGAACCTGCTGCCGTATCGCGCCTACTTCCCCCTTGTCCACCGGATCACTGGCTTATGAATGCACTCGACGCCCTGTGTGTCTATTTCGAAAAACTGTCCGCCAACAACCTGGACGCGCTCGACACCTACTACGCGGCTGATGCGCGCTTCAAGGATCCTTTCCACGAGGTGACCGGCGTTGCCGCCATCCGCGCCATCCTGCGTCACACCTTCGACAAGCTGCCGGGCGCGCGCTTTCGCGTCACCGGGCGCTTTCCGGGAGAAGGCGGGCACGCCGTCATCCTGTGGGAAATGGATTTCACCATGCCGGTCACGCGCCAGCCCACCACCATTCGCGGTGCCACCCACCTGGCTTTTGCCACTGACGGCAAGGTGACGCTGCATCGCGATTACTGGGATGCCGCCGAAGAACTCTATGGCCGTCTGCCAGTTCTGAAATGGCTGATGCGCGCACTGGCCCGGCAGGCGGCAGCACCACACTAAAACCGAGGGGGGCGCTTCGGCGGAGAGCCGGATGTAAGGTTCGCCCCTCTGGCTGACTGCCATGGGTCGGGTTCTGCCGCAGAGGAAATCAAAAAATTGACGTTCGGTGGATTTCCTTGCCTACGTCCGGTAACGAATCCATAGCGGTAGCAGTCGGGTCAAATCTCCAGCGGCAGCTTAGGCCGAACAAGAGACAGTCGGGCTTCCCAACCTGAACTTTCGCTTCTGGCCGGACACGGACCGAGGCGTTCCCCCGAGCCGGCATTCAGGGACGCGGACAAGCCTAATCAGTCGCGACGTCCGTCCGAATTGCCGCTGTGAATGACCACTGCTGGAAATATCGAACTGCCCCATCGTTCTTCCCAAGGGCGGCTAGGGACTACGACTGATCTGACGCCTGGCCGAACTGCTCACGCAGGCTGTTCAAGGTCTCCTGCTCGCCGCGGACGCGGAAGAACGCACCTTCATCGTCGGCGCGCTCATCCAGCACTTCACAGCGAGCGAATATTTCCCCACGCAGTTGCTGTGCCGACCAGGGAAGAAAAAGCTCGGCCTCGACGAGGTCTTGCTGGAAAAACGCGACGATCGCCTTGTGCAATTTTGCGACGTCGGCGGGGTGGCGCGCACTCATCACGATGCAACCGGGGTACTCGGCGCGTAGCGCAGCCTCGCGTTCGGCTTGCGCCGTTGCGTCGCCGACGTGGTCGATCTTGTTGAAAATGCGGATGCGCGGCACATCCTGCGCGCCGATCTCGGACAGGACTTCGTCGGTGGTTGCGCGCTGCCGTTCAAAGCCGGGATCGCTTGCATCGATGACATGGAGCAGAAGCGACGCATCGAGCGCCTCTTCGAGCGTCGACTTGAACGACGCGACCAGCCCGTGAGGCAGATTCTTGATGAAGCCGACCGTGTCGCTGACCAGTACGCGCGGGATGCTCTCGGGGTAAAGGGTGCGCACGGTGGTGTCGAGCGTCGCGAAGAGTTTGTTGGCGACCAGCACCTCGCTCCCCGTGAGTGCGCGCATCAGGGTGGACTTGCCCGCGTTGGTGTAGCCCACGAGCGCCACGCTGGCGAGCCCCTCGTGCGCTCGCCGCCGGGCGCGCTGCGTCTTGCGATCCGCGTCCATTGCCGTGATTTCCTTCTGCAGTTCGGCGATGCGGTCGCGGATCTTGCGCTTGTCCAGTTCGGTGTGCGACTCACCGGCGCCGCGCCCGCCCACGCCGCTGCGCTGCCGTCCTTGCGGCCCCGCCAGTTTCGCCGCTTCGCGCAGGCGCGGCGCCATGTAGCCCAGGCGCGCGATTTCCACCTGCGCGCGCGCAGCGGGGGAGCGCGCGTTGCGGTGGAAGATTTCGAGGATGACCATGGTGCGATCCATCACCTGGCAGCCGACCTCGTTTTCGAGGTTGCGCGCCTGCGAGGGTGATATCTCGTGATCGACGAAGAGGACGTCGATCGGGTGGGGCGAGACCTCGTCGTCCAGGCCTTCGACGAACGTGGAGAGGCGATGCAGGGGATTCTGCGGTTCGCGGTCGGGCTCGGTTTCGTCGCCCGGTTTGCTGTTGACGAAGCGGCGGATCTCCTGCCGCTTGCCCCCGCCCAGATACGCCGTCGAGTCGAAGCCGGACCGTTTTTGCACGAACGTGCGGGTGACCGTGAACCCCAGTGTCTTTGCCAGCTCGCGCAGCTCGGTCAGCGACGCCTCGAACTCGACGTCGCTCACGCCCGGCAGCTGCACCGCCGCCACGACGGCGTACTGGGGCTTTTCTTTGATTTCCTTTTGCATACGGCGTGTGCTTCTGTTGGGTGGGCGAAGCGAGGCATTATCCGCCAATGTAATCGGCGCCGGTATTGCGTATGTGCAGGGATTTCCCGTGCGGCCGTCCGGCGTTTTGCCCGATTCCAGCGCACCCCCTAGAATGGGCTGACGTTATTTCCGCTGGATTTGCCTTGCCCGTTCGCCTTTTCAAAGCCTTGCTGCTCCTCGCCGCGCTGTGCGCGACGCCTGCGCATGCGCTGACGGTGGAGGTGGAGGCGCCGGATGAGCTCAAGGCGTTGCTGACGCAGCATCTGGAAACGGCGCGGGCGGCGCGGCAGGGCGAGGCGCTGGACGAGGCGGAGTTGGCGCGGCTGCGCAGTCTGAGTGAGGAAACCGCGCGCGAATTGCTGGCCACGGAGGGGTATTTTTCGCCGCAGATCGACAGCACGCTGACGCGGTCGGGGGACGACTGGGCGCTGCGTTATGCGGTGACGCCGGGTCCGCGCACCCGCGTTCGGAAGGTGAAGATCGACTTTACCGGGGCGCTGGCGGATGCGGACGAGTCGCGCTTGCGCACGCGCGCAGAGAACAGTTTCACGCTGCAGCCGGAGATGCCTTTTCGTCAGGCCGACTGGAATGCGGCCAAGGTGGCCCTGCTGCGTCCGCTGCTCACCGCCCGTTATCCGGCGGCGCGGCTGGCGGCGAGCGAGGCGCGTATCGATCCCGTCACGCAGTCGGCGGATCTGACGCTGACGGTGGACAGCGGGCCGGCGTTTTTTTACGGCGCACCGGTCATCAGCGGCAGCCAGCGTTATCCCGAGTCGATCATCCGCAATCTGAGTCCGCTGAAGCCGGGCCGGCCGTATCGGCAGCAGGATCTGCTGGACTACCAGGCGGCGCTGGATATGAGCGGCTATTACGCGCAGGCCACGGTGCGCATCGACCCCGATCCCGCGCTGGCGGCGGCGGTGCCGATCCGGGTGGACGTGGTCGAGCGGCCGGAAAAACTGTTCAGCGTGGGTGTCGGCATCAGTACCGACACCGGCGCACGGGTGCAGACGTCGTGGATGCATCGCGACATCCTGAATCGCGGGGTGCGCCTGAAGTTCGATGCGCGACTGGAAACCGCGCGGCAAACCGGGGCGGCCGAGCTGGCCTGGCCGCGCAATGCCAACGGCTACGAGAACAGCCTCGGCCTGCAACTCAAGCAGGAAGACATCGAGGGACAGGAAACGACTGCCACGGTGCTGGCAGCCAAGCGCAGCCGCACGCGCGGGCAGATCGAAACCACGCTGTCGCTGCAATACCAGACCGAACAGCAGGAAATCGGCGATGTGGTGAGCGCGCGCAACCGGGCGCTGTCCGCCAACTATGCGTGGACCCAGCGCACGGTGGGGCGCGCGTTCTATCCACGGCGCGGTTATGTGTTGACCTTGCAGGGCGGCGGCGCGGCCGAGGCCTTGTTGTCGGACACCAGCTTTATCCGCCTGTATGGCCGCCACACCCAGTATTTCCGCGCCGGCGACAACGGGCGCCTGATCCTGCGCGGCGAACTCGGCAGCGTGCTGGCAAACACGCGCGACGGCATTCCCACCGATTTCCTGTTCCGCGCCGGCGGCGACGCCTCGGTGCGCGGCTACGCCTACCAGAGCCTGGGCCGCACGCTGGAAGGCGGGGTGGCATCGGTGCGCTATCTCGCCACCGGCAGCGTCGAATACAACCATTTCTTCGAAGGCAACTGGGGCATGGCCGTGTTCGTCGATGCGGGCGACGCGGCCGACAGCCCCGGTGCCCTGTCGCCGGCGTTCGGCTACGGCGTCGGCGCGCGCTACCGTTCGCCGGTGGGGCCGATCAACCTCGACCTGGCGTATGGCGAAGCCACCGACGAATTCCGCCTGCATTTCTCGCTCGGGGTGTCGTTTTGAAGCGCGTTGCCTGGGGGCTGGCGTCGTTGCTGGCCGGTCTGGCCGTGCTGGTGTTGGCGGTGATGTGGCTGACCACCACGGCCACGGGATTCCTGTGGCTGGCGAAACAGGCCACGCCGCTGAGCGATGGCCGCCTGGTGCTCGAAGGCGTGGAAGGTCATCTGGGCGCGTCGGTCCACATCCAGAAAATGATCATCAAGACGGACACGCAGCGCATCACCCTGCACCAGGTGCGACTGGACTGGCAACCCCGCTCGCTGTGGCATCGACTGATCGAGATCGACCTGCTGGCTGCGCAACGCGTGCAGGTGGATATCCTTAAAAAAGATCCGACCCCCCCCGCCTATCCCGGCACCTTGCGCTGGTTGCTGGACATCCGGGTGGCCGCGTGGGATGTGACGCACCTCGACGTGGTCGACCTGGGGCGGACGCTGAGCTTCAGCGCGCTGCATGGCAAGGTGGACGGCAGGGGCGACCGCTTTGACTTCATTGCCGCGGCCAGCACGTCGTGGGCGGATGTGGAGGGACGGTTCGGTATCCACAAGGATGCGCCGTTCAAATTACAAGGCCGGTTCAACGCGATCCGGAAAGCTCCCACGCCGGCGCAGGCCACGCTCGGACTGACAGGCGAACTGGCGGCGATTGATTTCAAGCTGGATGCCCTGGCTGAAGGCATGAATGTCATGGCCAGGGGACAGGCGGCGCCGTTTGCTCGCGTGCGTCTGCCCCGGCTGCTGCTGGCCGGGGAGGGCATCGATCCGCGCCAGTTCGTGGCGGGTGCGCCGAGCGCCGACCTGGCGTTTTCCGGCGTGTTCGAAGGCCAGCCGGGCGAACGACTGCTCGGCACCTTCAGCCTGTCCAACCGGCTGGCCGGACGCTTCGACCAGGATCGTCTGCCGCTCGCCAACCTGACCGGCGCAGTGCTGGGCGACGGCACGCACGCCGACTTTAGCGCGTTGGCGATCGACCTCGGCGCGGCCGGGCAATTCACCGGCGACGGCCAGTGGCGCGACGGCCGCTTTACGGTGAATCTGCAAAGCCCGCGCCTGAACCTGGCGGGCCTGCACCGCGACCTGAACGCCTCCCGGATCAAGACGACGCTGCAACTGGCAGGCGACGCGGCGCGCCAGACGCTCAACGGCGAGGTCAGCGAGACCTGGGGGCAGGGCCGCTTCACGCTCACGCATGCCGATGCGGCATTGCGGCTGGAATCGGCGAACTTCAGCGGCCAGGCGGGACGTCTCATCGCGAAGGGTGCGTTGCAGCTCGATGCCAGCCGTGCGTTTTCTGCCGAATTCGACGCCGTGCAGATCAACCCGGCGCGCTTCGGCCAGTTTCCGCGTGCGCGGCTGAATGCGCGCGGCCAGGCAAGCGGAACGCTGCTGCCCGAACTGCGCCTGCAAACGCAGTTCACCCTGCCGCCGGGCGAGCTCGAAGGCCGCCCGGTAACCGGGCAAGGGCAGCTGCGCTACGAAAACCGGCATCTCGCCGACGTCGACGTCGACGTGAATCTGGCCGGTAATCTGGCGAAGCTGAAAGGTGCTTTTGGCCGCGCCGGCGACCGCCTCAACTGGGACATCGATGCCCCCGCGTTGGCGCGGCTCAAGCTGGGGCTGGCCGGACGCCTGACCAGCCGCGGCAGCGTGAGCGGCGACCCCGCTGTGCCGCAGATCGAGGCGGTGGTGGCCGCCAGCGGCCTGCGCCTGCCGGGCGATATCGCTGCCGACACGCTGAACCTGCAGCTCGATCTGCAGGCCACGGCCAACGGGGCCTTCAACGGCCAGCTCGATGCGCGCGGCGTGCAACTGGCCGGTCAGCGCCTGAGCAGCGTTCATGCCGATTTGCTGGGACGCCGCAATGCCCACACCCTGACGCTCGACGCCCGCATGCCCGACTGGCGGCTGACCGCGCGCCTGGCGGGCGGGCTGGATGACCGTCAGATCTGGCGCGGACAACTCACGCAGGCCGAGGCGCAGGGACCGTGGCCGATGCAGCTGCTGGCGCCGGCCACCCTGCTGCTGTCGCGCGAGCAGCAGCAGGTGAACCAGTTGGCGCTGACGCTGGCGGGCGGCCGGCTGACGGTCGAGCAGTTCAACCGCCAGGGTACGCAACTGGCCAGTCGTGGCACGCTCGCCAACCTGCCGCTGGCACCGTTCCTGACGCTGCTGGAAACCGCACCGCCTTTCACCACCGATCTCAGGGTCAACGGCGACTGGAATCTGCGCGTCGGCAACACCCTCGATGGCGAGGTGCACCTCGTGCGCCAGTCGGGCGACGTGCGCATGAAAGAGCCGGCGCAGAGTCTGGGGTTAACGACGCTTGCGCTCGACCTCAACGCCGAGGCCAGCCGCGTCACGGCCCGCGTCGAGGCGGCCAGCCGCGAAGCCGGCCAGCTGCGCGCCGAAGGCCGCGCCACGCTGGAACGCGAAGGCGCCGGCTTCACCCTGCCGCGCAGCGCGCCGCTGGCGTGGACGGCACAACTCGACGTGCCCGACCTGCGTCTGGTCAAACCCTTTCTGCCGGTCGGTATCCGGCTGGATTCGCGCCTGGCCGCGCAACTTTCGGGCAGCGGCAGCCTGGCGGTGCCCCGCATCAATGGGCAGATCGATGCCAGCCGGATCCGGTTTGCCATGCCGGAAGAAGGCGTGGTGATTACCGACGGTACGCTCAAGCTCATCCTGGACGACGACCGCGTGCGGGTGCAGCAGGGCGAACTGAAGGGCAGCAGCGGCCGCATCGTAGTGAGCGGCGAGGCGCAGCTGAAAAATCCCCAGGCGGGTCTCACGCTCAACTTTGAAAAATTTGCCGTCACCAACCGCAGCGACCGCCGCGTGATCGTGTCCGGCACCACCCGACTCAATCTCGACCCCAAGCGCCTGGAACTCACCGGCGAACTCACCGCCGATCGCGCCCGGCTGGAAATGCCGGAAGCCAGTCGCCCCACGCTGTCGTCCGATGTCGTCGTCGTCGGCCAGCCGCCGCGCGAAAAATCCGCGGTCCGGCGCATCCCGCTGCAACTCGATCTCACGCTCAATCTGGGCGAGGATTTCCTGTTCAAGGGCGCCGGGCTCGACGCGCGCCTGGGCGGCCAGTTGCGCGTGTTCACCGTGAACGAGGCACTGCGGGGCGAAGGCCGCATCCAGGTGGTCGAGGGGCGCTATGCCGCCTATGGGCAATCGCTCGTCATCGAGCGCGGCGTGCTGAGCTTCATCGGCCCGATCGACAACCCCGGGATCGATGTCCTGGCGGTGCGCAAAATGCCCACGGTCAAGGCCGGGGTACAGGTCAGGGGGACGGTGCAGCGTCCGCTGGTGACGCTGTATTCCGATCCCGCGCTGCCGGATACCGAGAAGCTTTCCTGGCTGGTGCTGGGGCATGGTCTGGACAGCGGGGGGCAGCAGGAGTTTGCCTTGCTGCAGATTGCCGCCGGCGCGCTGCTGAGCCAGACGGAATCGGTGAATTTTCAGGCGCAGCTTGCCGACGCGCTGCGTATCGACACCTTCGACGTGCGGGCGGGCGAGGGCGAAGATCTCACCAGCACCGTGGTCAGCGTCGGCAAGCGGCTGTCCTCGCGCGCCATGCTGAGCTACGAGCAAAGCCTCGATGGGCTGAGCCAGGTGGTCAAGGTGCTGTATCAGCTGTCGCCGCGTGTGCGGCTGGAAGCGCAGGCGGGCCAGCAAAGCAGTTTCGATGTGTTCTACACCCGGGAATACGACTGAGCCGGCATCCCGAAGGACGCGAAGATCACGAAGGGGCAAATGCAAGGCCGGGGCGTCAGCCGTCCCTTCGCCGTTTCATTCACTTCGCGTCCTTGCGCGTCCTTTGTGGCGCGAAGTGCGATTTGTACGCTGAATCGATCAAATCCCGATGTTAGAATCGGGCGCATGTTTGACGCCCGCATCATTGCCATGAGTTCCCTGTGCCGACTGCCTGTCTTGTCCGGAGGCTGCCGCTGATGCGTATCCTGCTGTCCAACGACGACGGTTATTTCGCCCCGGGCCTGGCCGCGCTGGCGCAGGCGCTCTCGCCGCTTGCCGACGTGACCGTGGTGGCGCCCGAGCGCGACCGCAGCGGCGCTTCCAATTCGCTCACGCTCGACCGCCCGCTGATGCTGCGACAGGCGCCCGGCGGTTTCTATTACGTCAACGGCACCCCGACCGATTGCGTGCATCTGGCCGTCACCGGCATGCTGGACCACATGCCCGACATGGTGATCTCCGGCATCAATCACGGCGCCAACATGGGCGACGACACGATTTATTCAGGCACGGTGGCTGCCGCCACCGAAGGCTATCTGCTGGGCATTCCATCGATTGCGGTTTCGCTCGCCAACCACAATGCCCAGCATTTCGACACTGCCGCGCGCGTCGTGGCCGAACTGGTGCAGCGCATCCAGACGCGGCCGCCGACCGAGCCGATGCTGCTCAACGTCAACGTGCCGGACCGCGCCTGGGCCGAACTCGGCGGTCTCTCCGTGACCCGGCTGGGCAAGCGCCACAAGGCCGAATCGGTGGTGAAAACCACCAACCCGCGCGGGCAGATTGTCTACTGGGTGGGCGCGGCGGGTTTGGCACAGGACGCCGGCGAGGGCACCGACTTTCATGCCGTGGCCAACGGCTTCGTTTCGATCACCCCGCTGCAAATGGACTTGACCCGTTTCAGCCAGATGGACAGCGTGAACGCATGGCTGAAACTCTGAACCCCCGCGCCGGCATCGGCATGACTTCGGCGCGCACGCGCGGCCGCATGATCGAGCGCCTGCGCGAGCAGGGCATCCGTGACGAAATGGTACTGTCGGCGATGGGCAGCGTGCCGCGCCATCTGTTCGTCGACCAGGCGCTGGAATCGCGCGCCTACGAAGACACCGCGCTGCCGATCGGTTTCGGGCAGACGATTTCCAATCCCTACATCGTCGCGCGCATGGCCGAACTGTCCCGTCACGGCGACAACGGCCACGGCCGGGCGCTCGGCCGCGTGCTCGAAATCGGGCTGGGCTGCGGCTATCAGGCGGCGGTGCTGGGCAAGCTGGCGCGCGAGGTGGTGTCGATGGAACGCATCGCCGCGCTGGTCGGCAAGACGCGCGTGCGGCTGCGCGAACTCAGGGTCAACAACGTCAAGCCCAAACACGGCGACGGCATGCATGGGGCGAAGGATTTCGCGCCGTTCGACGCCATCGTGCTCGCGGCCGCGTTTGCCGAGGTGCCGCAGGAATTATTGGCGCAGCTGGCCGACGGCGGACGCCTGGTGATGCCGCTCGGCAACGCCACCCAGACGCTGTGCGTGGTGGAACGCCAGGGCGATGAATTCACCGAGCGTCTGCACGAGGGGGTGAAATTCGTCCCCTTGCTGCCGGGGGTGGCGTAATGAGGGTGGCTGCCGGGGGTGGCGTGAGGGTTGCCGCTGTCGTGCTGGCGGCGTGGGCACTGAGTGCCTGTACCGCGTCTGGCCCGGCGCCAGTGAGCGATCGGTCCGCCGGGCGTACTGCCGCCAAGTCCGAGACGCCGCGTCCCGCAACGACGCAGATCGCCCCGTCCACCAACGGCCGGCATACCGTGCAGCGCGGCGACACGCTGTATGCCATCGCCTTTGCCAACGGTCTCGATCATCGCGAGATCGCCCTCTGGAACGGGCTCGAGTCGGCCGGCCTGATTCTGGTCGGGCAGGTGTTGGGGGGGGCGCCGCCCCCGGGGGGGGGGGCAAAAAAACCCCCCGACCACCCGCCCGCCCCCCGCGCGCCCCCCCGGG
>JAIBFA010000069.1 GCA_019459325.1 Thiobacillus sp.
GTGGCCGAACAGGACTGGGTGCGCCTCACGCAGTCGCAGTTCGATCCCATCCCGATCTCGCCCCGTCTGTGGATCGTGCCGACCTGGCACGACGCACCCGACAGCAGCGCGATCAACCTCAAGCTCGACCCCGGCCTGGCCATCGGAACCGGCAGCCATCCCACCACGCGGCTGTGCCTGCGCTGGCTCGACGAACATCTGCACGGCGGCGAGACCCTGCTCGACTATGGCTGCGGCTCAGGCATCCTCGCCATCGCTGCCGTCAAGCTGGGCGCGTCACGCGTCGACGGCGTCGACATCGACGCCCAGGCGGTCACCGCCTCGCGCGACAACGCCGAACTAAACGACGTGAACGCGCACTTTTGCCTGCCCGGAGAACTCGCGCCTGGGCAATACGACGTCGTCGTCGCCAACATCCTCACCAATCCGCTCAAGGGCATGGCCCCGCTGCTGGCCGGTCGGGTGCGGACGGGCGGACAGCTGGTTCTGTCCGGCATTCTGGCCGAGCAGGCCGAGGACGTCATGGCGGTCTACCGCAGCTGGTTCGTGTTCGATCCGCCCGCACTCGACGAGGGCTGGGTACGCCTGGCAGGCGTCAAGCAGTGAACTACCGCACCACCTGTCCGCAATGCACCAGCGTGTTTCGCCTCGGCGCGGATCAGCTTGACGCAGCCCAGGGCTGGGTGCAATGCAGCGTATGTGGCGCCGCTTTCGATGCACGCCTGAGCCTGCTCATGGAAGACGGTTCACCCCTCCCCGTGGTGGCCGAACCCGAGCCTATTGAGCCGCTCCCTTCGCCGGAAACCACGCTGCCGGCAGAACCGGTGGTGGCCAGCGAGGCTGCGCCGAGTGCGGTCGCAGCTTCGGACGAGCCCCCTCCTGCACCCGATGCCCTTGAGGAGGACGTCACGGTTGCCGACCTCCCCCGCGGCATCGCCCAGCGCGATACCACGCCAGATCTGGACTCCATCATCCTGATCGACCCTGACATTCCGGTCCCGGAAGATCTGGGTCCGCTGCCGCAGATCTATCCCGCCCCCTCGACCTACCCGCCGGAACCCCCCGCGCCCCCCGTCTATTCGCCCGCACCGGCGACGGTCGCTGCACCTGCCGCGCCTACGGCACGCATCGAATACGCCACCCCCTTGCCCGGCACGGCGCGCGTTCGCACTGCGCCACGACGCATCCAACCCTGGGCGTGGGGGGTGACCAGCGCACTGCTGCTGGTGCTGTTGTTTGCGCAAACCGCCTATTTCCTGCGCGACACGCTCGTCAGCCGGTTGCCGCAGACCCGCCCCGCCCTTGATCAGGCCTGCGCCGTGCTCGGCTGCACCCTCTCCCTGCCGAAAAACCTGGGCTTGCTGCAGATCGTCGGTTCCGATCTGCAAACCGAAGCCAGCGGTCGCCTTAAGCTCACCCTCACCCTGGGCAACCGGGCGGGCCAAGCCCAGGCCTGGCCCGTGCTTGTACTGACGCTCACCGATCAGCGCAATCGTCCCCTGGCACGTCGCAGCTTTGCCCCCAGCGAATACCTCGGTGACGCCCAACGCATCGCCGCCGGCATCCCGCCCCGCAGTGAACAGCCCTTGAGCCTGCCACTGACCGTGCGCGACCTGGCGCCGATGGGCTTCGATCTGCAACTGACCTATTAAGTCAGCGCCAAAGCTGGTCGGCCTGACGCTTCTTCGGTATAGTGCGCGTTCCCGTTGCGGGAGAGCGCATGCACCGCATGCCGCCGAAGGCGCAATTCACCCGGAATCGCTCAGGCAAAAGGACCGCAACCCCCAAGCAAAAGTCTTGGGAAAACACTCTGGAGAGCGCGATCACACGATCGCCACCGAAGGGGCAGCGGCCCGCTGGTCAAACAGCCGACCGTAATCTCTCAGGTACCAAGGACAGAGGGGTGAAGCGAATTCGCGCTTCACCCTTTTTTATTTTGGTGCACCCATGCTCAAACAGACTCCGCTCAACGCCACCCACCGCGAACTCGGCGCCAAGATGGTCGATTTCGGCGGCTGGGACATGCCGGTCAACTACGGCTCGCAGATCGAGGAACACCACACCGTGCGTTCCGGCTGCGGCCTGTTCGACGTCTCCCACATGCTGCCGCTCGACATCCGCGGCGCCAACGTGCGCGTCTTCCTGCGCCGGCTGGTGGCCAACAACGTCGACAAGCTGCAGATCTCCGGCAAGGCCCTGTATTCGTGCATGTTGAACGAGGCCGGCGGCGTGATCGACGATCTCATCATCTATTTCATGAACGAGACCTGGTTCCGCCTGGTGGTCAACGCCGGCACCGCGGAGAAGGATCTCGCCTGGATGGAAAAGATGAACGCCGACTGGGGCATGGGTCTCACCCTCACCCCGCGTCGCGACCTCGCGATGATCGCGATCCAGGGCCCGAACGCCACCCAGGCGCTGAACGAAGCCCTGCCCGGCGTCGACCAGATCACCGCCAACCTCAAGCCCTTCAACGCCGCTGCCATGGGCGAGATGTTCATCGCCCGCACCGGCTACACCGGCGAGGACGGCTTCGAGGTGATGGTGCTGGCGAAATCCGCGCCCTTCTTCTGGAAGGCACTGATGGAAGCCGGCGGCAAGCCGATCGGCCTCGGCGCACGCGACACCCTGCGGCTCGAAGCCGGGATGAATCTCTACGGCCAGGACATGGACGAGACTACCTCGCCGCTCGAATCGGGCCTCGCCTGGACGGTGGACCTGAAGACCGAGCGCGACTTCGTCGGTCGCGCCGCGCTGGAAAAGAGCGAAGTGACCCAGCAGCTCGCCGGCTTGGTGCTCCTCGACAAAGGCGTGCTACGCAGCCATCAGAAGATCCACACGAAAAACGGTCACGGTGAAATCACCTCCGGCACCTTCTCGCCTACACTGCAGCAATCCATCGCGCTCGCCCGAATTCCCCTCGGCATCGCCCCGGGCGAGGAAGTCGAGGTCGATATCCGCGACAAGAAACTGAAAGCAAAAGTGGTGAAGTATCCGTTCGTTCGCAACGGTAAGGTTTTGATTTAGGAGGGATCAGGATTCAGGGGCCAGGGGTCGGGGAAACCAGCGCGGCGCAGCCGCCCATTCCCTGAATTCTGAATCCTGGTCCCTGATCCCTGGAATACAACTCGACCAGGAATACATACGATGAATATCCCCGCAAACCTCAAATACACCCCCAGCCACGAATGGGTGCGCGTCGAAGCCGATGGCACGCTGACCGTGGGCATTACCCACCACGCGCAGGATCTGTTGGGCGACATGGTGTTCATTGAAACCCCGGCTGCCGGTCGCACGCTGGCCAAGGGCGAGGAATGCGCAGTCGTGGAGTCGGTGAAGGCCGCGTCCGACGTCTACGCTCCGGTTGCCGGCGAAGTGATCGCCGCCAACGGCGACGTCGAAGCCAGCCCCGAGTCGGTGAACCAGGACGCCTACAGTGCGTGGATGTTCAAGATGAAGCCGGCCAACCCCGGCGACGTCAACGAACTTCTGGACGCCGCGGCGTATCAGAAGCTGGTCGAGTCGGAAGCACACTGAGGGGTCAGGATTCAGGGATCAGGATTCAGGGGATGTGCGGCTACGCCGCGCCCAGAATCTAGTTCCGAATCCACAACCCTGACCCCCTGAATCCTGACCCCTAAAACCATGCCCTTCATTCCCCATACCGAAGAAGACGTCTCCGTCATGCTCAGCGCCATCGGCGCCGCCAGCATCGAGTCGCTGTTCGACGAAATCCCTTCCGCGCTGAAAACCGGCAAGCTAAAGGACGTCCCCGAGGGCCTGACCGAAATGGCGGTGGCGCGCCTGATGCAGGAACGCGCCTCTCAGGACGGCTTCTGGTCCAGCTTCATCGGCGCCGGCGTCTACGAGCACCACATCCCGGCGGCGATCTGGCAGATCACCACGCGCGGCGAGTTCTACTCCGCCTACACGCCCTACCAGGCCGAAGCGAGCCAGGGCACGCTGCAACTGATCTACGAATACCAGACCATGATGACCCGGCTGACCGGGCTCGACGTGTCGAATGCGTCCCTGTACGACGGCGCGTCCGCACTGGCCGAGGCGGTGCTGATGGCGGTCCGCTCGCACAAGACCTCGCGCCGCGTGCTGGTGCCGAAGAGCGTGCACCCGATCTACCGCCGCGTGGTCAACACGACCGTGAAGAATCAGGGCATCGAACTGGTCGAGCTCGATTTTGACCCCGCCACCGGCCAGACCGTGCTGCCGGCCGACCCCGGCAGCTTTGCCGGCCTGGTCATTCCGCAGCCCAATTTCTTCGGCGTGCTGGAAGACGTGCACGCGCTGACCGACTGGGCACACGACAAGGGCGCGCTGGCGATCGCGCTGGTCAACCCGACCACGCTGGCGGTGCTGGAAGCACCCGGGAAGTGGGGCGGCCAGAATAATCAAATCGTGGGCGCCGACATCGCGGTGGGCGAAGGCCAGCCGCTGGGCGCGCCGATGGCTTCCGGCGGACCGTATTTCGGCTTCATGTGCTGCCGCCAGGAATTCGTGCGGCAGATGCCGGGCCGCATAGTCGGCCGCACTGTCGACCTCGACGGCAAGCCGGGCTTTTCCCTGACGCTGCAGGCGCGCGAGCAGCACATCCGCCGCTCCAAGGCGACGTCCAACATCTGCACCAACCAGGGCTTGGTCGTCACCGCGGCGACGCAATACATGGCGCTTCTGGGGCCGCAGGGACTCGCCAAGGTGGCATCCGCCAGCCACGCCGGCACCGTCGCACTGGCTGAAAAGCTGACGGCGATACCGGGCGTGACGCGCGCCTTCGCCACCCCCTTCTTCCATGAAGTGGTGCTGAAGCTCAACGACAACGCCAAGGACGTGCTGCGCGCGCTGCGTGCGCAGGGCATCCTCGGTGGGCTGGACATTTCCGGCTGGTATCCCGAGCTCGGTCAGGCCATTCTCGTCTGCGTCACCGAAACCAAGACCGCGGCCGACCTCGACCACTACGCGCAACAATTGGAACGTATCCTGTCCAAGCGCCGTGAAGCGCCGCCGTGCGCGTACAAGAGCTAAGGAACCCCATGAGCGACGTACAGCGCGACAAGCTTTTCTATGACATGGCCGATGCGTATATCGCGTTGGCCAACGCCCAGCTGAACCAGGCGAAACCCAGTCGGGTGAGCGCGGCTGCGCTGTTTGCGGCAGCGCGCTTCAACGCCTTCGTGATCGCGGCGGCAGCCGAGAACAAGGCACAGTTGATCGCGGAGAAGGAAGCCGCAATCGCCTATTTCATGGACCAGTACGAAAAAATGCTGCGCGAGAATATCGACGAGCACATGACTCGCTATGATCAGCAAGACAGTTAGCAGGTATGCAATGCAGCGGCCGCGATCGTTCGCGCGTCCGGCATTTGACCGATTCATTCAAGGAGAGCAAACATGGCAGTGACTCTGGCAGGCAACCCGATCGACGTGTCCGGCACCTTCCCCAAGGTCGGCGACACGGCCCCCGACTTCAAGCTGGTCAACAAGGACCTGGCCGACGTCTCGCTGGCCGACTTCGCCGGCAAGAAGAAAATCCTCAACATCGTGCCCAGCCTGGATACCCCGGTGTGCGCGACCTCGACCAAGAAATTCAACGACGCCGCGGTCGGCAACACGGTCGTGCTGATCATCGCCGCCGACCTACCGTTCGCGATGAGCCGCTTCTGCGGCGCCGAAGGCACCAACAACGTGGTGACGCTGTCGACCATGCGCGGCGCCGAGTTCATGAAGAACTACGGCGTCGCCATCACCAGCGGCCCGCTCGCCGGCATCACCGCGCGCGCCGTGGTCGTGCTCGATGAAAACAACAAGGTACTTCACGCCGAACTCGTTCCCGAGATCAAGCAGGAGCCAAACTACGAGGCTGCGCTGGCTGCTTTGAAATAAAGGGATCAGGGGTCAGGATTCAGGAATCAGGGGTGGATCGGCTTCGCCGCGCCAGTTCGATTTCGGTTTTCCCTGGCCCCTGAATCCTGAATCCTGAATCCTAAAAACCATGCTGATATTCGACCATTCCCGTCCCGGCCGCACCGCCGCCGCCCAGTTGCCTGCCGCCGGCGGCAGCCTCGACGACCTGCCCGCCGCGCTCAGACGCAAGGACGCACCGGCCTTGCCTGAAGTCTCCGAGCTCGACGTCGTGCGCCACTACACACGGCTTTCGCAGAAGAACTTCTCGATCGACACGCAGTTCTACCCGCTCGGTTCGTGCACCATGAAGTACAACCCGCGCGCGTGCAATTCGCTGGCGATGCTGCCGCAGTTTCTGGCGCGCCATCCGGCGAGCCCGGACGAAACGGGCCAGGGCTTCCTTGCCAGCATGTTCGAACTGCAGGAGATGCTGAAGGACGTCACCGGCATGGCCGGCGTGTCGATGGCGCCGATGGCGGGCGCGCACGGCGAGTTCGCCGGGGTGGCGATGATCCGCGCCTACCACGATGCACGCGGCGACACCGCGCGACGCGAAATCATCGTGCCGGATGCGGCGCACGGCACCAACCCGGCGACCGCGACGATGTGCGGCTACGCGGTCAAGGAAATCCCCACCGACGCCACCGGCAGCGTCGACCTCGCGGCGCTCAAAGCCGCAGTCGGCCCGCACACCGCAGGACTGATGCTGACCAACCCGTCGACGCTCGGCGTGTTCGAGAAGACCATCGCCGACATCCAGAAGATCGTGCACGACGCCGGCGGCCTGTTGTACTACGACGGCGCCAACCTCAACGCCATCCTCGGCAAGGTGCGCCCCGGCGACATGGGCTTCGACGTCATCCACATGAACCTGCACAAGACCTTCTCCACCCCGCACGGCGGCGGCGGTCCGGGCGCGGGCCCGGTCGGCGTATCGGAACGGCTGCTGCCTTTCATGCCGATCCCGCTGGTGCTCAATGAAAACGGTTTCTACCGGCTGGCGACCGAGGCCGACCTGCCCCAGTCGATCGGCCGCCTGAGCGCCAACATGGGCAACGCCGGCGTGCTCATGCGTGCCTATGTCTACGCGCGGATGCTGGGTGGCGAGGGCATGCTTCGCGTCGCCGAATACGCCACGCTCAACGCCAATTACCTGATGGCGAAACTGCGCGAGGCCGGCTTCGACCTGGCCTTTCCCGAGCGCCGCGCCAGCCACGAATTCATCGTCACGCTGAAGAAGCTGAAGGACGCCACCGGCGTGTCGGCGATGGATTTCGCCAAGCGTCTGCTCGACTACGGCTACCACGCACCGACCACCTACTTCCCACTGCTGGTACCGGAGTGCCTGCTGATCGAGCCGACTGAAACTGAAAGCCGCGAAACGCTGGATGGCTTCGTCGCCGCGATGAAGGCGATCAAGCATGAAGCCGAGACCACCGCCGACTTGGTCAAGGGCGCGCCCTACAGCCTGCCGGTGCGGCGTCTGGACGACGTCAAGGCAGCGCGCGAGCTGGATCTGGCTTGCAAATTGCCGTAACTCACGTTTTGTGGACAGCGCGTTGCCCGGGCCAAGACATGCGCCCGTATCACCGCGTTCTCGGGTGACACGGCGCCTTGTCATCCCACTAACCTTTTAGGCGCTGCTCAATTCCGGACTGCGCTGCGATCAGAGCGCGGCTTGCGGCCTGACGGTCTTGCAGGGATTCGGTAGGGCGCTGGCCAGGAATTCGCTGAGTCGGTTGCCTAGTGCAAGACCTTCAGGCGTGAACGGGAACGCCAAGCTGAAAGGCACAAAATCGGCGTAATGATCGCTCCATACCATGGATCGATCCCGAGCAATGCGTTCCTGGTAGTCGTAGGCAGCGCGCAAAGCCATGCCGTAAGGGACGTAATCGGCATAGTAATCGCTATAAACCATACGTTCCTGGAAGGGGTCCTCTTTCAGGAGGGGCGCGACCTGATAGGTGCCATACTCTTCGTTCCACGCCAATTCCGCCCTGCTCCAATCGGCGAAATCCTCGACTGGTGAATGCCCATTCGCCGACACAAACGGGGACATTGTGAGGCCCAGCAGGACAATAAGCAGTCTGACTTTTTTCATGGTTCACCCCCACTGTTTGAGATCGAGGGACATTCCTCGTATCTCATTGTGGTGAATCATGGCGGGTAAAAATCGGCCTGATGGCCTAAACCGGTCGCGACTCCAGACTAGGCCGTTTGCCCTAGTCAGTTCTAGTTTTTGCTTGTCGGCCGGCCACGGCGAGGAGGTGGCGCTCTCTTTGCGCCTTTACCCTGTCAGGCCATGTTTCAAATTCAACGACAGTTATTTCTGTGTAGTCGAGCCCTGAATTATTGGGC
This sequence comes from Thiobacillus sp., assembly GCA_019459325.1. Classification (GTDB taxonomy): domain Bacteria; phylum Pseudomonadota; class Gammaproteobacteria; order Burkholderiales; family Thiobacillaceae; genus Thiobacillus. The sequence goes on from JAIBFA010000069.1 coordinate 8,274, forward strand.
GCGCAAACAATGCGCCCTACAATAGTCGCCATGACTAGTGAATCCCCATTCAAGGGCAAAACCGGACTGATTCGTGTCTGGAATGCTTTTTTTTATTCCGTCGACGGTTTCAAGGCAGCCTTCCAGCATGAAAACGCTTTTCGACAGGAACTGCTGCTAACCTTCATCTGCATTCCGCTTGCCTTCGTGCTCGAACCCAGCGCAGTCGGGCGAGCCCTGATGATCGCGGTACTGTTTCTTGTTTTGATCGTGGAGCTGATCAACTCAGCCATCGAGGCTGCTGTCGACCGGATTTCGCTGGAACACCATCTGCTCATCAAGCGCGCCAAGGACATGGGCAGCGCAGCGGTAATGATCGCGCTCATCAACGTCGTGGTCGTGTGGGGGCTGGTGCTGCTGGGCTGACTCAAACTAAAAATCGTGCCACTATTGCGCAATTCGCTAAAGTTGCGGCGCAACTGGCCGGAATATAAGGCATCCCCCCCATTTCCATGACCGCGTGAGACTGAAACCCGTCTGCCTCCTGCTGAGCCTGTGCTGTGCTGGCTCCGCCTCCGCCATCGGGCTTGGCGAACTGAACCTGCATTCATCCCTGGGTCAGCCGCTGCACGCCACCGTCACCCTGCTCGGTACCTCGGCAGAAACCACAGCGGACTGTTTCAGTCTCGATGCAAGCCAGAATGGCATCGCGCCCCCGCCGCGCGCGCAACTGAGCCTGCAGCGCTCAGGCGACCAGACGCTGTTGCATATCCGCACCCTGCAGCCGGTCAATGAGCCCATTGCACAGTTTGTACTGGTTTCCGACTGCGAGACGCGCCTGCAGCGTGACTACACGGTGTTGCTCGACCCGCCCGCGCTGGTCACGCCCGCCCTCACCCCGGAGGTGCCTGCGTCCGCCGTACCCCCGGTTGCAGCCTCTGTTGCAGCGCCTGAGCCGCGCGCCAGCCGGCCCCCACGCCGGGTCAACCGACCGGCTGTTGCTCCAGCCGCGCCCGTTGCCAATACGCGTCAGCCCGCTGCGGATGACGCACGGATCGCCCCGACCGACACCGCGCCGCGGCTGGTGCTGTCTGGGAAGCGCAGTGCAGTTGGCGCACCCTTTGCGTTGCGGCTTGACACCAACCTGCCGGATCTGACGCGCCCGCGTCCCGACAGCCTGACCGCCACCGAATTGTCGGACGAAAACACGGCGCTGGCTCGCAAGCTCGCACACCTGGAGGCCCAACTTCTTGCATTGCAGCAGCGCAATGCGGCACTTGAGGCCCGACGTCCCCCCACACCCGCCGCGACCACGCCGCCACCCGAACGACCTGCGCAATGGCCCTTGTATCTCCTGGTCATCGGCCTGATCGCCGCAGGCATCGCGCTGGTCGCCTGGCTGCTGCGCCGCAGTCGCCCCCATCAGACTGTCCTGCTGGATGATTCGCCATGGGCAGAGCCCGATGCACCGATGAAAACCCTGTCCGACATGGCAGCCGAGGCGCAGGCTGAACCCGAGCCCGAGCGGATGTCGGAAATCGCAGCGCCGCCTCGCGATGAAGGCACCGAGGTGAAGGACGACATCCTGGATCAGGCCGAAGTGTTCATGGCGCACGGCCATGGCGATCTTGCGATTCACCTGCTGCAGGAGCACCTGCGCGAAGCGCCGACCGAATCCCCGGTACCCTGGCTGCTGCTGCTCGACCTGCTGCACCGTGGCGGGGATACCGATGGGTATGCCGCCGCCAGCGCCGAGTGCCGCCGTTATTTCAACGTCAATCTCACGGGCCATCCGATTTCTCAGGACAGCGAACCGAGTCAGGGACTGGAAGCCTATCCGCATCTCCTGGAGCAACTGGTGCACGTGTGGAACACGCCGGCTATCGACGCATTCTTCCACGACCTCATTTACGATGACCGCGGCGGCACACGGGTGGGCTTCGAACCGGGCGCCTATCGCGACATTCTGATGCTGCGCGCGATCGCACAGGACGTGCTGCCCCTCGCCGCCTGAGGACGGGTTCACCAAACCGTCACCCCGGATTCATCGTTCTGTCGCACGCCGGGCGCATGCTGCGCGCCATGGATGCAGCCGAATTCACCTGCCAAACGCTCCCTTCGATGCGCCCGCAGCTGCGCATCGCGGTGGTGACCGAAACCTATCCGCCCGAAGTCAATGGCGTGGCGATGACGCTCGGCCGCCTGGTCAACGGCCTGCAGGTGCGCAACCACCAGGTGCAGCTGATCCGCCCGCGCCAGCACGCCGACGACCAGCCGCAACCCACTGCCACCCTCAGCGAACACCTGCAGCGCGGCATCGCCTTGCCGCGTTACGAAGGCCTGAAAATGGGTCTTCCGGCAAAAGCCGCGTTGACCCGGCTGTGGACCCGGCAGCGTCCCGATGTGGTGCAGATTGCCACCGAAGGCCCGCTCGGCTGGTCGGCGCTGGCCGCGGCCAACAAGCTGCGCCTGCCGGTGGCAAGCGACTTCCACACCAACTTCCACAGCTACAGCAACCACTACGGTTTCGGCCTACTGCGCCGCGCCATCGTGGCCTACCTACGCAAGTTTCATAACAAGGCCGCCGTCACCCTGGTGCCGACCGAGGGCATCCGCCGTGAACTGCTGGCGTATGGCTACGAGAACATCGAGATCATCGGGCGCGGCGTGGACACCAAGCTGTTTCACCCGGGCCGCCGCGACCCTTCCCTGCGCGCGCGCTGGGGGGCGGATGAAAACGAAACCGTCGTGCTGTATGTGGGGCGACTGGCGGCGGAAAAAAACCTGGCGCTGGTGTTCCGCGCATTCGATGCCATGCGCGAGGCGCATCCCGCCAGCCGCCTGGTGCTGGTGGGCGACGGTCCCGAGCGTGCCAGTTGGCAGGCCAAACGCCCCGACGCCCTTTTCTGCGGCACCCAGATCGGCGAGGCGCTGGCTGCCCATTACGCTTCCGGCGATGTGTTCCTCTTCCCCAGCCTCACCGAAACCTGGGGCAATGTGACCATTGAAGCCATGGCGTCCGGCCTCGCGGTAGTGGCTTACGATTGTGCCGCCGCCGAGGAAGTTATCCGCCACGGTGAAAACGGCCTCAAGGCGACGCCCGAAGACGAGGCCGGGTTCATCACCCAGGCCGTGGCGTTGGCGCCGTCCAACACGCTGCAGCGCCGCCTCGGTACGGCAGCCGCCGCCCGTGCCGCGCAATTGTCGTGGGACGCCATCATCGACAGCTTCGAGCGGGTGCTGCTGCGGCTTGCGCAGCCAGAGCCCGCGACCGACACCCCGCTGGACTGGTCATCCGCCGCCCGCATCACCAGTTGATAAGGAGCCTGCCATGCAGAACCGTCTGAGTCTGGTTGCCCATCATGGTCTCAATCGACTGGCCGCCCGCGAGCATGCATGGCTGGAGCGCCTCAACGGCGTGCGCCTGCCCGACTGGGAGGTCGGCCTGCTGCGGCTCGCCAGCCGCCTCGGCGACGGCGTGTTCTGGTATGGGCTGATGCTGGCGCTGCTCATCGGGTATGGCTGGGAGGCCCTGCCGGCGGTACTGCATATGATCGTTGCCGGCCTCTTGGGCACGCTGATCTACAAGTGGCTGAAAGGTGCCACCGAGCGGCCGCGTCCGTATCAGGTATGCCCCACGATCTGCTGCCTGACCGCCCCGCTCGACCGCTTCAGCTTTCCCTCCGGCCACACCCTGCACGCGGTGGTGTTCAGCCTGGTTGCCACCGCCTATTATCCGGCGCTGGGCTGGCTGGTGTGGCCGTTCACTGCGCTGGTCGCGTTGTCGCGGCTGGTGCTGGGGCTGCACTACATGAGCGATGTGCTGGTGGGCGCGCTGTTGGGCGGGACGGTTGCCGCACTGATGCTGGCACTGTGAATTCCCGCATCACTCAAAACCATTCAAGCGCAAAGGCTTATTCATTCGCCTTGCGCCCTTCGCGGTAAAAAATCAGACCCTCACGCCACGCTGCGCAGTATCGGCAGCGCCTCCGCCTCGAACAAATCTCCCGGCAGCGGCATTCGGCACGCGACCAGTTCCGGCGCGTGCGCAGCGATGCGTTGGCGCGCCACTGCCACCGGCGGGCAATCGGCCAGCCAGGCGGGCGCTTCGCCGGCCAGCACACGGTTGATCTGCGGCAGCCGGGCGGTGACTTCCTGAATGTAGTAATCGAAACGCGCGCTCAAGTTGCGATCGAGCAGTCTTCCCATGCCATGCAGCATGTTGGGCAGGCGGCTATGCCGCAGCAGACCCTCGGCGCCGGCCAGCTGCCGGATCGCACGACGACTGGCGGCGGGGGCACAGTCGAAGTTGCGTGCCACATAAGCCACCAGCCAGTCGTCAGCCTGCAGCAACATGGCGGGCGGGCGGAACAGATGCCGCGCGATGTGTCGGTCCATCGCCCACTCCGACGCGGCGTGCGTCAGCATCGGCACGTTCCACCACAAATGCTCGTGCGCGGGGACGAAGTGATTGTGCGCGATGATGTCGACCCACAGATGGCTGATCGCGCCGACCGCGCAGGCGCGTGTCTCGTCGTCGTGAGCCGCATCGAGCAGTGCATGCGCGGTTTCCCAGCGGTGGCTGGCGTCGAATGCCCGGGTGCGCGCGGTGGAACCCACCAGCGCCAGGTCCGGCAGGCAGGCGCCCGCCACCAGACGCTGCGGAAAACGCCGCACCGCACGGCGCAATGCGGGGTCGAGCAAGGGCACCGCCCACACCAGCAGTTGCGCGAAATACACATGGGTATACAAGCCCCATGCCAGCGCGTCCCCAGCAAACAGGGCAAGCGGGACAGACCACAACATGACGGTGCGTCGCGTCTTCATGCGCGCAGCATGGACGTGTTGCATGACCGTGCGCGGTCAGACACGTGAATGTTCCGTGAATCGCTGTGACGATGGCCTGCGTATAATCCCCGCTGTCGTTTTCAACCCGAATCGCCACCCAGGCCCACATCATGCGCACCCTCATCTGCGGCTCCCTCGCCTTCGACTCCATCATGGTGTTTCAGGATCACTTCAAGCACCACATCCTGCCTGACAAGATCCATATGCTGAACGTGTCTTTCCTGGTGCCGGAGATGCGCCGCGAGTACGGCGGCTGCGCGGGCAACATCGCCTACAACCTGAAACTACTGGGAGGCGAGCCGCTGATCATGGCAACGGTCGGCGACGACTTCAGCGCCTACGCCGAACGCCTCGACGCGCATGCGATTTCGCGCGACTACATCCGCCACATTGCCGGCACCTACACCGCACAGGCCTTCATCACCACCGACCTCGCCGACAACCAGATCACCGCCTTCCACCCCGGTGCGATGAACTACGCGCACGAGAACGACGTGCGTCTGGTGCCGGACGTCAAGCTCGGCATCGTCTCGCCGGACGGTCGCGACGGCATGCTGCGCCACGTGCGCGGCTTTCACGAAGCCGGCGTGCCGTGCGTGTTCGACCCCGGCCAGGGCATGCCGCTGTTTTCCGGCGAGGAACTGCTGGAATGCGTCCACAAGTCCAGCTACGTCATCCTCAACGACTACGAAGCCGAACTGCTGCAAAGCCGCACCGGAGAAAACCTCGCCACGCTGGCGCGCCACGTCCAGGCACTGATCGTGACGCGCGGCGGCGAAGGCTCGGTGATCCACACGACCGACAGGCAGATCGACATTCCGGCAGCGCGCCCCGCCGCCATCCTCGACCCCACCGGCTGCGGCGATGCCTATCGCAGCGGCATTCTGTACGGGATCACCCAGGGGCTCGATTGGGAAACCTCCGGGCGTCTGGGCAGTCTCATGGGAGCGATCAAAATCGCCCAGCGCGGTGGACAGAACCACCGCCCCGGCCGCGATGAAATCGCCAGTGCGTTTCATGCCGAATTTGGCTACGATTTCCAGTAACTCCGGGAGCCCATCATGAACCAGACATTTGCCGTCGCCCTCATTGCTGCCAGCAGCCTGCTGCTGGCAGGCTGTCCAGCAGGGCTGGGTAGCAAGGATTACAGCCGCAGCCAGGCACGCACCGTCCAGGAAGTTCAGATGGGCATCGTGGAATCGATACGCGAAGTCACCATTGAGGGCACCAAGACGCCGATCGGCGCCGGGGCAGGCGCTGTGGTCGGCGGCGTCGCCGGCAGTACCGTCGGCAGTGGCCGTGGCAGCGTGGTGGGTACCGCGGTGGGCGCGGTACTGGGGGGACTCGGCGGCGCAGCGGCGGAAGAGGCCGTGACCCGCCAGAAGGGGGTGGAAATCACCGTCAAGCTCGATTCGGGGCGGATGATTGCCATCACCCAGGCGGCCGACCAGGAATTCCGGGTGGGCGACCGCGTGCGTGTGCTGTCGGGCGGGGGCGTCACCCGGGTAACCCAATAAATCCAACGCGACACCTTGAAAACCGTGTCACCGTTTCGCAATCCGGTCGTCACCGGGCATTAACACCCTGTCACTAAGCTGGGCGCATTCCATCAATGGGAGTGCCCCATGCTCGACGTCCGCAGCCATGTTCAACTCAGCCCCGCCAGCCGCTATCACGCTTCGCTGGCGGTGGACGACAGCGAAATCCGCGAAGCGCAGCGCCTGCGCTACCGGGTATTTGCCGGGGAAATGGGCGCGCACCTGTCGTCCGCCCTGCCCGGACACGACGTCGATCTGTACGACCCGTTCTGCGATCACCTGCTGGTGCGCGAACTCGACAGCGGTGAAGTCGTCGGCACCTATCGCATCCTGCCGCCCGAAGCCGCCAGGCGCGTCGGCAGTTACTACTCCGAACAGGAATTCGATCTCACCCGGCTGAACTTCATGCGCCCACGCATGGCCGAACTGGGGCGTTCGTGCGTGCACCCGGCGCATCGCAGCGGTGCTGTCATCGCCCGCCTGTGGATGGGGCTGGCCGATTACATGACGCGCTATGGTTATGAGTACATGGTTGGCTGCGCCAGCATCGGCATGGCTGACGGCGGCCATGCCGCCGTCAGCGTGTATCGCCAGTTGAGCGAACGCCATCTTGCGCCGATCGAATGGCACGTCACCCCGCGCACCCCCCTGCCGGTCGAATCGCTCGACGATGGCCGGACCGCCGTGCTGCCGCCGCTGATCAGAGGCTATACCCGGCTTGGCGCGATGGTGTGCGGCGAACCGGCCTGGGATCCCGATTTCAACACCGCCGACCTGCTGATGCTGCTGCCGATGGCCCAGCTCAACCGCAGCTATGCCCGCCGTCTCATCGCTTGAGACGTCTTACAATGCGGGGGTGAACTTCGCCCGGCTGCCCCCATTCCTCCGTCGTACCGTACGCATCAGTTTGCTGATGCTGCACCTCGCGTGGGGCGTGATGGTGGCCGGCCTGGCGTTTCCCCTGTTCAAGCCCGCGCACCGCGACCGCTTCATCATGGCCTGGTCGCGGCACTTGCTGCGGGTGCTCGGCGTGCGGGCGCAACTGACGCCTGCGCCGAGTCTGCCGGGTGGTGCGCTGCTGGTGTGCAACCACGTGTCGTGGCTGGACATCTATCTGATCTACGCCGCCCAACGGGTGCACTTCGTCTCCAAGGCGGAGGTGCGGACGTGGCCTGTGGCGGGCTGGCTGGCGCACAAGACCGGCACCCTGTTCATCGAACGCGGCCGCCGTGCCGATACCGCGCGCATCAACACCGAGATGCATGATCTGATGCAGGACGGCGCGTGGGTCGCGGTATTTCCGGAAGGCACCACCAGTGACGGGCGCGCGCTGCGGCGGTTCATGCCGTCACTGCTGCAGCCGGCGGTGCAACTGAACTGCCCGGTCGTGCCGGCGGCCCTGCGTTATCGCACCCTGGACGGCGAATACAGCGCGGCACCCGCCTACATCGACGACATCAGCATGTGGCAGAGCCTCAAGCAGATCGTCAGCGCGCCCGGCTTCGTCGCCGAATTGCACTTTGGCGAACCGATCCAGCCGAATGGCCACCGGCGCGAGCTGGCGGCGCAGGCGGAAGCGGCAACCGCCGGGCTACTGGGCCTGGTCAGGCCTTCGGACGCGATGCCGGCGGACACGGCACCGCAAACACCTGCCGATCCTCCAGCCTGATCGCAGTCAGACTGCCGCCCCACAGGCACCCGGTATCCAGCGCGACCAGATCGCTGCGATTGATCAGTCCCAGCGTGGACCAGTGGCCGATGATGAAAGTCGCATCTGCACTCTTCCGCCCCGGCACCTCGAACCACGGCAGCCAGCCGGCCGGCTGCGTGCCGGGCGCGCCTTTGTGGTGGAACTCCATCTCGCCTGCGAGCGAGCAATAACGCAAGCGGGTGAAGGCATTGACGATCACCCTCAAGCGCTCGACGCCCTGCAGATCCGCATTCCATGCAACCGGTGCGTTGCCGTACATCTGCGCGAAAAAATCGCGGTAATGCGCGCTCTGCAAGGCCGCCTCGGCTTCCGCCGCACATTGCATCGTGTCGTCCAGCGTCCAGCCCGGCAGCACGCCCGCATGCACCATCAACACATTGCCTTCGCGCCAAGCCAGTTTCTGATGGCGCAGCCAGTGCAACAGCTCGTCGCGATCAGGGGCATTCAAAACCTCGTCGAGCGTGTCGCCCTTGTGCACGCGGCCAAAGCCTTCGGCCAGCGCCAGCAGGTGCAGATCGTGATTGCCGAGCACGCTGATGGCGGCTTTCCCCAGACTTTTGACAAACCGCAGTACCGCCAACGAGTCCGGTCCGCGGTTGACCAGATCGCCGACAAACCACAGCCGGTCGGCCGTTGGGTCGAATTTCAGTTCATCCAGCAAACGCAGCAGGGACGTCTGGCAACCCTGCAGATCGCCAATGGCATAGGTAGGCATATAAAATACGGTTTCGTTTGTGCGCTGTATTGCCCGAATCATAGCGCCCCCGCCTGACCTCCACGTGACACCCTCGCATGAAACCCTTGATCCGTCTGTTTTTCAGAACCCTGCGCGCCATTCTGGGCCCCTTCCTGCTCCTGGGCGACCGGCTCACCCGCCCCAAGGGCATCGTGCGGCCTGCAGCGGAGCAGCAGGCTGTCGACGTGCGCACGCGCAAGCTGGCGCTGTACCACTTTCCCACCTGCCCGTTCTGCCTGAAAACCCGCCGTACCCTGCGGCGGCTGTCGCTCGATATCGAACTGCGCGATGCCCGCAACAACGAAGCCCACCGTGCCGCGCTGATCGCCGGCGGCGGCATGCCGCAGGTGCCGTGCCTGCTGATCACCGCTGCGGACGGCCAGGCGACCTGGCTGTACGAATCGGACGCCATCAATGCCTGGCTGAACCGCGAATTCGGCGCGGCATGAGCCTGCTTGCCGCGCTCAACCCGCCGCAGCGCGAAGCGGCGAAGTATCTCGATGGCCCTTTGCTGGTTCTGGCGGGCGCCGGCTCGGGCAAGACGCGGGTGATCACCCACAAGATTGCCTACCTGATCGGCGAATGCGGCTACAAGCCCGGTTCGATCGCTGCCATTACGTTCACCAACAAGGCCGCGCGTGAAATGCAGGATCGCGCCGCCAAGCTGACCCAGGGCGATGCCTTTAATAAAATCAGCACCAAGGGCCTGATCGTCACCACCTTCCACTCGATGGGCTTGAGGATGCTGCGCGAGGACGCGAAGTTCGCCGAACTGAAGCCGGCGTTTTCCATCCTCGATTCGGCTGACGCGGCGGGCATTGTTTCGGAAATCCTCAAGACCACCGACAAGCAGGAAATCCGCCGCGCGGTGTCGCGCATTTCGCTGTGGAAGAACGAACTGAAGTCGCCCGCGGCCGCGCTCGCCACCGCCGAGGACGACAACGCGCGCGCGTACGCGAAAATTTACGACCGCTACGACGCCACCCTGCGCGCCTACCAGGCGGTGGATTTCGACGATCTCATCCGCCTGCCTGCGGAATTACTGGATAGCCATGCCGAACTGCGCGAAAAGTGGCAGAACCGCCTGCGCCACATCCTGATCGACGAATACCAGGACACCAACGTGGCGCAGTACCGTTTGCTGCAAAAGCTCACCGGCGTGCGCGCCGCGTTCACCGCGGTGGGCGACGACGACCAAGCGATCTACGGCTGGCGCGGCGCTTCGGCCGACAACCTGGGTCAGCTGCGCGAGGACTACCCGCACCTGCACCTGGTCAAGCTGGAACAGAACTACCGCTCGACCATACGCATCCTGAAGGCCGCCAACAGCCTCATCGCCAACAACCCCAAGCTGTTCGAGAAGCGTTTGTGGAGCGACCTCGGCCACGGTGACGCGATCCAGGTGATGCCGACGAAGGACGACGAACACGAGGCCGAATCGGTGGTCATGCGCCTGTTGTCGCACAAGTTCCAGCACCGCACCGAATGGCGCGACTACGCGATCCTGTACCGCGGCAACTATCAGGCGCGCGTGTTCGAGCAGGCGCTGCGCAATGAGAAAGTGCCGTATCAGCTGTCGGGCGGGCAGTCGTTCTTCGACCGCGCCGAGATCAAGGATGTCATCGCCTACCTGCGCCTGATCGCCAACAGCGACGACGATCCGGCTTTCATCCGCGCGGTCACCACGCCGAAACGCGGCATCGGCGCGGCCACCCTGGAAAAGCTCGGCCAGGTCGCCGCCACCCTGCACGTCAGCCTGTTCGAGGCGGTATTCTCGGCCGCGGCCGCGGCGCAAATCGGCGAACGCCAACTGGCGCCCCTGCTTGAATTCTGCAACTTCATCAACCGCATCGAGGAACGCGTCGCCCGCGAACCTGCGGGCGAGGTGCTGAACGACCTGCTGAAATCGATCGACTACGAAGTCTATGTGTTCGACCAGGACGATGCGCGCGCGGCCCAGAACAAATGGAACAACGTGCTCGAATTCGCCGCCTGGATCGCCAAAAAAGGCGAGGAAGACGACAAGAATCTGCTGCAACTGACCCAGACCATCGCGTTGATTACGCTGCTGGAGGGCCGTGAGGAGACAGAGCCTGACGCGGTGCGGCTATCGACCCTGCACGCCGCCAAGGGGCTGGAGTTCGGCCATGTGTTCCTGGTCGGTGTCGAGGAAAACATCCTGCCGCACCGCGACGCGGTGGACGAAGGGCGGCTGGAAGAAGAACGCCGCCTGATGTATGTCGGCGTCACCCGCGCGAAAAAGTCGCTCACGCTGTCCTACTGCGCTCGCCGCAAGCGCGCGCGCGAATCGGTCGCTTGCGACCCGTCGCGCTTCATCGACGAGCTCGGCGACGATGTGCGCAGGCCCGAGAAACCATCCGATGCCGACGCCAAAGCCAGTGGCAGCGACCGCCTGGCGGCGCTCAAGGCGATGCTCGGCTAGGCTGAAAAAAGCAGGGCCACGGGACGGCCCTGCTTCAAGGTGTCAGCACGCCACGATCCACTTCGCCAGCGTTTTTGCGTCATCCGGAGAGATCTTTTGTGGCGGCATCGGGATCTTCCCCCACTTGCCCTTGGAGCCCTTCAGGATCCCTTCGCTCAGCATGGCCGCGGCGTCTTCCTTGCCGCAGCCGAGGCCCATCTTGTACTTCGTAGAGATGTCCTTGAACGAGGGCCCCATTTTCTTCTTTTCCATGTCATGACAGGTCATGCATTTGTTCTTGGCGGCGAGTTCCGGGCTCGCCTGGGCCGGCGCGATGCTGAGGGGCAGGGCAAGCGCGATCAGTGCAAGGAATGGTTTCATGTCGGCTCTCCGTTCTGTTGGACGAAAACCGAGGCAGGGCCGAGGATGGCCCTGCCTCAAGGGGTCAGAGCGTCAGGATCCACTTCGACAGCGCTTGCGCGTCTGCCGGCGGGATCTTTTGCGGCGGCATCGGAATCTTGCCCCACTTGCCTTTGACACCCTTCAGCATACTGTCGGCCAGCATCGCCTCCGCACCTGGCTGCCCCTTGTACTTGGCGGAGATATCCGTGAATGTTGGTCCCATTTTCTTTTTAGCCACGTCATGGCAGGTCATGCATTTGCTCTTGGCTGCGAGCTCGGGGCTGGCATGCGCAGACGCGGCGCCAAGCGAAAGGGACAGGGCGATCAGGACGGCAAATGACTTCATTTCGACTCTCCATACAAGTGGACAAAAACATCGTCAAATCATTATATTGAACTGGGCCATTCATGCAAGTATGGCAAATTGTCGCAGGCATGCAAAAAAAAAGGGGGCGCCACGGCGCCCCCTTTTAATGTGATCGTCGCCTAGCCGATCAGTTGACCTTGGGGTCCAGTTCGCCCTTGTCGTAGCGCTTCTGCATTTCTTCCAGATTGAAGACCTTCTTGATCTTGCTTGCCTGGCCCGCAGCGCCGAAGGCTTCGTAGCGATTCCTGCAAATGTCGCTCATGCCCTTGGTGGCTTCCTTGAGGAATTTGCGCGGGTCGAAGTTGGACTTGTTTTCCGCCAGGTGCTTGCGGATGGCGCCGGTGGACGCCATGCGCAGGTCGGTGTCGATGTTGACCTTGCGCACGCCGTTCTTGATGCCTTCCACGATTTCGCTGACCGGCACGCCGTAAGTCTGACCCATGTCGCCGCCGTAGCTGTTGATGATGGCGAGCCAGTCTTCCGGCACGGAGGACGAGCCGTGCATCACCAGGTGGACGTTGGGGATACGCTCGTGGATTTCCTTCACGCGGTCGATGCGCAGCACCTTGCCGGTGGGCTTCTGGGTGAATTTGTAGGCGCCGTGGGAGGTGCCGATGGCGATGGCCAGGGCGTCGACTTTGGTCTTGGAGACGAAATCAGCGGCCTCATCAGGGTCGGTCAGCAACTGATCGTGGGACAGCTTGCCTTCAGCGCCATGGCCATCTTCTTCACCGGCCATACCGGACTCCAAGGAGCCGAGGCAGCCCAGCTCGCCTTCAACGGACACGCCGCAGGCATGCGCGAGTTCGGACACCTTGGCGGTGGTCTCGACGTTGTATTCGTAGGTGGAGGGGGTCTTGCCGTCGGTGCCCAGGGAACCGTCCATCATCACGGACGAGAAGCCCGACTGAATGGAGCGGAAGCAGATGCTGGGGGACGCGCCGTGGTCCTGGTGCATGCAGACGGGGATATGCGGGTACATTTCGATCGCGGCCAGGATGAGGTGGCGCAGGAAGGGTTCACCGGCATAGGAACGGGCGCCGGCGGAACCTTGCAGGATCACCGGAGAATCCACGGCGGCGGCGGCCTGCATGATGGCTTGCACCTGTTCCATGTTGTTGACGTTGAACGCGGGCAAGCCATAGCCGTTTTCGGCGGCGTGATCGAGCAGTTGACGAAGGGAAATCAGGGCCATTTACACTCTCCTAAGTTAAAAATATGCAGCTAGTCAGTTTTTTCAGAATCAGGTTTTTTTCGCGTCGCCCACGCGGACGATTTTCATGGTGTTGGTACCGCCCGACTGACCAATGGGTTCACCAATGGTGAGCAGGATCAGGTCGCCGTCGCGCACCGCACCACGCCGCCGCAGCTCTTCTTCGGCTTCCGCCAGCAGGGCGTCGCGTTCCTTGGTGGCCGTTTTCAGGTTGATCGGATACACACCGCGGAAAAGAGTGACTTTTCTACGGGTTTGAACTTCGGGTGTCAAGGCATAAATCGGCACCCGGGTGGACAGGCGGCTCATCCACAAGCAGGTGTTGCCCGACTCGGTCAGCGCGGCAATCGCCTTGATGTTGAGGTGCACCGAAGTGAACACTGCCGACATCGCGATCGCCTCGTCGGCGCGCAGAAAGCTGTGGTCGAGGCGCGCCTTGGTGAACACCGGTTCGGCTTCCTTTTCCGCTTCCAGACAGACGCGGTCCATTGCCTGCACCGCCTCGACCGGAAACTGGCCCGCCGCCGTTTCCGCCGACAGCATCACCGCATCGGTGCCGTCGAGCACCGCGTTGGCTACGTCCGAGACTTCCGCGCGGGTGGGGATCGGGCTGGAGATCATCGACTCCATCATCTGGGTCGCGGTGATGACGACCTTGTTGCGCTCGATCGCCATGCGGATCATGCGCTTCTGCAGCGCAGGCACCGCGGCATCGCCCACTTCGACGCCGAGGTCGCCGCGCGCCACCATGATGGCGTCGGAGGCCTCGAGGATTTCTTCCAGATTTTCGATCGCCTCGGTGCGCTCGATCTTGGCAACGAGCTGGCTCTTGCCGCCCGCCGCGCGCAGCAGTTCACGCGCCTGACGCATGTCGGCGCCCGAGCGCGGGAACGAGACGGCCAGGTAATCCGCCTTCAGGGCGGCAGCGGTCTTGATGTCCTCGATGTCCTTTTCGGTCAGCGCAGCTGCCGACAGCCCGCCGCCCTTACGGTTGATGCCCTTGTTGTTGGACAGCACGCCACCCTGCACCACCTTGCAGATGATTTCCGTGCCTTTGACGTCTTCGACCCAGAACTCGATGCGACCGTCGTCGAGCAGCAGGGTCACGCCGCGCTTCACATCATTCGGCAGTTCCTTGTAATCGAGGCCGACGCGGGTCTGGTCGCCCAGCACGCAGGCGGCGTCGAGAATGAAGGTGTCGCCGTTGGCGAGGATGATCTTGCTGTCCTTGAACTTGCCGATGCGGATTTTCGGTCCCTGCAGGTCGACCAGCACGCCGACCGCACGGCCGCGTGCACGGGCCAGCGAGCGCACCAGCTCGGCGCGGTCGATGTGGTCTTGCGCCACACCGTGGGAAAAATTGAGACGCACCACATCCAGGCCGGCCTCCATCATCCGGTCCAGGGTTTTGGCATCGGAGCAGGCGGGGCCGAGGGTGGCGACGATTTTGGTTCTGCGGATCATTATGTAGGTGAGACGTTAAGTAAAGGAGGAGGCGGAAAACCCGAGGGGGAAGCCTGACGCCTCCCCCTCGTGTTTAGCCATAAACCGCTTAGCCCTTCGCGCGTTCCTCCAGGATCGCCACGGCGGGTAGAACCTTGCCTTCCAGGTATTCGAGGAAGGCGCCGCCGGCGGTGGAGATGTAGCTCACCTTGTCGTAGATGTCGTACTTCTGTATCGCGGCGATGGTGTCGCCGCCGCCGGCCAGGGTGAAGGCGTTGGTGTTGGCGATCGCCATGGCGATGGTCTTGGTGCCTTCGCCGAACTGGTCGAACTCGAACACGCCGACCGGGCCGTTCCACACCACGGTACCGGCTTTCATGATGATGTCGGCGAGTTCCTGCGCGCTCTTCGGGCCGATGTCGAAAATCATGTCGTCGTCGGCGACGTCCTTGGCATCCTTCAGCACGGCGGGCTCGTTGGCGTCGAATTTCTTGCCGCACACCACGTCGACGGCGATCGGGATGGTCGCGCCGCGCGCGGTCATCTTCTCGATCAGCGCCTGCGCGGTCGGCACCAGGTCGTCCTCGCACAGCGACTTGCCGACGTTGTGGCCGGTGGCCTTGAGGAAAGTGTTGGCGATGCCGCCGCCGACCACCAGCTGTTCGCATTTCTCGGCCAGCGCTTCGAGCACGGTCAGCTTGGTGGAAACTTTGCTGCCGCCGACGATCGCGACCATCGGGCGCGCCGGGTTGGCCAGCGCTTTTTCCAGCGCCTCGAGTTCTTCGGTCAGCAGGATGCCGGCCGCAGCGGTCGGCGCGAACTTGGCGATACCGTGGGTCGAGGCTTCGGCGCGGTGCGCGGTGCCGAAGGCGTCCATCACGAAGACGTCGCACAGCGCGGCGTACTTCTTCGCGGTCTCGTCGACGTTCTTCTTCTCGCCCTTGTTGACGCGGCAGTTTTCCAGCACCACCAGTTCGCCGTCGGCGACGTCGAAGCCGCCCTCGGTCCATTCGCGGATCAGGCGGATGTTCTTGCCGAGCTTCTGCGCGATCACGTCGACCACGGGTTTCAGCGAATCCTCTTCCTTGAACTCGCCTTCGGTGGGACGGCCGAGGTGGGAGGTGACCATGACCTTGGCGCCGGCCTTGAGGCAGTGCTCGATGGTGCGCATCGACGCGGTGATACGTGCGTCGGAAGTGACCTTGCCGTCCTTGACCGGCACGTTCATGTCGGCTCGGATGAAGACGCGCTTGCCTGCCAGATCGAGATCGGTGACGCGGATAAATGCCATTGTTGGTTCTCCTGAAAGTAAGGTTTAAGGGTTGGCGCGGAGGTGGAAGCCGCGCCAGGCCTTAAAGCTCAAGTTAGGGAATAGGATTTAGGAACCAGGATCTAGGGGCGGAGCGGGCTATGCCCGCGCCTTTCCCTAAATCCCAGCCCCTAGCCCCCAGATCCTTACTTGGCCACGTGCTCAACCAGACGCAGCATGTTGCAGGTGTAGCCGTACTCGTTGTCGTACCAGGACACGACCTTGACGAAGGTGTCGTCCAGGGCGATACCGGCGTCGACGTCGAAGGTGGAGGGGGCGCTATTGCCCACGAAGTCGGTGGAAACCACTTTCTCTTCGGTGTAACCCAGCACGCCCTTCATGGCGCCTGCTGAGGCGGCCTTCATCGCAGCGCAGATTTCGGCGTAGGTGGCAGGCTTGTTCAGTTCAACGGTCAGGTCAACGACAGATACGTCGGAGGTGGGAACGCGGAACGCCATGCCGGTCAGCTTGCCTTTCAGTGCAGGCAACACCACGCCGACAGCCTTGGCAGCACCGGTGGACGACGGAATGATGTTTTCCAGAATGCCTCGGCCACCGCGCCAGTCTTTGGAAGACGGGCCGTCAACGGTTTTCTGGGTGGCGGTGGCAGCGTGAACGGTGGTCATCAGGCCGCGCTTGATGCCCCAGTTGTCGTTCAGCACCTTGGCCACGGGTGCCAGGCAGTTGGTGGTGCAGGAAGCCGCCGAAACGATCGCCTCACCCGCGTAGGTGGTGTGGTTCACGCCATAGACGAACATCGGGGTGGAATCCTTGGCGGGAGCCGATTGGACCACTTTCTTCGCGCCGGCCTTGATGTGCGCTTCGCAGGACTCGGTAGTCAGGAAGAAGCCGGTGCAGTCGATCACGATGTCGGCGCCCACTTCGTTCCATTTCAGGTTGGCGGGATCGCGCTCAGCCGTCAGACGGATTTTCTTGCCATTGACGACCATGTTGCTGCCATCGACAGCGATGTCGCCATTGAAACGGCCGTGCACGGAGTCGTATTTCAGCATGTAAGCCAGATAGTCGGGGTCGAGCAGGTCGTTAATCGCCACGATCTCGATGCCGGGGAAATCCTTCGCCACAGCGCGGAACACCATGCGGCCGATGCGGCCAAAACCGTTAATACCAACTTTGATTGCCATTTGCAGCTCCTAGGTTGAGAAATTATTTTTTTCCGCGAACACCCTCCTTGGGGAATTCGCGGAGAGGTTATTTACAGCACGCCCTTGACCACAGCCGCGACGTTTTCCGGGGTGAAGCCGAACTCCTTGAACAACTCGTCGGCGGGGGCGGACTCGCCGAAGTGATCCCAGCCGACCACGGCGCCTTCCAGGCCCACGTACTTGCGCCAGAAGTCGCTGACGCCAGCTTCGACCGCCACGCGCGGCAGACCCTTCGGCAGCACGCTTTCCTTGTAGGTAGCATCCTGCTTGTCGAAGGTGTTGGTCGACGGCATCGACACCACGCGTACCGCGATGCCTTCTGCAGCCAGCGCTTCCTGAGCCTTGACGGCCAGAGCGACTTCGGAGCCGGTGGCGATGATCACGGCCTTTGCACCGGCAGCGTCTTTCAGCACGTAGCCGCCCTTGGCGATATTGGCGATAGTCGCCGCGTCACGCGCCATGAACGCCAGATTCTGGCGGCTGAGAATGTGGCAGGTGGGGCCATCGGTGCGCTCGACCGAAGCGGTCCAGCCGACCAGAGTTTCCACCGTGTCGCATGGACGCCAGACGTCGATGTTGGGGATCATGCGCAGGGTGGCGGTCTGCTCGACCGGCTGGTGGGTCGGACCGTCTTCGCCGAGGCCGATGGAGTCGTGCGTGAACACGTGGATCACGCGTTGCTTCATCAATGCCGCCATGCGGATGGCGTTGCGCGAGTATTCGGAGAACATCAGGAAGGTGCCGCCGAACGGCAGCAGGCCGCCGTGCAGCGCCATGCCGTTCATGATTGCGGCCATGCCGAATTCACGCACGCCGTAGCTGATGTAGTTGCCGGGGTTGCCGTTACGCACCGGATGGCAGCCCGTCCAGTTGGTCAGGTTGGAACCGGTCAGGTCGGCCGAGCCGCCGAGGAACTCGGGCAGCGCGGGAGCCAAGGCGTTGATCGCGATTTGCGAAGCCTTGCGGGTGGCGACGGTTTCGCCCTTGGCGTTGATCGCGGCCAGCTGCTCGGCGACGTGCGCCTTCCAGTTGGCGGGCAGCTCGCCCTTCATGCGGCGCTCGAATTCGGCTGCCTCGGCCGGGTAGGCCTTCTTGTACTCGGCGAACTTGTTGTTCCACAGCGTTTCCAGGCCCTGTCCCTTGGTCTTGGCATCCCAGCCGGCGTAGATGTCGGCGGGGATTTCGAAGGCGGGGTGGTTCCAGCCAATGTTCTTGCGGGTCGCCTCGATTTCGGCGTGACCCAGCGCTGCGCCATGCACGTCGTGGGTGCCTTCCTTGTTGGGCGAACCCTTGCCGATGATGGTCTTGCAGCAGATCAGGGTGGGCTTGTCGGTGCTGGCCTTGGCTTTCTGGATGGCAGCTTCGAGCGCGACGACGTCATGGCCGTCCACGTTCGGGATCACCTGCCAGCCATAGGCTTCAAAGCGCTTGGCGGTGTCGTCGGTGTACCAGTGCTCGATGTGGCCGTCGATCGAGATGCCGTTGTCGTCCCAGAAGGCGACCAGCTTGTTCAGCTTCCAGGTACCGGCCAGCGCACAGGCTTCGTGCGAAATGCCTTCCATCATGCAGCCGTCGCCCAGGAACACATAGGTGTGGTGGTCGACGATGGCGTGGTCGGGCTTGTTGAATTCGGCGGCGAGGATTTTTTCCGCCATCGCCATGCCGACACCATTGGTGATGCCCTGACCGAGCGGACCGGTGGTGGTTTCCACGCCGGGCGTGTAGCCGTACTCGGGGTGGCCCGGGGTCCTGGAATGCAGCTGACGGAACTGTTTCAGATCCTCTATCGACAGGTCGTAGCCGGTCAGGTGCAGCAAAGAGTAGATCAACATCGAGCCGTGGCCGTTCGACAGCACGAAGCGGTCGCGGTCCGCCCATTTGGGGTTGGTGGGGTTATGGCGCATATGGTGATTCCACAGCGTTTCAGCGATTTCCGCCATGCCCATGGGGGCGCCGGGGTGGCCGGATTTGGCTTTTTCGACTGCATCCATTGCAAGCGCACGGATGGCATTGGCCAGGTCGTTACGGGTTGGCATTGCGTTCCCTTCAGCTAAGTAAAAAACCGTCGCATTCCCCGCCCGGGAAAGCCGCGCGAAGGCAGCTTGGGCAGAATATGCAAAAACCTTGATTATCCGTCAGCAGGGCGGGCTTCCGCAAGCCACAGCCCAAGCGGGCAAAAGAAGCGCTATGACAAGGGCTTAAGCCATCAAGCTCAAGCGCCGACTCAGAATCAGGACCCTAAAATCTTTTTATTCGTCCGATGCGGCGGTTTATGCGCCGGCCGCCTTCAGCCAGTCACGCCACAGTTCGAACAGCTCCGGGCTGGCCGAGGCCACGACCGATCGTTCCCATACGTTGGCGATATCGAAGTTGCCCGACAGGCTGGCCAGCCGCCCACCCGCTTCCTCGAGGATCAACGCCCCGGCGGCGTAATCCCACAGCTTCTGGCCGCCGTGGACATAGATATCGAAGCGCCCCGCCGCCGTATAGCACCAGTCGAGCGTGGAGGCGCCGAAATTGCGCTGCGAGGCATACGGCGGCCATGACGCCAGGCGTCCGGCCAGTTCGCGATCGATGCGTTTCATCTCCACCCCGGCGAGCGCACGCTTGAGTTCGCTGGCCGGCGGACGCAAGGGGAGCGGGATACCATTCAGATGGGCGCCGCGCCCGCGCTCGGCGCTAAACATTTCATCCGCAATCGGGTCGTAGACGACACCGAGCTGACGTTCACCCTTGTACAGATAGGCCACCGACACGGCGAAATAGGGCACGCCGGCGACGAAGTTGGAGGTGCCGTCGATCGGGTCGACGCACCACAATCCGTCGCGTCCCGCATTCCAGGCATCGTGCTGCTGCTGCTCGGTCATTTCCTCGCCCAGAAACGGCACGTCCCTGATCTGCGGCAATGCGGCCTCCAGCGCAGCCTGCGTCGCTGCATCTGCCTCGGTGAACAGGCTGCCGTCCACCTTGTGGCTGTGCGCCACCTTGAGGAAGCGCGGGGTGACTTCGCACCGTGCGACTTCCCGAACCAACGCCTTGATGTCTTCAAGCATGATCAGACACGCACGCAGTAGCAATAGACAAAGTCCTGATCCTGGCCCGACGGGGTGTGATGGGTCTCGGTTTCGTGCCGGAGCAGTTGGAAAGGCGCGCCGAACTCGGCGTGGAGGGCATCCGGGGCATAACGCACCACGTCGAGACCCGAGCATTGCAACGGCCCGCCGGGGCCGAAGGCTGCCACGATGACGTGCCCGCCGGACTTGACGCTTTTCAGTACCTGTTCGACATAACGCGCTCTGTCGGCCGGATCGGTCAGGAAATGAAATACGGCGCGATCATGCCAGACATCGTAACGCGCGGCCGGCAACTCGGCACGGGTGATGTCGGCGGCGATCCACCGCACCGACTGCGCCCGCGCGCCGAGCCGCGCACGGCTGGTCGCCAGCGCCGATTCGGCGAGATCGAGCACGCTGAGATTCCGATAGCCGGCGTCGAGCAGGTCGTCCACCAGCATCGAGGCGCCGCCGCCGACATCGATGATGTGCGCGTCCTTGTCCGCGCACTCCTCGATCAGGCGCAGCGACGAAGACGCGTGCGGCTGGAACCAGCTGACCTGGTCGACCGCCTTGTTGCTGTATACCGTTTCCCAATGGTTCCGACGGTCGACCATGTCATTCTCCCTTCCACTTGATCGAGCAGCCCATGCTGGGAATCTGCTCGGCCGGACCGCGCTGGCTGGCGGCGATTTCCTTCATCGCCTCGAACAGGTCGCGGCGCACACTCTCGGGCGCGGTGTCCTTGCGCGATTCGTCGAAGCGACCCCGGTACTGCAATTCGAAATTCCGGTTGAAGCCGAAAAAATCCGGCGTGCAGACCGCACCGTAGGCTTTTGCCACGTCCTGCGTTTCGTCGATCACGTAGGGAAAGGGAAAGCCGAACTCGGCCGCCACCTGCTTCATGTTGTCGAACGAGTCCTCGGCGTACTCGGTCGGGTCGTTCGACATGATGGCGATGGCGTGAATACCGTACTGCCTGAGCTCGGCCAGATCGCGCACCAGCCGCGGGCGGATCGCCAGCACATACGGGCAGTGATTGCAGATGAACATCACCAGCAGGCCGTTCGGTCCCATGGCGTCCGCCAGCGTCCATTGCTTGCCGTCGACGCCGGGCAGGCTGAATTCGGGGGCGTTCCAGCCAAAATCACATACGGGGGTGGTAAGGGAAACCATGGCGCGCTCCGTAAAATCTCTCGACAACCCCGGCATAATACCAAGATGTCTTCGCCCCGTTTTTATCTCGATCAGCCGCTCGCCCCGGGCGCCCGTTTCAGCCTGCCGCCGGGCCCGGCGCGTCACGCAGCAAAGGCGCTGCGGCTGGCGGTGGACGATGTCATCACTCTCTTCAACGGCCGCGGCGGCGAATTCGCCGCGCGCATCGAGCGCATCCACAAGGACGACGTCGCGGTCAGCGTCACCGGCTTTGCCGACATCGAACGCGAATCGCACTTGCGGGTGATGTTGGCGCAGGGCATATCGAGCGGCGAGCGCATGGACTACACATTGCAGAAAGCAGTCGAACTCGGGGTGGCAGCGATCCAGCCGATCTCCGCCAAACGCAGCGTGGTCAAGCTGGCAGGCGAGCGTGCCGACAAGCGCATCGCCCACTGGCAGGGCGTGGTAGCGAGCGCCTGCGAGCAGTGTGGGCGTAACCAGGTCCCCGTGGTGGCGCCGCCGCTGCCACTGGCGCACTGGCTCGGCCAACAAAAAGACGGACGCCTGCTGTTCCTGTCGCCGCTGGCCGAAGCGCGGCTGGCCGACCTGCCGGCGCCGACCGCAATGGATTGCCTGGTAGCCGGACCTGAAGGCGGGTTCGAGGCCGACGAAATCGCTGCGTTGCATGCGGCGGGCGCCATTCCGGTTCGGCTGGGGCCGCGCGTACTGCGCACCGAAACCGCCGCATTGGCGGCGCTGGCGGCGATGCAGACGCTGTGGGGGGATTTTTAACGATTGGACGCCGCTCTCCCCCGCCCTGCAGACTGCGGGGGTTTTTCTGTATCCTTCGCGTACCCAACCCTGATCAGGCAAGCCCGTTGAAAGACACCACCCATTTCGTCCACTGGTTCCGTTCCGCCGCGCCGTACATCCACGGCTTTCGCGGCAAGACCTTCGTCATCGCCTTTGGCGGCGAACTGGTGGCGGACGGCGGCTTCGTACAGCTGGCGCACGACGTCAACCTGCTGAACAGCCTTGGGGTACGGCTGGTGCTGATTCATGGCGTGCGACCGCAGGTGGAAGCGCGGCTGACCGAAAGCGGCACGGCAATCCGCTATGTGAACGGCCTGCGCGTCACCGACGACACCGCGCTCGCCTGCGTCAAGGAGGCCGCCGGCACGGTACGGGTGGAAATCGAGGCGCTGTTGTCGCTGGGGCTGGCCAACACGCCGATGGCCGGCGCCGACATCCGCGTGGCCTCGGGCAACTTCGTCACCGCGCAGCCGCTGGGCGTGCGCGACGGGGTCGACCTGCTGCATACCGGCGAGGTACGCAAGATCGACGGGGGGGGGGGGGGGCGGCGGGGGGGGGGGGCGCGCCCCCCCCCCCGGGGCCGGGGGGGGGGCCGGGCGGGCGGCGGCTGGG
>JAIBFA010000010.1 GCA_019459325.1 Thiobacillus sp.
TTTCTCCTGATCCCGCGCCCCGTTACACGGGGCGCGCGCCGCTATTCAAGCTTGTTGCTGCCAGCCTGGCCGCGCATGTGGGCGCGGCGGGCGCCGAGCTTGCCAACCGCCAAGCCCTGCTGGCGGAAGCGAAACTCGAACTCGAACGCAACCGCACGCTCGCGGCGCAGGGCTTCGTCAGCACGCGCGCACTGGATGCCACGCAAACCGCGCTCGCGGTGACTGAGGCGGGCGTGCGCACGGCCGCGGCGAATCTCGCCGATGCACGCATCAATCTGGGCTACACCGATATCCGCGCGCCGCTTTCCGGCGTGATGGGGCGCGCGCTGCAGGTGGAAGGTGCGCTGGTGAGCCCCACCGGCCCGGCGCTCTCCACGCTGGCGCAGATCGCGCCCATTTATGCGCGCTTCTCGATCGGCGAAGACGAGCGCCTGGCACTGGAAAAACAGCGTGCGGAAGGGACGCTCGAGCAGAATCGGCAACGCGTCGGCCTGGTGCTCGCCGATGACACCCGCCTCGACGCCATGGGCACGCTCAATTTCAGTGATTACAAGGCGAATCCGCAAACCGGCGCGTTCGACATGCGCGCCGAATTTGCCAACGCCGACGGCAAGCTGAAGCCTGGCCAGTTCGTCCGGGTGATCGTCGAAGGCGGACAGTTGCCGGACGCGATCAGCGTGCCGCAACCGGCGGTGCTGGATGGCCCCACCGGCAAATTCGTCTACGTCGCGACGCCCGGCGACAAGGGCATGACCGTCGCGCTGCCGCGCCCAGTCGAAGTCGGTGCCTGGGTGGGTGGCAGCGAGCCGGGAACGGGACGCTGGGTGATCAAGAAAGGGCTGAAGCCCGGCGACAAGGTCGTAATCGACGGCATGGCGCGGATTTTCTTCCCCGGCATGCCGGTCGCACCCCGCGAGGCCGGCGCCCCCACCGGCGTGACGCCGAGTGCGGCAGCGGCCCCTGCCGCCGCTGCGAAACAATAAGGAACCGTCATGTTCTCGCGCTTCTTCATCGACCGGCCGATTTTCTCGGTGGTGCTGTCCATCCTCATCGTGCTCGCGGGCCTGCTGGCGATGCGTGCGCTGCCGATCGCGCAGTACCCGGAGATCGCTCCGCCGGTGGTGACAGTGCGGGCGATCTACCCGGGCGCGTCGGCCGGGGTGCTCGAGCAGACCGTCGCCGCGCCGCTGGAAAATTCGATCAACGGCATCGAGGACATGATGTACATGAGTTCGACCTCGGCCTCCAACGGCGTGCTGGAAATCCAGGTCACCTTCGAGATCGGTTCGGATGTCGACAAGGCCTCGCTCAACGTCAACAACCGGGTCAAGCAGGCCGAGGCGAGGCTGCCGGAAGAAGTGCGGCGCCAGGGCGTGACGGTGGAAAAAGGCTCGTCGGCTTTCCTGCAGGTGCTCGCCTTCCTCTCGCCCGACGGTCGCTACGACGATCTCTACACCAGCAACTACGTCACGCTCAACGTGCTGGACCGGCTGAAGCGCATTCCCGGCACCACCAACGTGCAGATCTTCGGCGCCAAGGATTACGCCATGCGCATCTGGCTCAAGCCCGACCGCATGGCGCAACTGGGCGTCACGGTGGCCGATCTTTCCCGCGCAATCAGCGAGCAGAACGCGCAGTTTGCCCCCGGCAAGATCGGCCAGCCGCCGGTCGACAACGGCCAGGCGCTGGTGTATTCGCTTACGACAAAAGGGCGGCTCGCCGATCCCAAGGAATTCGAGAACATCGTCGTGCGCGCCAACCAGGACGGCTCCTTGCTGTATCTGAAGGACGTCGCCCGGATCGAACTCGGCTCCAAAGACTATGACTTTGCGGGTCTCTACAATGGCAAACCGGCGACGCTGGTCGGCATCTTTCTGCAGCCCGGCGCCAACGCGCTCGAAGTCGGCGACGAGGTCACGCGCACGGTCGAGGAACTGAAGAAGGGCTTTCCCGAAGGCCTCGATTACGCCGTGCCCTACGACACCACGCGCTTCGTCGAAGTGTCGATCCGCGAAGTGGTGAAGACGCTGGGCGAGGCGATCCTGCTGGTGGTGCTGGTGGTGTTCGTGTTCCTGCAGAACTGGCGCGCGACGCTCATCCCCATCCTCGCGGTGCCGGTGTCGCTCCTGGGCACCTTCGTCGGCCTGCTGCTGCTCGGCTACTCGATCAACACGCTGACGCTGTTCGGCATGGTGCTCGCCATCGGCATCGTGGTCGACGACGCCATCGTGGTGCTGGAGAACATCGAGCGCATCATCCATGAAGAAAAGAAAGCCCCGCGCGAAGCCGCGCTGCTGGCGATGCGCGAAGTCACCGGGCCGGTGATCGCGATCGTGCTGGTGCTGTGCGCAGTGTTCATCCCGATCGCCTTCCTGGGCGGACTGACCGGCGAGCTGTACCGCCAGTTTGCAGTGACGATTGCGATTTCGGTGGTGATCTCGGGCATCGTCGCGCTGACGCTGACGCCGGCACTGTGCGTGGCGCTGCTGAAGGGTGAGAAGCCGCACGAACCAGGGCGCTTCTTCCGCGCCTTCAACCGCGGCTTCGCCGGCATGACCCGGCATTACCAGGGTGGCGTGAAATTCCTCATGCGGCGCTCGCTGGTGGCGCTGTCGATCTACCTCCTGATGATCGCCGCCGCGGTCACGCTGTGGAAGTTCACGCCCGGCAGCCTGGTGCCGGACGAGGACCAGGGGTATTACATCAGCGCGGTGTATCTGCCCGACGGCTCGGCGCTGTCGCGCACCGAAGCGGTGGTCAAGCAGGTCGACGCGATCGTGCGCAAGGACCCCACGGTCGAACACGTGGTCGCCTTCGCCGGCCTGGATTTTCTCGGCGGCGGCTTCCGCAACAGCGCGGCGACGATTTTCGTTGCCGCACGCCACTGGGACGAGCGCGACAAGACCATCCAGCAGATGGTCGGCGAGATGATGGGTTCTACTGCGGGTATCCGCGAGGCGCTGGTGCTGGCGTTCGCGCCGCCGCCGATTTTCGGGCTGGGCAACGCCGGCGGCTTCGAGTTCTACATCCAGAACAGGGGCGAGGGCGGGCCCAAGAAACTCGCCGAGGTGAGCGAGGCGTTTCTCGCCGCTGCGCGGCAGGACAAACGGCTTGCGCAGGTGCTGACGCTGTGGCGGCCGCACGTGCCGCAGCTGTATGTCGACGTCGACCGCGAGAAGGCGAAGATGCTCGGCGTCAGGATCGACGACGTGTTCAGCACGCTGTCGGCCACCCTCGGCAGCTATTACGTCAACGACTTCAACAAGTACGGCCGCACCTGGCAGGTGCTGATGTCGGCCGAGCCGGGCGCGCGCAAGACGCCGCAGGACGTGTCGGCGCTGTTCGTCCCCAACGAGGCGGGTGAGATGGTGCCGATGTCGGCGCTGGCGCGAATCAGCTTCTCGTCCGGTCCGGAAACACTGGACCGCTACAACAACCTGCAGGCGGTCAAGATCATGGGCAGCGCGGTGCCGGGGATCAGCTCGGGACAGGCGCTCGAGATCGTCGACGAGATCGCGAAGAAGACCCTGCCGCCCGACTTCAGCTACGAATGGACCAGCGCCTCGTTCCAGGAAAAGCGTTCGAGCGGGACCTCGGGCATCGCGCTGGGACTGGCGGTGCTGATGGTGTTCCTGATCCTCGCCGCGCAGTATGAAAAATGGTCGCTGCCCTTCGCCGTACTGATGGCGCTGCCCTTCGGCACCTTCGGCGCGCTTGCCGCGGTGTGGCTGCGCGGGCTGACCAACGACGTCTACTTCCAGATCGGTCTGGTGACGCTGCTGGGGCTGGCGGCGAAGAACGCGATTCTGATCGTCGAATTCGCCGTGCTGAAAAGGCAGGAAGGCTATTCCAGCGCGGCGGCCGCACTGGAGGCGGCGCGTCTGCGCTTCCGTCCCATCCTGATGACTTCGCTCGCCTTCATCCTCGGCGTGCTGCCGCTGGCGATCTCCACCGGGGCGGGCGCCGGGGCGCGCCACGCTGTCGGAACCGGCGTCGTTGGCGGGATGCTCGCCGCCACCTTCCTCGCGGTCTTCTTTATCCCGTTGTTTTTCCATTGGGTATCGGACAGGCGGTTGCAGGCCCGTCCGGAGGAGATCGAGGCGCGCCCGCATCAACGGGCTGTCGTGCATACGCCATCGCACCACCCTTCGCCGCCGACCGCGCAGTCCTGAGCCGTCCGATACCGTGCGCCTGCTTGTGCGCCCCATCAACACGGGGCCATAACGCGGTGTGCGGCGCCAGCATTCAAGTGTGCCACCCTCCGCGCCGTTATCGTTGGGCGCGCAATCGGAGAGACGCGCCCGCCTGGTACCGGCCAGCCGGAAATTGACGATAGTCAGCAAACCGGAAATACTTGTTACGGCAATATGGTTATTTGTGCGACCCTCCAATCAAGAAGAGAGGACCCCCTGCTTTGATGCAATTGCCAAGACAAGGCTCACACCGCCTCGCCGGCATGCTCCTGCTGGTCGCGAGCATCCCGCTGCTGGTGTGGCAGGCCGCGCCGGGCAATCAGGTGGCGATCTCGTCTCCGACTTTCCTGGCGGTTCATTCGATGATGGAAGTTTTCGCCATCGTCGTCGCGGCACTGGTTTTCTTCACGGGCCATGGCGCGCAGGAGAGCGTGCGCTCGATCCGTTCCATGGCGCTGGGCTGCGCGTTTCTCGCAGTGGCGCTGTTCGACACCCTGCATTTCCTGTCCTATCTGGGCATGCCGGATCTGCTCAGCCCCAACACGCCCCACAAAGCCATTCTGTTCTGGCTGTGCGGCCGCTACGCCGCCGGGATCGGTCTGCTGGCCTATGTGCTGCTTCCGGAAACCCCCGCCATGCGTTTCCTGGTCAGCCGCTTCGGCTGGGCCGGAGTTCTGCTCTTGGTGCTGGCACTTTCTTACGGTCTGTTGGTGTCACCGCAGGTCGTGCCGGCGATGTACGTGACGGGCCAGGGGTTGACCCCGCTCAAGATCACGCTCGAATGGGGGGTGTTCAGCCTCTACCTTGGGGTCGCTGTCCTGCTGGTTCTGCGCCGCGCGCGGATTACCCATTGCGATTTCGAAAGCCTGATGCTGGCCTTGCTGCTGATGGCGGCGGGCGAATTGTTCTTCATCCTGTATGTGAACGTGAGCAGCACGGCCAACCTGCTGGGGCATACCTACAAGGTGTTTTCCTATTATTTTCTCTACCGCGCAATCTATGCCGAGGCCGTGAGCCGACCGTTCCGCCAGATGCGGCATATGCTCAGCCATGACGACCTGACCGGGCTGCCCAACCGCACTGCATTCAACGACAAGCTCAATCTGGCGATGGCACGTGGCCGGCACGATACGCCCTGCGCCGTGCTGCTGCTGGACCTGGATCACTTCCAGAATGTGAACGACACGCTGGGGCACGAGCACGGTGATCTGTTGCTGGTTGCCGTTGCCCAGCGCATACGCGCGAGGCTGCCGAAAGCCGCTTTCATGGCCCGATTCAGCGGCGACGAGTTCGTGATCCTGCTGGAAAATGCGTCGGCCGAGCGGGCAAAGGAGGTGGGGCAGGATCTGCTGCAGGCCATGGCCCGCGAGTTCGACATCGGCAATGACCGCCTGGAAATCCGTGCCAGTATCGGCATCGTCACGTATCCGACGGATGGCGAGTCAGTCAGCATCCTGATGCGTTATGCCGACCTCGCTTTGCACCGCGCCAAATCGTCCGGGCGCAACTGCCTCATAGTGTTCAGCCGCGACCTCTCCGACGAACTCCAGCGCCGCGTGCTGCTGGAGGCCCGCCTGAAGCATGCCCTGGCGCGCGGCGAACTCGCGCTGCACTATCAGCCCAAACTGGAGATCCGCTCGGGCCGCCTGGTGGGGTGGGAGGCCCTGTTGCGCTGGCAATCGCCGGAACTCGGTGCGGTCAGCCCGGAGGAATTCATTCCGATTGCCGAACAAAGCGGCCTCATCCTGCCGATCGGCGATTGGGTGTTGCGCGAGGCCTGCCGCCAGATGCGCGCGTGGCAGGATATGGGGCTGACTGCCGGCAGCATGGCGGTCAACCTGTCGACACGGCAATTCCGGCAAAAGGATCTGGCCGAGGAAATCAGCATCGCGCTCCGCGACACCGGACTGGCGCCAAGCGACCTTGAACTGGAAATCACCGAGTCCTCGATCATGGACAGTCTGGCGTCCGCTGCCGCCGTACTGGCCGAACTGGAACGCCTTGGCATCCGCATCGCAGTCGACGACTTCGGCACCGGCTATTCCTCGCTGAGCTATCTGAAAACCTTTTCCATCCACTGCCTGAAGATCGACCGCTCGTTCATCAACGACATTCCGGGCGACGAGAACGACACGGCGATCGTGCGCACCATTATCGCGTTGGCCAGCAGCCTCGGCCTGACCGTGGTTGCGGAAGGGGTCGAAACCGAGGCGCAACTGGCCTATCTGCGCGCCAATCATTGCGATCAGGTTCAGGGCTACCTGTTCAGCCGTCCGTTGCCGCCGGATGAATGCGTGAGCCTGATGCGTGGCGGTCTGCGGCGAGCCGCAGCATAGTTGCCGTCCTCGCCAACAAAAAAGCCGGGCATCGCCCGGCTTTTTCAATCCAGCATTTCAATTCGAAAGCCGACAGCGCTCAGGCGGCCTTTTCGTGGTGGTAACCGGTCACGGTATCCACCTCGGTCTTGGAGCCCAGGATCACCGGCACGCGCTGGTGCAAGCCTTCGGGGGCGAGGTCGAGGATGCGCGAATAGCCGGTGGTGGCGGCGCCGCCGGCCTGCTCGACGATGAAGGCCATCGGGTTGGCTTCGTATAGCAGGCGCAGCTTGCCGGCCTTGGCCGGATCCTTGGTGTCCTTGGGGTACATGAAGATGCCGCCGCGGGTGAGGATGCGGTGCACTTCGGCGACCATCGAGGCGACCCAGCGCATGTTGAAGTCCTTGCCGCGCGGGCCGGTCTTGCCGGCGAGGCACTCGTCGACGTAGCGCTGGACCGGCTTTTCCCAGAAACGCATGTTGGACGCGTTGATCGCGAACTCCTTGGTCTCGGTGGGGATCTTCATGTTGGGGTGGGTCAGCACGAACTCGCCGACGTCACGGTCGAGCGTGAAGCCGTTGGTGCCGTGGCCGAAGGTCAGCACCAGCATGGTCGAGGAACCGTAGATCGCGTAGCCGGCGCATACCTGCTGCGTGCCGGTTTGCAGGAAGTCTTCCATCTTGGCGGCGCGGCCGGCGACCGGCGCCTTCAGGATCGAGAAGATGGTGCCGACCGAGATGTTGACGTCGACGTTGCTTGATCCGTCGAGCGGGTCGAACACCAGCAGGTACTTGCCCAGCGGGTACTTGCTGGGGATGGCGTACACCTCGTCCATTTCCTCGGAAGCCATGCCGGCCAGGTGGCCCGCCCACTCGTTGGAGCGGATCATGATCTCGTTGGTGATGACGTCGAGCTTCTTCTGTGTCTCGCCCTGCACGTTCTCCGAATCCAGCGAACCCATCACGCCCAGCAGCGCGCCCTTGTTCACGGCGTTGGAAATGGCCTTGCAGGCGGTGACGACGTCGTTCAGCAGCGAGGTGAAGTCGCCGGTGGCGCCGGCGGTGCGGCGCTGCTCTTCAATGATGAACTGGGTAAGGGTGGTGCCGGTGTGCATGGTCAGACTCCGAAATGTATAAGCAAATCAGAATATTATACATGACCATTCGTGCTCGTCATGTCGGGGTGTGGCCGGCAGGTGGGTTCCCCAAGCCTAGGCGCGGGATGACGCGGCCGCTGTTCAGTCCGTCCCCACCAACTGGTCGGAGCGGGTGAAGGTCCAGGTACGCGTTATAGACAAAATGTCGGCCTTTTTCCGCATATCGTCGGGGAAAGGCGCGAAAGGCGCGGCGAGTTCCACGATCTTGATCGCGGCGGTGTCGAGAATCTTGGAGCCGGACGAGCGATCGACTTCGATCGTCTCGATGCGGCCGTTGGCATGGATAGACACGGTGAGCTTGAGGCTGCCGTAAATGCCCTGGCGGCGCGCGGCTTCGGGGTAGTTGACGTTGCCGACCCGCTCGACCTTGGTGACCCAGTCCTCGACGTAGCGCGCAAACGCGTACTCGCGCACGTTGGCGCCGACGAAGGCGCGCTTGGGGCGCTTCTGGTAGTCGTCCCACTGCTGCGAGATACGCGCCTGCAGCTGGGCCATTTCGCGTGCCTGCAGGTTGAGCTGGCTGGCGTCGAGTGCCGGCTGGTCCGGTGCCGGCGGCGCAGACGGCGTCGGATTCTGCAACTGTCCGTTGGGCTGCAACTGGCTCAACAGGACTTTGGCCTGCTGTTCCAGTTGGGACACGCGCGCCTGCAAGGCGGCGTCTTCGCTGCCGGTCTGCGTTTTCGGGCTGGCAGGCAGCGGGCTTTTCAGTCGCCGGTCCTCGTCGGTGTTGCCGCCGCCGGCCAGATTCACCTGGGCCAGCGCATCAGGGTTGAGTGGCGAATCCAGGCTCTTGGCGTTGACCAGCACCACTTCCATCGGCAGGTTGGGATCCTCGAACAGGCGCGGATTGACCTGGACGAACTGGGTCGACAGCACCATGCCGTGCACCGCCGCCGACGCCAGCAGCGCCAGCGCCATGCGCGTGCCCTGTTTGGACGGTTCGGCGAGAGTAAGGGGCGGGTCAGACAGCATAGGGGCAGGAAGTAGGGGGACGCCTGATTTTACGGAAGGGCGGCGCTGCTGTCAGGCGGCGGCGTCACGGTTTCAAGGTACTCGGCGTGAAAGTGGATGTCGAGCAGATCGATGCTGGAAATCGCCAGCCGCACTTTCGAGCCCGGCGCGACACCCATCACCGAAGGCGCGCGCGTCACCATCGGCAGGGTGTCGAAGCGCACCAGGTCTTCGCGGATCACGCTGGCGGTGACTTCGTGGATGTCTTCCTGGATCAGCCAGCGCAGCATCCAGTAGCGCTCCAGCCGCCGCTGAAATTCATTGTAGGCGTCGTACGCCAGCTCGAAGTCACGCACCACCGAAAACAGCGCCTCGCTCCGGGGCGGGTATACCGGGGCGCCGCCCTGCACCAGGCTGATGAGCTGGCGCTGGTTGACCAGATCGACATAGCGCCGAAGGGGCGACGATGACCACGCATATTGATCGACGCCGAGGCCGACGTGCGGATCGGGTGCGGTCGTCATGCGCGTCTTGCCGTTGGATTGCGCGCGGTAGATGCCGGGCACGCGGTTTTGCGCCAGCCAGCCTCCCCAGTGCGCATTGGCGAAGATCATCAGCTCCGACACCACCTTGTCGATCGGGCTGCCGCGCTTGCGCGGCACGATGCTGATGCGGTCATTGTCGACCTTGAAGTTGTAATCGACGCGGTCGACCGTGTCGGCCTTGCCGCGCCCGGCTTCGAGCACGGCGGCGAAGTCGCGCAGCCATTCCAGTTCGCGGCGGTAGGGGTAATCGGGCACGTCCGGGTTGCGCAGGGTGGCGTCGTTGAACAGCACTTCCAGCGTCTCGTGGCGCAGGTTGTCGGCGATGTGCACCATCTCGAGTTTGGACTCGGTGCCGAGCACGCGCAGGTCGGACGCGACGTCGACGTACAGCGACAGCGCCGGGCAGTCGTGGGTTTCGCCCAGGGTGTAATGGTGGATCAGCGCGTCCGGCAGCATGGTGATCTTGTCGCCGGGGTAGTAGACGGTGGAGAGCCGCTCGCGCGCGACCTTGTCGAGTTCCGAGCCCGGCGCGATGCCGAGCGCGGGCGCGGCGATGTGGATGCCGACGCGAACGCTGCCGTCGTCGCGCCATTCGACCGACAGCGCATCGTCGATCTCGGTGGTCGCCTCGTCGTCCATCGAGAAGGCGCGCACGGTGCTCTTCGGCAATTCAGGGGGGTCGCTTGGATTTAAAGCGGCCGGCTCGGTGACCGGCGCAAAGCCGGTGCCGCGCGGAAAGTATTCCAGCAGGAAGGTCGCCAGGTGGAAGTCGAGCGTCGACGGGATCGCGCCGCAGCGTTCGATGAGCCGCAATTGCGACAGCCCGGTGGCCGTCGCCGCATCTTCCAGCGCCTTGTATTCCAGCGTGTTCTTGTCGGGCGCGATGAGGATGCGCGGAATCAGCGAGACGTATTCCTCCGGCAGCCGGAAGGCCGCCAGCTCCGCCGCCAGATGCGCCTGCCGCTCCGCCGCCAGGCGCTTTTTCTCCAGCCCGGCCTTGGCCGCCGCCAGCGTGTCGGCCGGGGCCGGGCGGTAGCGGCCCTTGCCCTTTTTGTGAAAGTAGATCGGCGAGCTGTGCAGCTTTTGCAGCAGCGCCACCGATTCCGCCGGCGTCGGCGCGTGGCCGTAATATTCCTGCGCCAGCTGTTCGAAGCCGAATTCGTCGGTGCCCGCCGCTTCCCACAGAAAGTCGGCATCGAGGTCGGCGGTCAGCGTCTCGGCCTGCTGCATCACCTCGGTCGGCGACGGCGCGGCGAAGCGCAGCAGGATATTGGCCGTCTTGATCTTGCTGCGCTTGCCCGAGGCGGTTTCCACCTGTGCCGTGGCGTCAGTCTCGGACAGGATGGAGCCGGCCTTGAAATGGCCGTCCTCTTCAAAGATGAGGTACATGAAAAATCAGAAATCCAGAATGGTTTGGTAGTGGCGCTCGAACCCGGCAAAGCCGTGGTCGCCGCCGTCTTCGATGATCTGCGTGGCCCCGGCGTAGTAGGCCACCGCATCACGGTAATCGAGCACCTCGTCGCCGGTCTGCGCCAGCAAAAGATATCGCTTGGGCAGGGTGATGGCATCGACGTCGAGTGCGGCGAGTTCGGCCAGATGCGCTTCGGTAAGTTCCCACTTCTCGCCGGTGTGCCAGTTGGTCTGGGGGCCGAGCGCGCTGCGCAGCAGTGTGTGGGCGTGCACCGCCGGGTTCACCAGCACCGCTTTCCAGCCGTGCTTTTCTGCCAGATGGGTCGCGTAGAAGCCGCCCAGCGAGCTGCCGATCAGGGTGACCGCTTCCGGGCGGCGTTGTTCCAGTTCGGCCTCGACGTGCGCGATGGCCGCGCGCGGGCTGTTGGGCAGCGCCGGGCAGACGTAGTCCGCCTGCCGGCCGATGCGGGCCATGTGCTCGCCAAGCTGCCGGGCCTTGCCGGATGCGGGGGAGGAATTGAAGCCGTGGAGATAGACAAACATCCCGGGATTTTACCGGGGCGGCCCCGTTTCCCGAAATGAGCTAGTCGTCGAAGCAGTAGAAGTCCGCCTTGGTCACGCCGCAATCGGGGCAGCTCCAGTCGTCGGGGATGGCCTCGTAGCGGGTGCCGGGCGCAAGGCCGTGGTCGGGGTCGCCCGCCGCTTCGTCGTAGACGTAGTCGCAGACGGCGCAGGTCCATTTGCGGAAGGCGGGGGCAGATTCGGGGGCAGAGACAGCAGCAGAGAGATTCATCATGGCAATTTCCACGGATCGAGCGTGGCCAGCAGTTGATTGAAGATGACGTCGAGTTCGCCGCCCAGCACGTCGAGCTGCGGGTTGACGTAGGGTTTGAACACGTCCGCGGCCGGGCGGTATGCAACCCAGGTGCGGCCGTCGGCTTCGTAGAGGTGAATGCGCAGCGGGATGTCGATGCCGGCCGCCTTGTCCGCCGCCCACACCTTGACGGCGTAGTCGGGGCGGAACACTTCGAGGACCTGATCGGCCGGCACCGCGATGCCTTTCTTGGCGCAATTGGCCTGGCCGTTGGAGTGGGCGACCAGCCCCATCGGGTAGGCCGCGATGGCGGCGATGAGTTTCTCCGCTGCCTCGTCCACGGAGAGAGACACTGCAAATCGGATCATGCGACCTCCAGTTCGGGATTCGACAGCGCGCAGGCGGCGCTATCGAATTCGTGCAGCTCCTTGCGCAGATGCTTGATCGCAGGCGTCACGATGGCGATGAAGTAGGCCTCGCGCAATCTTCGTTGCGCGGGGTTGTTCGACAGATAGCCCTTGGCGCCCAGATGCAGCATCGCGGCGTTGGCGGCCTTCAGACTCAATTCGCTGCCGGCCAGCCGCAGTTGCAGGGTTTCCTTTACATGCGGCGCGCTGCCGTCGCGCGCGATTTTTTCCGCCAGCGCGTAGGTGGCGGCGCGCGCGGCGTCGAGCTCGGCTTCCAGCGCGTCGGCCTGCACGTCGAGAAAGCGGTTGACGTGGCCGAACTGCTTGTCGGCGCGCTTCATCATCGCCACGCAGGCGTCGATGAGCCCGAGGCCCATGCCCATCTGCAGCAGGATGAAGGCCGACTTGGTGCGGTCGCGGAAGGCACCGAATTCTTCCGCATGGCAGACGACCCGGCTGTCGGGCAGGAATACGTCGCGGAACTGGCAGGCGAAGGTGTTGGTGCCTTCCATGCCGATGAAGTGCGCGTTCTGCGCCAGCGTGAGGCCGGGCGTGCTGCCGTGCATGAGACCGATCATCAGCCCCGGCGTGTCGGGCAGCGTGGCGCCCATG
>JAIBFA010000077.1 GCA_019459325.1 Thiobacillus sp.
TTGGGGTGTGTATCCCGGCTTGGGATGGGGTGGGTGCTATTTTGTTGTGTGCGGGTATATGTTCGGCAGCGTGCTTATCGCCCGCGTGGTCCACGCTGGCGTCCATCATGGCCGCGTGGTGGGCCAGGAACTGCTTACCGAGAGCCAATCCTTCAAGCTCTTTCTCTCGCGTCCGAATCTCTTCCTGCTGAGCTTCAATGCCATCGGGGTCGCCTCCCATCGTGTCCAGATCGCGGAGGGGCTGGCGCTGAACCAGAATTTGAGACGCACTCAGTTGCCGAATATCGTCCAGCCGCTTGCGCCACTGGATCACGTGCTCAACCGTGACAGTGAAGGCCTGGGCCAGCACTGCTGCCTCGTCGACGACCACTAGACGAGGCTCCTCATGCCGCCCGTTACTCCACTGGGCCAGCGTAGGCCCATAGCTCGGATGGGCGGCAATGACAATGCGCGTCTCAATCGCCAGTTTCTGGTGGTCCAGCCAAGAGCATGGCTCGGTAGCTACCAAGTCGATCCCCAGTACGTCAGCCTTCCGGTGAAGCTTCAGTATCTTTTCCTGATCTAGCTCCGGGGTGCACTGTGCACGGTTCATCATGGTACTCAGACCGTGCGGGCAGCGTTGGCACAGCATTGGCTGAATCAGGCGCCGCAGCTGACTAAGTTCGGTGGCAACGCCCATTTTCTGGCAGTGGGCGGGATGATCGCGAAGGTCGGTACGGCCCCGGTACATCATGGCGTCATGCCCCCCGGCAGCGACAACCGCTTCATGTATCTCTGCGGCTAACCGGTGATCGCGAACCAGAAGCAGGAGCCCGATATCAGCCTTGGCTGCCAGTTGCGCTACCGCCCGGGTTTTGCCCACCCCAGTTGTAATCTGCAAGGCCAATGGAGCCGGTACCTCGGGCTTCGGCAACTGAGGTTTTTTCGTTACTTTGGCCTCTCGGCTAATCTCGTTCTGATCACGCCACTGGCGCAGGGTGTCGAGATGTCGACGATGACGCTCGAATGCGCCTGCAATCTCGTCGCGCGTCCGTTCCGCAGCCTGGTCAGCTGGTAGGGGGAAAAGGCTTCGTGAGGTCTGTAGGGTGTTCACCTGGTTCTCCGGAAAGGGGGAACTGGGTGAAGGCACCGGTTTTATTTTTGGGCGGCAACCTGTCGACGAAGTGTCTCAACAGCGGGCATTACGGTGCGAAATGTCGCTTTGATATGCGAAGATTCTGGTTGACCATCGAACTGACAGCCCATCGGACAATAATGACAAACCCGTTTTTCGAGCGGCCAATCCTGAATTCGCCCTACGAGTACCCGTCTCGCCATTGGGAACTGGATAGCAGCGGCCAGCCGACGCAGCAGATCATCGAGACCCGCCGCCTCGCGGAGTTCATCACGCCGATCCCCAAACCCAAGAAACAGAAGGGGGCGGCCAAGCAGGGCGACCTGATCTTTGACGAGGGCAAGGGCCTATCCACCGAGGACCAGCAGTACAGCCACACCGCCATCATCAACGCTGTCCGCCAGGAAGTGGACAAGTGGCGGATGATCCCCAACCCCAATGACTGGCACGTCACGCCAGAAACCACCCGGCTGCTCCAGCACTGGCGGCACCACAAGTTCAGCGGCATCCGGCCGTTCTTCTGCCAGGTCGAGGCTGTCGAGACCGCCATCTGGCTGACCGAAGTCGCGCCGCAGATCGGCAAAAACGGTGAGCGCTTTCTGGAACACCTGGCCAACGCCAATAACGCGGCCAACCCGGAGCTGATGCGTCTGGCCCTCAAACTCGCCACCGGTGCCGGAAAAACCACCGTTATGGCCATGCTCATCGCCTGGCAGACCGTCAACGCTGTCCGACATCCCAACAGCAAGAAATTCGCTCGCGGCTTCCTGCTGGTCGCACCCGGCCTGACCATCAAAGACCGCTTACGCGTACTCCAGCCCAACGACCCGGATAGTTACTACCGCAGCCGCGAACTGGTGCCCAGCGACATGATGATCGATCTGGAACGGGCCAAGATCGTCATCACGAACTACCACGCGTTCAAGCTACGCGAGCGCATCGAGCTTTCCAAGGGCGGCAGGTTATTGCTGCAAGGCCGGGGCGGTGATCCTCTCGATACCCAGGAAACCGAGGGGCAGATGATCCAGCGGGTCATGCCCGACCTCATGGGCTTGAAAAACATTCTGGTCATCAACGACGAAGCCCACCACTGCTACCGCGAGAAACCCGACCATGCCGCTGAAGACGTTGATCTGAAAGGCGATGACAAGAAGGAAGCCGAGCAAAATAACGAAGCCGCCCGCTTGTGGATTTCCGGACTCGAAGCCATCAACCGCAAGTTAGGTATCGCCCGCGTCATCGATCTGTCGGCCACGCCGTTCTTCCTGAGCGGATCGGGCTATGCCGAAGGCACGCTGTTCCCATGGACCTTGAGCGATTTTTCGCTGATGGATGCCATCGAGTGCGGAATCGTCAAGCTGCCGCGGGTGCCGGTGGCCGACAATATCCCGGGCGGCGAAATGCCTATGTTCCGCAATTTGTGGGAACACATTCGCGCCAAAATGCCGAAAAAAGGTCGTGGCAAGGCCGAAGGGCTGAATCCACTCGACCTGCCCACCCAACTTCAGACGGCACTTTTGGCTCTTTACGGTCATTACGAAAAGACCTATGAGCTGTGGGCTGAAAAGAAGGTACCCGTTCCGCCCTGTTTCATTGTCGTCTGCAACAACACCTCGACCTCCAAGCTGGTGTACGACTACATCTCTGGTTTCCAGCAGCCCCACCCGAACGGCAGCAGCAAACTGGTCGAAGGTCGCCTAGCCTTGTTCCGCAACCATGACGAACATGGCAACCCGCTGGGACGTCCGCGCACTTTGCTGATCGACAGTGAGCAGCTCGAATCCGGAGAAGCGCTCGACGATAATTTCCGCAATCTGGCTGCTGACGAGATCGAACGCTTCCGTAACGAAATATTCGAACGCGGCGGCCAACTCGCAAATGAACTACGCGCAGGCAAAACCCTGGACGATGCCACCCTGCTGCGTGAAGTTATGAACACCGTCGGCAAGGCCGACCGCCTGGGTGACTCCATCCGCTGCGTGGTGTCCGTCTCCATGCTAACCGAAGGCTGGGACGCCAACACCGTCACCCATGTCCTCGGGGTGCGTGCCTTCGGCACTCAGTTGTTGTGCGAGCAGGTTATTGGCCGCGCGCTGCGCCGCCAGTCCTACTATCTGAATGAAGATGGACCCGATAAAGGTCTCTTCAGCGTCGAATACGCCGACGTGCTGGGCATTCCGTTCGACTTCACCGCCAAGCCCGTGATCGCGCCACCGCAGCCGCCGCGCGAGACCATCCAGGTCAAAGCTGTTCGGCCCGACCGCGATGCACTGGAAATCCAGTTCCCCCGGGTACAGGGTTACCGTGTGGAGCTTCCGGAAGACCAGCTTTCCGCCGAATTCGACAACGACTCCGTGCTCGAACTTACGCCAGAGCTAGTGGGGGCCACCCAAACGCGTAACTCGGGCATCATCGGTGAAACAGTTGATCTGAATCTGATTCATACCGGCGATGTTCGGTCCTCGCAGGTTATCTATGAACTGACCTCGCACCTGCTGTTGAGCAAGTTCCGCGATGCAAACGGAGAGCCAAAACTACATCTGTTCGGCCAGATCAAACGCCTGGCTCGCCAGTGGATCGAAGGCTATCTGGAGTGCAAGGGCGGCACCTACCCAGCGCAACTCAAGTACAAGATGCTGGCCGATATGGCATCCGAGCGTATCGTTGCCGCGATCAACCGCGCCATGCTCAAGGCAAAACCCGAGGAGTCCGTGCGTTTCATCAAGGCGGTACTCGACCCATATAACCCGACCGGCACCACCGC
Organism: Thiobacillus sp.; assembly: GCA_019459325.1. GTDB lineage: Bacteria > Pseudomonadota > Gammaproteobacteria > Burkholderiales > Thiobacillaceae > Thiobacillus. The sequence goes on from JAIBFA010000077.1 coordinate 3,879, forward strand.
CCACGTCAATTTCAACACATCGAAGACCGACCGCTGGGAAACCGATTCTCGCCGCTGCCACCTCAACTGGGTGATTCTCGACAGCGACTGGGAGGGCGAATTCTGCCGGGTGGCTGAATCCCATCCCAAGGTGCGGGCCTACGTCAAAAACCACAACCTCGGTCTGGAAGTGCCGTACCGATACGGCTCTGAAACGCGCACCTACTTGCCAGACTTCATCGTCCTGGTGGACGACGGCCACGGCGAGGACGATCCCTTGCACCTGATCGTCGAGATCAAGGGCTACCGGCGCGAAGACGCCAAGGAAAAGAAATCCACCATGGACACCTACTGGGTGCCAGGCGTGAACAACCTCAAGCAGTATGGCCGCTGGGCCTTTGCCGAGTTCACCGAGGTGTACCAGATCGAGTCCGACTTCCAGAAAAAGGTCGAATCCGAGTTTAACAAGATGATCGAAGCCGCGGCTACCACGCTGACGGTGAAGGGCAACTGATATGGCCAAGAAACCCAAGACTCCGCTGACCGTCGAAACCCTCAAGCACGACGAGGCCACCCGCAAGAACATTCCCACCGCCGAATACCAGTCGGTTATGCAGAAAGAAGAGCAGTCGCCCGTTCGCGTCGCCTACGAGCGCCGCAACCGCGACCTCGACCCGCAGCTGGTCTGGCGCGGCAAGGACGAACAGGACTGGTCCGACCTCGTCGTTCACGCGCCGCCGCTCTACATCCAGGAGAAGGTCCACCCCAAGGTGCTGATCGACGACCTGCGCCGCCGTAGCGAAGCCGATGAAAAGGCCGCTGATCTTCAGGTGGACATGTTCGCCGACTTCAACGGCCTGCCCAACGACGACGCCAAGACGGAGTTTTACCAGCACGACGCCCATTGGGCCAACCGCATGATCCTCGGCGACAGTCTGCAAGTCATGGCCAGCCTGGCCGAGCGCGAAGGCCTGCGCGGCAAGGTGCAGTGCATCTACTTCGATCCACCCTACGGTATCAAATTCAACAGCAACTTCCAGTGGTCAACAACAACTCGTGATGTGACTGATGGAAAGGCAGGGCATATCACACGCGAACCTGAGCAGGTGAAGGCGTTCCGGGATACCTGGCGCGACGGTATTCATTCGTACCTGACCTACCTGCGAGATCGGCTTACCGTGGCGCGTGATCTGCTAAATGAGTCCGGATCAATCTTTGTGCAGATCGGCGACGAGAATGTCCATCGATTGCGAGCTGTAATGGACGAGGTTTTTGGCGATGAAAACTTCATTTCTCTGGTGACGCTCACAAAAACCACATCTGCGACGAGCGACTACCTGCCAGGGGTCGCAGATCATGTAGTGTGGTTCAGCAAAAACAAAGCTGCTTGCAAGTACCGCCAATTGCACAAAGAGAAAGCCGCAGGTGGGGATGGTTCTGCACATTATGGCTCTGTGGTATTTCCTGGCGGAGAACGGCGTTCTGCTACTCCAGAAGAGCGGGCTGGAAGGCTTCCAGAAGGAGCAGCGCTGTTTACTCCAGATCAGCTGCAATCGACCGGTAGCCACGGAAGCGAAAAAGGTGCTGGAGCTGCATCTTGGTTTGATGTCGAGTGTGAAGGTCGTGTGTTTAGGCCGACTATGCAAAGCATTTGGAAAACTAGCCAAGCCGGCATGACACGACTTAAGGCTGCGGGGCGCCTGCTGCCGCAGAAAAATTCGCTCCGCTACTTGAGGCGAATCGATGATTTTCCTGCTTATGTCCTCACTAACGTATGGACCGACATTGGAGGCGCAGCCGATAAACGCTACGTTGTCGAAACGACACCTAAGATCGTTGAGCGCTGCATCCTGATGGCAACTGACCCAGGCGATCTCGTGCTCGACCCCACGTGCGGTTCCGGCACCACCGCCTACGTCGCCGAACAGTGGGGCCGTCGCTGGATCACGCTTGACACTTCGCGTGTCGCCCTGGCCCTGGCCCGCGCCCGCATTATGGGTGCACGCTATCCTTACTATCTGCTCGCCGACAGCCGAGAAGGCCAGTTCAAGGAAGCCGAAGTCACCCGCACCGCGCCCTCCAGCCAGGCCACGAACGGCAATATCCGCCAAGGCTTTGTCTATGAGCGGGTGCCGCACATCACGCTGAAATCCATCGCCAACAATGCCGAGATCGACGTTATTTGGGACAAATTCCAGCTGACGCTGGAGCCGCTGCGCGAGCAACTCAACAAGGCGCTGGACAAGCAGTGGCAGGAGTGGGAAATTCCCCGCGACTCCGACGCCAAATGGCCCGATGCCGCGAAAAAACTGCATGCCGACTGGTGGCAGGCCCGTATCGCCCGCCAGAAGGAAATCGACGCCTCCATCGCCGCCAAGGCCGAGCACGAATACCTGTACGACAAGCCCTACGAGGACAAGAAGAAGGTCCGCGTCGCTGGGCCGTTCACCGTCGAAAGTCTCTCACCCCACCGCGTGCTGGCCGTGGATGAAAACGACGAGTTGATCGACCGTGCAACAGAACCTGAACCAGGCTACGGCGAGGAACGAGACTTCGTTCAGATGATCCTGGAAAACCTCAAGACCGCCGGCGTGCAGCAGGCCCACAAGGAAGACAAGATCAGCTTCACCGCGCTGACCCCGTGGCCTGGCGACCTCGTCTGCGCCGATGGGCGCTACTTCGAGGGCGGGGAGGAGTCCGGCACCGAGAAGCGCGCCGCCATCTTCATCGGCCCCGAGTTTGGCACCGTCTCGCGCCCCGATCTGGTGGCCGCCGCCCGCGAGGCCGGCGATGCCGGTTTCGACGTACTCATCGCCTGCGCCTTCAACTACGATGCCCATTCCTCCGAGTTCGACAAGCTCGGTCGCATCCCCGTGCTGAAGGCCCGCATGAACGCCGACCTGCACATGGCCGAAGACCTCAAGGCCACCGGCAAGGGCAACCTCTTCGTCATCTTCGGCGAACCCGATATCGACATCCTCGAAGCTGACGGTGGCCAGGTCCGTGTCAAGGTCAACGGCGTCGACGTCTTCCACCCCAACACCGGCGAAGTCCGCAGCGACGGCGCCGAGGGCATTGCCTGCTGGTTCATCGACACCGATTACAACGAAGAAAGCTTCTTCGTTCGCCACGCCTACTTCCTCGGCGCCAACGACCCTTACAAGGCGCTCAAGACTACGCTTAAGGCCGAGATCAACGAAGACGCCTGGGCCACGCTGAACAGCGACACCTCGCGGCCGTTCGACAAACCCAAGTCTGGGCGGATTGCGGTGAAGGTCATCAATCACCTTGGGGATGAGGTGATGAAGGTGTTTCGGGTGTAGCATCTTCCATAAGATGAACGAGACACCGCTACACCTCAAAGCTGCGCCTATCGTCGAGGCCGTGCTGGACATCGACTGTGATATGCCGCTGACGATGGATGTTGCTGCGCTGGAGGCGCCGGCGCGAGTAGAGTACGGCGAGCAGTACCCGAAGTTCCAGCCACAGTTCATGCAGGAATTCATGTTCGAGGCACCCGCGGAAGGAACCGCGAAAGTGACTAAGAGCAGCCGGGGGGTCCAGGCGCTCCAGTTTTTGCAGGATGACGGCAAGCAGTTGGTGCAGGTGAGGGCGCAGGGGTATTCCTTCAATCGGCTCGCGCCTTATGGGAGCCTGGACGATTACCTCCCGGAAATGGAACGCACCTGGCAGTTGTTCACAAAAATCGCCCAGCCCGTCAAAATCCGCACGGTGCGCCTGCGCTATATCAATCGGCTGCTCCTGCCTCTTGAGGCGGGGCGGATCGAGCTGGACGAATACTTGGCTCATGGCCCGCTCCTACCCAGCGACACGGGTCTGGAACTTACCGGCTTCGTTCATCAACATTCGGCAGTGGAGGTCGGGACGGGTAATCAGGTCCACCTGGTACTGGCGGGGCAAGCGCCAGAGCAAGAAAAGCTTCCCGTCATCTTCGATATTCAGGCTTTCCACTCGGGGGATTTGGAACCTTCGGACTGGAAAGGTATTCTGTTGAGGGTCGAGTCTTTGAGACGCCTGAAAAACTTGGTTTTTAGAAAGTCCTTAACTGAAAAATGTTTGAATCTGTTTCGGTAGTCAGTCTCGGCATTGGCGCGATCTATTCGTTGTCAGGCGCTGGCAGCGCGATTTCACCAGAAGCGCAAACCGTGCAGTCTGCGGCCGTCCAGATTGCGCGAGCCGTGGAAAGCTCACAAGCGTTATTTGGGAGCAAGGCGGCAGCGATTTCCCAACTTTGGCAGCTGGCCAACGAGTTTGCCGAAGCGGATTGGGATGGTGACGGTGCGCTGCCGCTGGATCACGCGGCCATTCACAATGCTGTCGCGTTCATTCGCGCTTTGCCGGATCGCGTCCCTATGCCCGAGTTTGCGCCAGAACCAGACGGCTCGATTTCCCTGGACTGGATTCGGTCGCGGACAAGCGTGTTCTCACTGAGTATTAGCGCGAGCCACCGGTTGGCGTATGCGTGGCTCGACGGGACGGATCAGGGGCATGCTGTGGCGCGTTTCGAAGGTGGAAATATCCCGCCTCGTATCCTTGAAGGAATTGAAGGGATCGTCAAGCTTGGCAACGCTGCCGTCCGGTCTGCCTGAGTGGGTCGATGACGACGAAGCGCTGGCGAGGTTCCTGACCTCGTCCAGCCAGTTCAACTCGTTGATGGTCAAACCCACGGCTTTTTTACCCAATCCGAAAAACGGAGAAACATCCGTATTCCGGCATGCAGCGGATCCGCGCGACGCGTTATGGGAAATTGGCGCGGCTTACGTGGCGGGCGACCGTACCCTGCATGGGGTAGCCGTCTTCAAGGCAAGGCATGTGCGCGAGGCTGGACTTGAAGTCAAAGCACATGAGCCACCCCCCAGGCACGCCAACATTGTGGACTGGCCTGCGACAGGACTGGATCAGCAAATGATCAAAGCCGAACAAAAGGAACGCGCCCTGGTCATTGCCAAATTCGCTGAGCTTGTCTGCCAATAGCCATTGCGGCTGGATTCCCATGCCGGAAACTGCCTGTTAATGAACTTCCTTATCGCGGACACCTTTACCGACAGTCTCGCCAAGCTCACGGGCGATGAACAGAAGAGCGTTAAGACCACGGCCTTCGACCTGCAACTGAACCCGTCCAATCCGGGTATGAGTTTTCACAAGCTCGACAAGGCTCGGGACAAGAGCTTCTGGTCAGTGCGGGTGAGTAGCGACATCCGCCTGATCGTGCATAAGACGGCGTCCAGTCTGCTGTTGTGCTACGTGGATCACCATGACAAGGCCTACGAATGGGCCGAACGTCGCAAGCTGGAAGCGCACCCGACAACCGGAGCGGCTCAGCTCGTCGAGATCCGGGAAACGGTGCAGGAAATCACCATCCCGAAGTATGTCGAGGTCGAGCGTGCTGCCCCGGCAAAGCCACGACTGTTCGATCATGTCGCAGAAGAAACTCTGCTGAGCTATGGCGTGCCGGTGGAATGGCTGCCGGATGTGCGCCAGGCTGACGATGACAGCCTGCTGGAGTTGGCAGGCCACTTGCCGGGAGAGGCGGCCGAGGCCTTGCTTGAACTGGCTACGGGTGGCACGCCGCAGATAAGTCCACGGGTAGTTGCTGGCGTTGACCCCTACAGCCACCCGGACGCCCTGCGACGCTTCCGGGTGATGAACGACGTCGAGGAGCTTGAGCGGGCGCTGGCGTACCCTTGGGAAAAGTGGACGACCTTCTTGCATCCCGCCCAGCGGCAGTGGGTAGAGCGCGACTACAGTGGTCCCGCGCGTGTTTCCGGCTCGGCCGGTACGGGGAAGACTATCGTAGCCCTGCACCGCGCTGTGTTTTTGGCTCGCAGTCAGCCCGAATCCCGTGTGCTACTGGCCACGTTCTCTGACACATTGGCGAATGCGCTGCGCACGAAGCTCCGGCGTCTGATCAGCAATGAGCCTCGATTGGCGGAGCGTCTGGAAGTCCACGCCATGAATGCGATCGGTGAGCGGCTCTACGAACAGCGATTTGGCCGCCCCCGAATTGCATCGCGGGATCAAGTCAGACAGTGGCTGGAAGAGGCCGCAGCCAAGGCAACCGGCCTGAAGTTCACGCTCAATTTTCTGCTGACCGAGTGGGAAGACCTGGTGGACACCTGGCAGCTGGACAGCTGGGAGGCGTACCGCGACGTGAAACGCCTAGGGCGCAAAACCCGCCTGCCCGAGGCCCAGCGTGCCGCGCTCTGGTCGGTGTTCGATGCCGTCCGCGGCCGTCTCAAGCATGAAGAGTTGATCACCTATGCCGGCCTGTTCAATCGGCTGGCCGAGGATCTGGCCGGCCGCAAGCACCCGCCCTTTGACTACGTGGTGGTCGACGAGGCGCAGGACATTAGCGTGGCCCAACTGCGGTTCCTGGCAGCCATGGGCGCAGACCGGCCCAATGCACTGTTCTTTGCTGGCGATCTCGGCCAGAGGATCTTCCAGCAGCCTTTCTCCTGGAAGTCGCTCGGGGTGGACATACGAGGTCGCTCGCGCACCCTGAACATTAATTACCGCACCTCACACCAGATCCGGGCGCAGGCCGATCAGCTGCTGGGGCCGGAGGTGGCCGATATCGATGGCAATGTGGAAACGCGGCGCGGCACAGTTTCCGTATTCAATGGCCCGGCGCCCTCCATCCGGATATTCGACAGCCAAAACGAGGAGGGCAGTGCAGTCGCCGCCTGGCTGGGTGACCGAATGAAGGAAGGACTGGCCCCGCACGAGATCGGGGTGTTCGTGCGCTCCAATTCGGAGCTGGAGCGTGCCAAGGTGGCCGTGACCATGGCCGGGTTGCCTTACAAGGTCTTGGACGAGCACGTGGAAACGGTCAGCGGCAAGGCTTCCATCAGTACCATGCACCTGGCCAAGGGCCTGGAGTTCCGCGCCGTGGTGGTGATGGCCTGCGACGACGAAATCATCCCCCTTCAGGCGCGGATTGAGGACGTGGCGGACGAGGCCGACCTGGAGGAGGTTTACAACACGGAACGCCATCTGCTGTATGTGGCGTGCACCCGTGCGCGAGACCATCTGCTGGTGACGAGCGTCGACCCCGCATCCGAGTTTCTGGAGGACTTGGGGGCTTGATTGCTCAATCGTCCCAGGCTGAGAAGGACGTGCTGGAGTACGTGTCCACGCTTGTTCCCGCGTCACATGACGGCCAATGGCCATGTTGGCTCAGGTCTACACCATAAGGGTTCCCCTGCACGTCCAGGTTACTACACCCGATAATTGGCAAGCCTGTGGCTGGATTTGTGCCAAGGCAGTAATCCTCGTTCAGGTTGGCTGTCGTTTCGGCGTCGATATTAAATAAGTCTTCGCCACCCCAGCCGAGCCAACCAAACAAACTACTGAAAATAGACATAGCGTTCTCCTTAAGGCACATCCAAATTCATCGCCCCCAGTGGGCGCTGAGTTATCAGTCTTCCCCGTGCAACATAATGGTCATCACGGGTTCACCGCGGTCACCTGGGCCAATCAACATTTGCAGACTCACCTGCTCCGGGTGGGTAGAGCACCTGTCCTTGGGAATCCTATGGATCAGGAAAGTTAACCGGTCTCCACTGCTTCGCCTTGCAGCGTGGGCTGCCAGGAAAAGCACATTCCATTGGCGTGCAACCGCGTCCTGGCAAACCTTTTCGTTATCTTGGTCGGACCAGTCAACGCAGTCCACCCAAGCTGCCCGAGTCATAGCTACCGGATAGCGGAACCCCGCCTCCCTTGCCAACTCACTGACGTCCACTAAGACCCCGTCTTCCAGCGCTTGGGCTCTTGTGTAGGTATAAATCGGCGCTCCAAAGAGGTCAGAGTAAGAATCGTGGTTGTTCATGTCATTCATGGTTTTCCTTTCACAGCTACCGGGTTCCTAGATTCCGAGCCCCCTAAGCCTTTCCCGGTTTCGGCGTAGGGGGGAGCTGGTGCTGCCACCGTTTCCCTGAGTTCGTTGCCCTGCGACACATTTGGCTCTGGAGATCAGGAGAGACTGCAAGGGGCGCAGCCAAAGCCGCAGCCATCAGGACCGGGTGTAGGAGCGCATGGAGTGGGAACCCCCTTGTGGGCTCGCCAGCCAGAGCCACTGTCGCGTGAAAAGGCAAGAAATCAGGGTGGGCAGCGATTGCCACGTGCGCAGGAACTGGCTCAGCGGCTGTGCCGCAGTTTCAGCCACGGTCTGCGAAACAGTCCGTGACAAAACCGCCCGCAGGGCAATCGTGGTGTTGTGACACGACGATGATGGTTGGCAAGCTCAGCGCGCAGCCCAAAGGGCGAAGAGGAGCCGTGCCACCGGCGCCGGCAAACCGAAGGTGTGCCGAGTAGAGGTGAGCATGGGGGAAGGCCGCAGGCCGCAGCCCCATGAGCAGCGCCATTGCCCTAGCAATGCCTGCGAATGGCGGGGGTGCCAAAGCACGACACGCCGACAGGATGTGAACGCAACATCCGTCGTCGAGCGTGAGGCCGTCCAAACGGCCGATCTGCTTTGGGGGCGGAGCCCGCGCCCCGGAGCCGCAGGCGCACGGGAATCTACCGTGAGCCCAGAGTCGTAGACGACGGGCCAACGCCAGCGCCGCGTTCAGCGGTGTGGGGCACGGTAGATTCCCGTGCGGTGAGCGCTGCTCCGCACATAGGGGCGCCATGATTTGTTCAGACGCGCGACTCGTCCAGATGTCAGAGCCTGCTTGGATCCGTTCAGGATACAAAGAAGCAGGCGTCGTCTGATAAGCGTTTCCAGGTGTTCACCCCTCCTGTACGACCCGGGGCGATTGGATGGGTGAACGCGTTGGACGTCGCTATACCTCTTATCTACAAATGCTGGAGATAAGAAATGGCTAAGCGGGACGGCCGCGAAATCGCGTTGGCCAACGAAGAGCGGGTCCTAAAGTCGCTATTCAAGTTTGGCTGGCTACGCACCAGGGACATCGCGGCATTGCACTGGATGCCAAAAATGAAGCGCGAAGGCCTTGGCTTCGAGCCCGTCCAAGTTGCGGTTTCGCCTACAGCACGGCGGATGGCGCAGCGTACGTTGCGGCGGCTGAGACAGCGTCATATGGTCGTGTGGATTCAGGCTCCTGACGGGAGCACGATCTTCGGCCTTTCAGAGGCTGGTGCGCGTCGGCTAGTGAGTCTTGGGATACCCGCAAAGTCTGGGAAAGACTTGATCCGCCGTGTCAGCCTTTCGCACTTCCACCACCGGCGTATAGCCAATGAGGTCGCCATAGGCGCGCTGTTGCAGGGATTCCGGGCAAACACCGAGCTTGAAATCGCCGCCGGGCAGTGGCTTGGTGGTAAGGACGGGGTGGCCGGTAAAAAACCCGATGTTGTAGTACGGGATGGACGAAAAAATACTTGGTTCTGGGAGATTGAAAGAAGCGCTCGCAATAAGGCCGGATACGCTTCCCTGATTGAGGCCTTGCTGGCCATGTGGCCTGAAGACACGAGACAGGCAGGGCCTGCCTCGCTATCCGACGGCCATAGACTTCACCAAGTGGTATTCCTGGCGAATGCGGCGTTCATCGAACGTGTGTGCAACGATCTTCTGAAGGCCGGATGGACAGGGGACATGGTTAACCAGCGAATTGCTAGTGTGAAGGTGCTATACGTAACAGAGGCCAAATTTATTGCGTACAAGGACAGGGCAGAGGTGGCATCTCCTGCTTGAGATCGTACCCGGATACAGTTATCCGGAATTCAGACTGCACCACACCAGGTGGGTCGCCCCGGGACCAGCCAAGAGGCTGGTCCGGCCAAAGGGTCTTGCTCTAACGACGCATTCGCTCTTAAAACAAAAGCCCGCCGAAGCGGGCCTAAGCGGCTAAAGCGGCAACTTATGCAGCTCTTCGCTTTCTAGTGCTTGGCTTTGTAGCGCACTCAGCCTGAGCCTGATGCTCTTTTAGTTTCTCAGCCACCATCGCGTTCCAAAATTGCCTTTTCTCGCCGTCAATGAAGCGCTGCAAAATTTGCTTCATCAGCGTTTGATAGCCCATGCCACCATTCAAGGCCGAGATGGTTTTTAGATCCTCAATCATCGTTTTCTGCATGCGAATTGAAATAAGCTGCGTACCGGCAGCCGCATCAATCTCTTGGTCGATGTCGACTTCGCTGACCTTCACGAAGGCCTCATCCGCGCCCAAAATTCGCTCATCCCAAGCTTCATCCGTTGATGCTATGGTCTTGTTCATTCCCGTGCTCCAGCTCTATAAGTAGTTTAAAGTATGTAAGTAAGTACTGATATTGGCTAACGACCAGAACTGTGTAGATACGTTATCGGCGTTTCTAATTAGAATGTTTAGAGGAAGTTTAGTTCACTGGCCGTATTTTTCATATATACGAATTTCGTTCGCATCGGGCGGGAAAGCGCTTCGTAAGTAAATCTTGCCCTTATCCAAGATAAAAATAACCTTCAGCTTGCGGCCGCAATTGGTCTCAGCGATGAACCATAGGGTCGGCGGGTCCGTGCGGTGCTGTTCTCGCGGGTCTTCAAGGGGTTTCCCGCAGCGGTTGGTAAAACATTCATGCACCTCCTGGGGCGTAACAGAATGCTTATACGCCAGTTTGTGCTCAATGTTTTCGGAGATAACTATGTGCGCCATAGGGCAGGTCCGGCAATTTCAGTTGGTTCAGTGTATATACACATCACGCATTCTGTCAAGCATATTGCATTACACATTGTAGATACCACCGCCGGCCAAGGGAAGCAAAACTACGGTCAAAAAAGCCGGATGGCAGGCGCCGCGCGATATCCGACAGAGAAGAAATGGCGCAAGGAGGTGGCGCCATCTAAATTGTTACGACCACAGGAGAGCCTCATCGAAGCTCCCTGTTGAAAGGTGGCTACGATTACCGAGGCTTGGGGCTTTTTTATTCAGCGCCACCCGTCAGTACGTAGTCAGCATTTTGCCGTTCTGCGGCTAGAGTGGCATTCATTGCGGCCACCTGAGCGGACGCAAACGCAAGCGCACGCCCAAGGTCAGTTTTAGGGCCACCGCTGGATCGGCCGTACACGCTGCGCGCGATAGTAATACTTCGCGGGTCGTGGCCAGAGCCCATTTTGCCGTCTTCAAAAACTGGCTTAGCCCAAACGCGCACATAGCCACCCCACCGTCCGGCAGACTTGGCTGAACGCACGTCAACAACATACTCAACGACAACTTTCTCAGCTTTGCTGGTTTTCATACAAGAACTCCGGTAGTCAGTAACCGGGGAACTCCAGTTTTGAACTGCTACCGAAGGTGTAGCGACTGCACTTAAATTCAGTGCATTTTTTCAATCAGACTTGTTTTTGTAGGCCGCCCACGTTTTCTGCGCACCGTCTGAACTGACTGCGAGGTATGAGCATCGATAAACTGCTGAATCCCTTGCTCAGTGAAACGAATCACCCTTGGCCCAAGGCGCACCACCGGTGGCAACTCGTCGAGTTTTCCCTGAGACAGTTTGTTGTACAGGGTCTGCCTGGCCATCCCGAGTAGTTGTGCGGTTTCTTCAATCGAGTACAGCTTCATTTCGCCTCCCAGCAGCAATGTTGATGGGAGGTGTATCGAAGGGATTTATCCAACGCAGTCTTTACGGCGTTTGACTGGAGATGCCATATTCGGCAGGATGTGCGTGCCGCTATCCCGATCTAGGGCGCTACATTCCTTGCTACAGTTGGTTCAAGATCAGCGGTAAATGCCGGTAAATTAAATTAGGACACGGTAAGCACAAGCTATTGATAGAAAAAGGGGTTTCGCCAAACCCTCTGATTTGATGGGTGTTTTTAAGGTCTTGAAAATCCGCGTGTCCTTGGTTCGATTCCGAGACTGGCCACCAAATTCGAACGGCTTCCCGTGGTTTTTTCCACCGGAAGCCGTTTTTGCTTTATGTAATGTCTGCATTCTGCGTGCAGTTCCATTCCGCAACAGGCCACGACACGTGATGCAGGAAGGGAGAATGGAATCAATACGGCTTACCCGCCCCTTGCCTGAAAATCATCAACTGAGCCCTGTCGGCATCGGGACAGAATAATAATTAGCATCTGGTGTTTGCTGGTATTCATAAGCTGTACTAATGTGAAGCTGCTTTTCCCTCAATAAAAACCAGGAGACAGCTATGAGCAAGAAAGACAGCAAACCATCCCCCCAAACCGAGGCCACACTGAGCCGGCGGAAGTTTCTCGGCGCAGCGGCGGCGACAGCGACCGGCGCAGCGACGCTCGGTTTTCCCTCGATCGCAAAGGCGCAGGCACCGATCAGTCTGCGCTTCCAGAGCACCTGGCCGGCAAAGGACATCTTCCACGAATATGCGGTGGACTTCGCCAACAAGGTCAATGCGATGTCCGGCAAGGAACTCCGTATCGAGGTGTTGCCGGCGGGGGCGGTGGTCAAGGCCTTCGACCTGCTTGATGCGGTGAACAAGGGCACGCTGGACGGCGGTCACGGCGTGGTGGCCTACTGGTATGGCAAGAACTCTGCTGTGGCGCTGTGGGGCTCCGGCCCGGCCTTCGGCATGGACCCCAACATGGTGCTGGCCTGGCACTACTACGGCGGCGGCAAAGAGCTGCTGGATGAAATCTACAAGGGCATGAATATGGACGTGGTGTCGATGCTCTACGGCCCGATGCCGACCCAGCCCTTCGGCTGGTTCAAGAAGCCGATCACCAGCGTCGAGCAGATGAAAGGCGTCAAGTTCCGCACGGTGGGCCTTGCGGTGGACATGTACAAGGAGATGGGGGCCGCGGTGAACCCGCTGCCCGGCGGCGAGATCGTGCCGGCCATGGACCGCGGCCTGCTCGACGCGGCCGAATTCAACAATGCGTCTTCAGACAACCTGCTCGGGTTCCCGGACGTGGCCAAGGTCTGCATGCTGCAGAGCTTCCACCAGTGCAGCGAGCAGTTCGAGATCCTTTTCAACAAGAAGAAATACAACGCGCTGAATGCCGAGCACAAGGCCATCATCAAGCATGCGCTCGAAGCGTCGTCGGCTGACATGTCCTGGAAGGCGATCGACCGCTACTCCAAGGACTACATCGACATGAGCACCAAGAAGGGTGTCAAGTTCTACAAGACGCCCGACGCCATCCTGCGCAAGCAGCTGCAGGCCTGGGACAAGATCATGGCCGCCAAGAGTGCCGAGAACCCCTCGTTCAAGCGGGTGCTCGACTCGATGCGCGCTTTCGCCGGCCGCGCGGCGCGCTGGCAGAACGACACCAACGTGGACTACAAGATGGCGTACAACCACTTCTTCGCCAAGAAGAAGGGCTAACCTGTCGCCATAGTCTCGCACGGCCGCCCGCCCAGGACGGGTGGCCGTTTTCTGCAGCCATTCCAAGAACTCACGTCATGCAGAAATTGCTGCTCTTCGTCGACAAGGTAAGCACCTTCGCCGGCCGGTTTTTTGCCTGGTCCATCATCGGACTGACTTTTCTGATTTCCTGGGAAGTGTTTTCCCGTTACGTCCTCAACACCCCGCATCCGTGGGCGCTGGACATGCAAATCATGCTCTACGGCATCCTGTTCATGATGGCCGGGGCCTATACGCTGGCGCATGGCGGGCATGTGCGCGGCGACGTTCTGTACGGATTCTTCGCGCCGCGCACCCAGGCCAGTATCGATCTGGTGCTCTATGTGGCGTTCTTTCTGCCGGGAATTTTTGCCCTCACCTACGCCGGCTGGATCTATGCCAACGAATCGCTGGCCATCCACGAACAGACCTTCAGCCCCGACCCGCTGCCGCTGTACCCGTTCAAGTTCGTGATTCCGGTCGCCGGATTTTTCCTGTTGATGCAGGGGATCGTCGAAATCCTGCGCTGCATCATCTGCCTGCGCGACGGCGTCTGGCCCTCCCGCGTCGAGGACGTCGAGGAAGTCGACGTCGACAAGCTCAAGGAGATGGTGAAAGTCAAAGACGAGGACATCGCCCAGCTGGATCGGTACGTGGTGAAGCGGGAGATCAAGCCGTGAAGAAGGAACTCCGCTTCGGATTCGCATTGATGGCGATCATCCTGATCGCCGTCGCCGTGTTCCTGCCATGGGGAAACCTCACCAACGGACATCTGGGCCTGCTCATGCTGAGCCTGGTGGTGGTGACCATCATGCTCGGCTTCCCCACGGCGTTTACCCTGATGGGCATGGGCATGATCTTCGCCTGGTTCGCCTACCGCAGCAGCAGCCCAGACCTCGCGGTGGCCCAGACGCTCGACCTGATGGTGCAGCGCGCCTACGGCGTGATGACCAACGACGTGCTCATCTCCATCCCGCTGTTCGTGTTCATGGGCTATCTGGTCGAGCGCGCCAACCTGATCGAAAAGCTGTTCAAGTCGCTGCATCTGGCGCTGGCGCGCATTCCCGGTTCGCTCGCCGTCGCCACCCTGGTGACCTGCGCCATCTTCGCCACCGCCACCGGCATCGTCGGCGCGGTGGTCACGCTGATGGGCCTGCTGGCGCTGCCGGCCATGCTGCGCGCGGGCTACAGCGTCAAGCTGTCGGCCGGCGTCATCACTGCGGGTGGCTGCCTCGGCATCCTCATCCCGCCTTCAGTGCTGCTCATTGTCTACGGCGCAACGGCCGGGGTGTCGGTGGTGAAGCTGTATGCCGGTGCGTTCTTCCCCGGCATCATGCTGGCCCTGCTCTATGTCGGCTATGTGATCATCCTGGCCAAGTTGAAGCCAGAACTCGCCCCCCCCTTGCCGGAGTCCGAGCGGGTCGTCCCGCTGCCCCCCGGTAACGCCCACATAGCCGCGCGCTTCGGCAAGCATGCCCTGCCCGCCTTGATGCGGGCGGCATTCGCAACACGTGACGCCGGCGTTTCCAAAGGCCATGTCATGCGCGAACTGCTGACCGCGCTGCTGCCCGCCATCGTGTTCATCGTCATCATGGGGCTGGCCTGGCAGGCCCTCACCAAACCGGATGCGGCAACCGACACGTCCTTGTTGCAGGAGATGGGCATGGTGAGCGAGGAGTCGACGGAGACCCCCGCTCTGGATGAACCCCAGGCCGAGGGCATCTCGGAGCCTCCGATAGAGGAGCCTGTTGCCGACGGCGTGCAGGAACCGCCGCCCGAAGCACTCCAGGAACCCATGGCTGACACCCTGCAGGAGCCGCCAGCCGATGATCTGCAGGAACCCGAGGGCGCAGCCCCGCTGGTGGAAGAAGCGCCCGCGGAGACACCGCTCGGGGCCGGGAACGCTGCGGCGGATGCCGCTGTCGAGCGCATGCCCGCCCCCTCCGCGTACTGGAAAGTACTGGCCGGCGGCCTTGCGGTCCTGTTCGTGGTCTACGCACTCTTCACCTTCGCGCGCTTTGAAATATTCAAGATGCTGCTGACCTCGTTCTTCCCGCTGGCGATCCTGATCCTCGCCGTGCTCGGCTCCATCGTGTTCGGTCTGGCCACGCCGACGGAAGCGGCGGCGATCGGCTCCTTCGGCGGATTTGTTCTGGCAGCGCTCTACCTGTCGCTGAACACGTCCCGCGAAAAGCGGCGCAGCCTGCGTGCAACCTGGATTCCGCTGTGGATGCTGTTCGGCGTCTCCGTGGTCTGGTTCTTTCTGTTCAAAGCCGGCATTCTGCCCACGGCGCCGCCGGACTGGGTGGGCTGGATGTCGATGGCGGCCATGGGCGTGTGGTGCCTGCTGGCCGTACCGCAGGTAAGCATGCTGCCCACGGTGAGGGAGTCGGTCTATCTCACCGCCAAAACCTCGGCCATGGTGTGCTGGCTGTTCGTCGGCTCTTCGATCTTCTCCGCCGCCTTTGCGCTGCTCGGAGGACAGGCGTTGATCGAGCAATGGGTGCTGTCGCTCGACATGACGCCGGTCCAATTCATGCTGTTGTCACAGGCCATCATCTTCATCCTCGGCTGGCCGCTGGAGTGGACCGAGATCATCGTCATATTCATGCCGATCTTCATTCCGCTGCTGGCGCACTTCAACATCGACCCGCTGTTCTTCGGCCTGATGGTGGCGCTCAACCTGCAGACGGCCTTCCTGTCGCCGCCCGTGGCGATGGCTGCGTTCTATCTCAAGGGCGTGGCCCCGCCGCACGTAACCCTGAACCAGATTTTCGCCGGCATGCTGCCGTTCATGGGGATTCAGGTGATCGCCATGGCGATGCTCTACATCTGGCCGCAGATCGGCATGTGGCTGCCGAGCGTTTTATACAAGTAAGACCCGCCTGACTCAGGCCGTAAGGAGAGGACAATGAACGTCGCATTTATCGGCATGGGCATCATGGGCAAGCCCATGGCCATCAACCTGAAAAAAGCGGGGCACACGGTAATCGTTCACGGGCGTCGTGCGGAAACCATGGCACAGCCGGTGGAGGCAGGCTGCACCCGCTGCGCCTCGCCGGCCGAGGCTGCCTCGAAGGCCGACATCATCATCGTCATGGTGTCGGACACGCCGGACGTCGAGCAGGTCCTGTTCGGCGAAAACGGCGTCGCCGCGGGGGCCCGGCCCGGCTCGGTGGTGGTCGACATGAGCACGATATCGCCCACTGCGACCCGGGTGTTCGCGGAAAAACTGAATGCGCGCGGCATCGACATGCTCGACGCGCCGGTGTCGGGCGGCGAGGTTGGCGCGATCAACGCCACGCTGTCGATCATGGTCGGCGGCACGCCGGAGGTGTTCGAGCGCGTCAAGCCGGTGTTCGAAGCCCTGGGCAAGAACATCGTGCGGGTCGGCGACATTGGCGCCGGCCAGGTGGCCAAGGCCTGCAACCAGATCGTGGTGGCGGTCACCATCGAGGGTGTCGCCGAGGCGCTCACCTTTGCGCGCAAGAACGGCGTCGACCCGGCCCGCGTGCGCGACGCGCTGATGGGCGGCTTTGCCGGCAGCCGCATCCTCGAAGTGCACGGCAAGCGCATGCTCGACAACGACTACACCCCCGGCTTCAAGACCAAGCTGCACCAGAAGGACATCAACATCGTGATGCAGACCGCGAAGGAACTCGGTCTCGCGCTGCCGGGTGCAGCGCTGGTGATGCAGCACCTCAACGCGCTGATGGGTACCGGTGATGCCGAACTGGATTCGGCGGCCGTGATGAAGGTCGTCGAGCGCGAATCCGGCATGGAGCGCTAATGCGCCGTCGCATCGTTTTTCTCGATCGCAAGAGCCTGATCGCCGACATGCGTGCGCCGTCCTTCGCGCACGAGTGGATCGACTACGACCAGACCGGCCCGGAGGAAGTGGTGTCGCGCATCCAGGATGCCGACATCGTCATCGTCAACAAGGTCAAACTCTCCGCCGATATCCTGGCACAGGCGCCCGGCGTGAAAATGATCGCCGTCTCCGCCACCGGCACCGACATCGTCGATCTCGCGTATTGCCGCGCGCACGACATTGTCGTGTCCAACATCCGGGGTTACGCGGTGCACACCGTTCCCGAACACGCCTTCATGCTGATGCTGGCGCTGCGCCGCAATCTGGTGGGATGGCGCGAGGACGTGCGCGCCGGTTTATGGGAGAAAACCGACCAGTTCTGCCTGTTCACCCGTCCGATGAACGACCTCTACGGCAGCACGCTCGGTCTCATCGGCTACGGCTCGCTCGGCCATGGCATGCAGAAGCTCGCCGAGGCCTTCGGCATGAAGGTTCTGATCGCCGAGCACAAGAACGCCACGACCATTCGTGCAGGCCATACGTCCTTCGACAGCGTGCTCGCCGAGGCCGACGTGATTTCGCTGCATACGCCGCTGACTTCCGAGACGCGGCACATGATCGCTGCGCGCGAGTTCGGGCAGATGAAACCGACCGCCATTCTCATCAACACCGCGCGCGGCAGCCTGGTGGACGAGGCTGCGCTGATCGAGGCGCTCACGTCCGGGCAAATCGCCGGCGCCGGCTTCGACGTGCTATCCGTCGAGCCACCTCGCGACGGCAATCCGCTAGTTGACCTCGACCTGCCTAACTTCATCCTCACGCCCCACGTTGCCTGGTCCAGCCGCGAGGCGATGCAGACGCTCGCCGACCAACTGGTCGACAACATCGAGGCCTTCGTTGCCGGCAGGCCCCACAACGTCGTGACCTGAACCATGATTGGGGAAGAAATGAGCCCACGCATCGCGGTAGCCGGCCTGCAGATCGCAAAACCCCTTTACGACCTGGTGCGCGACGAGATTGCACCGGGCACCGGCATCGGCAGCGACCGTGTATGGCAGGGCTTCGCCGACATGCTGCGCGAGTTGACACCACGCAACCGTGCCCTGCTGGCACGGCGTGACGAACTGCAGGCGCGCATCGATGCCTGGCATCTGGCGCGCAAGGGCCAGCCGCACGATGCCGCGGCCTACAAACGCTATCTATATGACATCGGCTACCTGTTGCCGGAGGGCGATGACTTTGCCATCGAAACAGAAAACGTCGACGCCGAGATCGCCCGCATCGCCGGCCCGCAGCTTGTGGTTCCGTTGAGCAACGCCCGCTACGCGCTGAACGCCGCCAATGCGCGCTGGGGCAGCCTGTTCGACGCCCTCTACGGCACCGACGTCATCCCCAGCGAAGGCGGCGCCGAGAAGAAAGGCGCCTTCAATCCGGTGCGCGGCGCCCGGGTCATCGCCTATGCCAAGGCTTTTCTCGACGAGGCCGCGCCCCTGCGGGAAGGCAGCTACATTGATGCCATCGCCTATACGGTGAGGGCCGGGCAGCTCGCGGTGGCGCTGTCGAGCGGGGCCCATACGGGACTGCGCGACCCCTCGCAATTCAGGGGATACCAGGAAAGGGCGGGGGCGATCGGTTCGCTGCTGCTGGTGCACCACGGCCTGCACATAGAGATTCATTTCAACACCGACCACCCCATCCACGAACTCCACCCCACCGGCATCCGCGACATCTTTCTGGAAGCGGCCCTCACCACCATCATGGATTGTGAGGATTCGGTGGCCGCGGTGGATGCTGCAGACAAGGTGAATGTCTATCGCAACTGGCTGGGGCTGATGAAGGGCGAGCTTTCAAGCAGCTTCGACAAGGGCGGCAAGACCCTGACCCGCGCCCTCAACCCGGACCGCCGCTATCTCTCGCCCGAAGGCAGCTATTTCGAAATTCCCGGCCGCAGCCTGATGCTGGTTCGCACCGTCGGCCACCTGATGACCACCGACGCGGTGCTGGACGAGGCAGGAAACGAGGTGTACGAAGGCCTGCTCGACGGCCTCATCGTCAGCTATTGCGCACTGCACGACCTGAAAGCCCCCTGCGGGCTGCGCAACAGCCGCAGCGGCAGCGTCTACATCGTCAAGCCCAAGCAGCACGGCCCGGACGAGGTGGCCTTGACGGTCGATCTGTTCGCGCGCATCGAGGCCGTGCTGGCGCTGCCGAAAAATACGCTCAAGATCGGCATCATGGACGAGGAGCGCCGCACCACGCTCAACCTCAAGGAATGCATTCGCGCCGCGCGCGAGCGGCTGATCTTCATCAACACCGGTTTTCTCGACCGTACCGGCGACGAGCTCCACACCTCGATGGAGGCCGGACCCATGCTGCGCAAGGGCGAGATGAAATCCGCCGCCTGGCTCCGTGCCTACGAAGACTGGAACGTGGACATCGGGCTGGCCTGCGGCCTTGCAGGCCGGGCGCAGATCGGCAAGGGCATGTGGACCATGCCCGACCGGATGGCCGACATGATGGCGGCGAAGCAGGCGCATCCCGAGGCCGGCGCCAGCTGCGCCTGGGTACCTTCGCCCACCGCCGCCACCCTGCATGCCATCCACTATCACCGCGTCGACGTATTCGCGTGCCAGGCGGCGCTCATGCAGCGCGAACGCGCCTCGCTCGACGATTTGCTGGCGATCCCTGTGGTGGCGAAACCGAGCTGGTCAAGCGAGGACATCCAGAGCGAACTCGACAACAACATCCAGGGGCTGCTCGGTTATGTGGTGCGCTGGGTCGATCAGGGCATGGGCGCGTCCAAGGTGCCGGACATTAACCATGTTGGTCTGATGGAAGACCGGGCGACGCTGCGCATCGCCAGCCAGCACATCGCCAACTGGCTGCATCACGGCGTGATCAGCGAAACCCAGGTGATGGAAAGCTTGAAACGCATGGCGCGGCTGGTGGATCAGCAGAATGCGGGGGACGCCAACTACATCAACATGGCACCGCACTACATCAGCCTCGCCTTCCAGGCCGCGCAGGACATGATCTTCCACGGCCGACGCGTGCCCAACGGCTACACCGAACCGACCCTGCACCGGCGACGCCGCGCGTTCAAGGCTGCCTTGCGCGGCGGCGAGACAGCGTGACGATCAATCCTGCGCGGCGACCGCAGCGCTAGCCGGCAGCCAGGCGCTCATTGTGGCCGAAGCCACGCCCGTGATCCCCCAGCAGCGCCGTAGCTTCGTGCCCTGAAAGCGGGGCACTGTAATAGAAACCCTGCACTTCATGGCATTGCATCTGCTGCAGGCGCGCACGCTGGGATTCGGTTTCGACCCCCTCGGCGACGACGTTGAGATTCATGCCGCGTCCCATGGCAACCATGGCGTTGACGATGGACATGTTCTCTTCGCGATCGAGATCCTGCACGAAGGACTGATCGATCTTCAGCGTGTGGATGGGGAAGCGCGACAGATATTTGAAGGAGCTGTAGCCGGTGCCGAAGTCGTCGATGGCGAGGCGGATGCCGGCGGCGGAAAGGCGTCCAAGCTTGATGGCATTAGCTTCGAAATCGCGCATCAGGAGGCTCTCGGTGATTTCCAGTTCCATCTGGTGGCCGTCGAGCGAATACACCTGCACCGCACGCATGACACTGTCGACGAAGTCGGGGCTTTCGAGCTGGCGAGCGGAAATGTTGACCGACAGCCGCACCAGCGGCAGCCCGGCCTTGCGCCACTCGGCCATTTGCGAGCTGGCCTGGCGCAGCACCCAGTCGCCGATGGGAACGATGACGCCGCACTCTTCGGCCACCGGGATGAAATCGATCGGGGTCAGCAGGCCGCGCTGCGGATGCCACCAGCGCAGCAGGGCCTCAAAACCGCGCACTTCACCGGTGACGGTATCGACCTGCGGCTGGTAGAACAGGACGAATTCGTTGCGCGCCAGCGCGCGGCGCAGGTCGGCCTCGATCTGCATACGCTCGGAATAGGGCGCCTGCATGCCGGATTCCCAGAACTGCAGGCGGCTGCGGCCCTGCGCCTTGGCCTGGTACATGGCGATTTCGGCCTGGCGGATCAGGCTGTCGATCATGTCGCCGTCTTCCGGCGCGACGCAGGCCCCGATGCTGACCGAGATATAGATTTCGTGGCCCTTGACGTAGACCGGCTTCGACAGCACCTGGATGATCTTGCGGCAGATGTGTTCGACGTCGCTGCGCGACACCAGGGTGGGCAGCAGCACGGCGAATTCGTCGCCGCCCAGGCGCGCCAGCGTATCGCCTTCGCGCAGGCACTGGCGCAGCCGTGCGCCGACCGCCAGCAGCAGTTCGTCGCCGATGGTGTGGCCGAGCGAGTCATTGATGACCTTGAAGTGGTCGAGGTCGAGGCTCAGCACCGCCAGCGGTTTCTGGGTGCGCTTGGCCTGCGCCAGCATGAGGCCGAGGTGGTCGCGGAACAGCGCACGGTTGGGCAGACCGGTGAGCAGGTCGTGATAGGCCTGATAGTGCACGGTTTCCTCGGCCTGCTTGCGTTCGGTGACGTCCTTGGCGACGCCGTAGCTGCCGATGAAGCGCTGCTCGAACGGGCTGGCTTCCTCGTCGTACATGCCGGTGGCGGTGAGCTCGACCGACTTGCAGCGGCCGGTCATCAGGCGCGGACGCCGCATCCCCGGGTTGCACTTGAGGCGGATTTCGATGTTGCGCGCGCTGCGGTCGCCGGCGCGCCGCTCGTTGAACACATGCTCGGCACGGGCGATGTCGTCTTCGTGGATCACCAGGCTGTAATGCTGGCCGAGCAATTCCTCGTTGCGGTAGCCGAGCAGGCTTTCGACGCGGTCGTTGACGAAGGTGAAGCGGCCGTCGCAGTCCAGCGTGTAGATGAAATCAGGCGAGCTGTTGACCAGAAAGCGATGCCACTTTTCCGACTGCTGCAGGCGCTGCAGGATGTGGTTGTTTTCCTTTTCCAGACGACGCCGCGTCAGCGTGTTGTCGATGCGGCGCAACAATTCTTCGGGTTCGTAGGGTTTGCGCACGAAGTCGGCCGCGCCCCCGCGCAAGGCGCGGATCGCGGCATCGATGGTGCTGTCGCCGGACACCACGATCACCGGCGTATCGGCGCTGCGGTCGGCGACGAAGCGCAACACTTCGTTGCCGTTGAGGTCGGGCATGCCGAGATCGAGCAGGATCGCATCGAACTGCTGCTTGCCGATGGCGATCAGCGCCTCGCAGCCCCCGTTGGCGGCCACCACATCGTAATCACGGGAAGCGAGCAGACGCGTGAGTCCCTCCAGAATCAGCGGCTCGTCGTCCACCACCAGAAGGCGCGGGCGCACCGGAAAGCTGCTGACCGTGCTGCGCTGCGGGGGGGATTCGATGGGATCGTCTGACATGGGGGTTCTCCTTGAGCCGGGTTACATAGACCCGTAGCGTGTTGTCGTGAGCGGGGCCTGGCCGTTCTGCAAGGTCGGCAGGCGGATCAGGAAATGGGTGCCCTGCGGCGTGCTGGTGCAACTGAGATGGCCGTTCATGCGCTCGACCAGGCTGCGGCTGATGGTCAGACCAAGCCCGGCATGATCGCCGCCCTTTTCGCTGACCACCGGTTCGAACAAGTGCGAGGCCACCGCGGACGGCAGGCCGGGGCCCGTATCGGCCACTTCGATTTCGACTTGGCGCTGTCCCTCTGCCATGACCAGCCGGGTGGTGAATTTCAAGTGGCCGCCGGCGTGCATGGCCTCGACCGCATTTTTGGCCAAATTGAACAGCACCTGCTTCAGCAAGTCCTTGTGTAGCGGCATCGGCGGCACATCGGGGTTGAGGTCGATCTGCACATTGACCTTGTTCGGCGTGAACAGGGTGCCGAGCGCCATTCGCACCAGTTCGGAGACGATGCTATTGACCGACACCAGCTCGAGCGCGGCAGCGGGCGATGCGCTTTCTTCAGCCGCGGTGATGCCGCGCACGATGCGCGCCACCCGTTCGATTTCGTCGCCGATGATGCCGAGATCGCGCTGCACCGCCGAATCCGTGCCCAGACGATCGGACAGCAGGTTGACGTAATTTCGCATGATGGTGAGCGGGTTGGCCACTTCGTGAATGGCGCGCCGCACCCGGTCACGCGGGATGCCGTCACCCTGCGCCAGGGGCACCGCAGGCACCGGCGCGACCGCAGCCGAAACCGGCATCAGCGCCTCGCCACACTCGGCCAGCGTGAAGCGCCAGAGCGGAGACATGCTGAGGTCGGGCAAGGGATCGCCCACCACCAGCACGCCCACCAGGCCATCGTTCAGCGCCAGCGGCTGGCACATGAAGCGCGACACGCCGAGCAGGCGGGCGATCTGATCGTCGACCAGCGCTGCATCGGCCTCGCCGCGCTCGAACAGCTGGGGGGCGCTGCGCGCCAGCGCGCGCGACAGGGATGAATGGCCGTCGTCCGGCGGGATCGCCAGCGCGCGCAGGCCAGCCGCCGCTGGAATCAGCGGCGTGAGCCGCAGACTGCTGTCGGTGGCAGGGGCAAACAGGCAGGCGCGTTCGATGCCGAACAGCGCATGCAAGGCGTCCTGCAGCAGGGCAAACACCTGTTCGCTCCCCTGCGCCCGGCGGAAATGGCTGTGCAACGCCGACTGCGCCGCCTGCCCGGCATACAGCCGGGCGAGACGATCGAATCCCGCCCCATTCGTCTGCGCCATCGCATCGACCAGCCCGAAGCGCTGTGCCAGCTGGCGTGTCTGGATCTGACTGTCGGCCAGCAACTGGGCCGCTTCGCCCGCGCCCATCTGCAGGGCGGCGAGCGCGGCGCGCACGTCCACGCTGTCCACCGCATCGGCCCGGGTCACGAGTTGATAGGCCAGCTGGACGATGCGCACCAGCGGATGAGCCGCGCGCCCGCGTGCCAGCGGCTCGGCGTGATAGCGCACGGCGTCGGCCAGCCAGCCGTCGGTGTCGAGTTCGGTCAGCCAGTCGGCGGCGTGCGCCGGCGGCGCAATGTCCATATCGAGATAATCCGCCAGATTGTGGGCGAGGCCCGCGGTCCAGGCCGCCTCGCCATCGGCCACGCCGGAGCGCACCACCAGCGCCTGCGCCAGGTGCGCCACGCCGATCGACTGCCGCCAGCGCGCCGCATAGGTCGCCTGCGCAGCCCCCACCGCGACCGGCGCAGCCAGCAGCAGCGCCCGCAGCAGATCCTGCTGGTGTGGGCCGAAATCGGGGGGCAGCAGACGCAGACGCAGTGCCAGCACCGGGTCGCAACGCACGCAGGCCGCAAATTCCGCCTGCGCGGCCTCGCCTCGCATCAGTAGTTCCAGCGCTTCGGCCACCACACCGGGGGCACAGAGACACGCCGTTAGCTCCGATTTCTTTAGTAAATTATCCGGAAGTTCTCGCATGTCATTGCTATATATAATAAATTTTGCTACACCGTCAATCTTGGGCTATAAAATATCTGGGCCGGTGCCATGAACTGTTGTTTTCAAGTTTTGACTGACATGTCCGTAGATCGCCCATGGTGTTAAATTCCTGCCGCCCCTCATTGAAACGAAAGCATATGAAAGCTGTACTGTCCGGATTGATTTTATTGTGTGTGCACACCGGCGCCGCGGCGCTCGATGGCAACGCGTCCCTGCAGTGGAGCGATCAGATCGGCACGCCCGTGACCGCCCCGCAATCGACGCCCGACTACGCGTCGATGCCCGAATTGAGCGCGCAATCGGTGCTGGTGTTCGACCAGGCCAGCGGCCAGCCGCTGCTGGCGAAAAACGCCACCTTGCAGACTCCGATCGCCTCGATCACCAAACTGATGACCGCCATGCTGGTGATGGACGCCGACCAGCCGCTGGACGAAAAGATCACCATCACCTCCGCCGACCGCGACACCCTCAAGGGCACCGGTTCGCGTCTGGCCATCGGTTCCAGCTATACGCGCGGCCAGCTGCTGCATCTGGCGCTGATCGCCTCCGACAACCGCGCCGCGCACGCGCTGGGGCGCACCTACCCGGGTGGGCTGGAGCGCTTCGTCGCCACCATGAATCGCATGGCGCGCGCACTGGGCATGCAGGATACGGTGTACGTCGAACCCACCGGATTGTCGAGCGGCAACCGTTCTACCGCGCTCGACCTCGCCAGGCTCGCCAATTACGCCCATCAGAATTACCCTGAAATCCGCCACATCAGCAGCACCGGCCATTACACACTCGGCACCCAGCGCGTAGTGCTGAAGAAAAAGCACCAGAAGGCGCGCGTGCTGTATCGCCCGGTCGCATTCAACAACACCAATCGATTTACCCGTGCGGAAGACTGGCACATCGGCCTCTCCAAGACCGGCTTCATCAACGAGGCCGGCCATTGCCTGGTGATGCAGGCGCAGGTCGCCAACCGCGATGTCATTATCGTACTGCTCGACGCGCAAGGCACCAACCGCCGCGCCGGCGACGCCGCCCGCATCAAGCGGTGGCTGGAATCCGGCAGCCTGACGCACCGCGTCGACAACCGCCACATTCCCGCCTCGCGCACCTGAATTTCTTCTGCCCAGGCAGATCGGGCTTTCACGGGCACCCGCCCGTGAAAGCCCGATCTCATTTGGCGTGCCCATCTGGGAGGCGCCCTCTGCGCCGGGCTCACGCGACGGCGTTATGATGAACGCCCCAGCCGCCCGCCTTCCCGTGAATGTCGCCCGATCTCGCACAGCAACTGCTGCTTAAAACGCTGCTGCCCCTGTCCCTGCTGATCGCCGCCGGCGGGATCTGGCCGCGCTGGCAGTCCGGCATCTCCATCGTCGGCTTGCGCGGCGAGATCAACCGGCTGGTGCTGAACTTCTTCGCGCCCATGCTGTTCTTCGCCGCGGGCGCCGCCGCCACGGTCGACCTCGCCATCCTGCAGGTACCGCTGATCCTCGGCGCCGCCACCCTGTTCGGCCTCGGACTCGCCGCGCTGGCGCTGTTCGCCACCCCGCTCGGACGGGGCCTGTCGCGGCCGCAGTGCGGCGCCATCATGCTGGCGTCCGGCTTCGGCAACGTGCTGTTCTTCGGCTATCCCTTTCTCACCACGGTGTTCGGCGAATCGGGCGCGCGCTATCCCTTCTTTGCCGACATGCTCTCCACCACGCCGCTGGTGTGGTCGCTCGGCGTGTGGATCGCCTTCCGCTGCGGCAAGCACACCGAACATGCCTCGTTCCTGAGAATGTGGCTGACGCTGCCGCCGGTGTGGGGCTTCGCCGCCGGCATCGCGGTCAATCTTTCCGGCGCGGCGCTCGACCCGCTGGTCGAGGCCGCGCGCTGGGCAGGCAGCCCGACCATTCCGTTGATGCTGTTCGTGCTGGGCCTCACCATTCCCTGGCACGACCTGCGCCCGCAAAAGGCTGTCTTTGTCGCGCTCGGCATCAAGCTGGCGCTGATGCCGCTGCTGGCGCTCGGCATCGCGCTGGCGTGGCCGGGCAAGCTCACCGAGCCGGGCGAGGCGGCGGTGCTGGAAGCCGCCATGCCGACCATGGTGATGGTCATCGCGCTGGCCGACCGCTTCGGGCTCGACACCCGACTGGCAGGCCTCATCATGGGCTGGTCAACGCTGGTGGGATTGGTTACGCTGCCATTCTGGCTTGTCGTCGTGAAAGGCATCGCATCATGAAAATCGGATTCATCGGCAGCGGCATCATGGGCCGCCCCATGGCGGAAAACCTGCTGCGCGCGGGGCACCAATTATTCGTCTACGGCCGCCGCTTCGACCGCCTCGAACCGATGCTGGTCGCCGGCGCCCTCGGCAAGGGCACGCCCGCCGAAGTCGCCGCCGAAGCCGACATCAGCTTCACCGTTGTCTCCGACACCACCGACGTCGAACAGATCATCCTCGGCGACCGCGGCTTGGTGCACGGCGCCCGCCCCGGCCACACTATCGTCGACATGAGCACCGTGTCGCCCTCCGCCACCCGCCGCATCGCTGCCGCGCTGGCCGAACGCGGCGTCCACATGCTCGACGCCCCGGTGTCGGGCGGCGAAACCGGCGCGCGCGAAGGGACGCTGTCGATCATGGTCGGCGGCGAAGCGCCGATCTTCGAAAAAGTGCGCCCGCTGTTCGAAATCCTCGGCAAGAACATCGTCCACGTCGGCGGCCACGGCGCCGGCCAGGTCGTCAAATGCTGCAACCAGATCGTCGTCGGCCTCACCTTCGAGGGCGTCGCCGAGGCGATATTGCTGGCACGCCGCAACGGCGTCGACCCGGTCAAGATGCGCGAAGCGCTGATGGGTGGCTTCGCCGGCAGCCGCATCCTCGAAGTTCACGGCCAGCGCATGCTCGACTCCAACTACAAGCCCGGCTTCAAGGTCAAACTGCACCACAAGGACATGGCCATCGTCATGGACAACGCACAGGAAACCGCCACGCCGCTGCCGGGCGCCGCGCTCATTGCGCAACAGATGAACGCGCTGATGGGTGCCGGCGACAGCGAACTCGACTCCTCGGCCATCATGCGCGCGCTCGAACGGCTGACCGGCGAGAATCTCGGCAACGGCAAGTGAGCGGCAAGGCGCGCGTCGATGCGGGGGCGTGCGAAACACGCGGAATAGCCGCACAAAAATTGCCCGCGAACGAAACCGCGAACGCAACACCGGGTCAAATGCTGATCGATCTGCTGGAAGCGCTCGTCGACGAAACCGGACGTTCGCGCTAGGCGCCTGAACAAAACCACCCCCTGGGGCTTTTGCTTCCTGCGGGTCTTTCGCTCGAAGGGAATGCCATGCTGCGAGCCCGACAGTCGACGCTCCTTCTCGTTTCGTTGCTGAGCGCCCCGGTTTGGGCAGCAACTTACCAGCTTGACCCCAGCCATACCTTCCCGCAATTTGAAATCGATCATCTCTGGTTTTTCACCGAGCGCGGCCAATTCGCACGTGTTCAGGGCAGCCTCGAATACGACGTCAAACAACATACCGGAATCCTTGAAGTCGTTATCGATGCCACTTCGCTTGACACGGGAAACGATGAACGTGACGCCGTCCTCAAGGGGGCAGGCTGGTTCGATATCAGCCGCTACCCAACCATCACCTTCCGTAGCCAGCGCTTCATATTCGAGCAGGACCAGCTGGCGGCGATTGAAGGCAAATTGACGATGCTGGGCATGGCGCAGCCGATGAGGCTGGAGATCGCCCGGATCCAGTGCGTATTGAATCTGGCTTCCAGAAAGCGGCGTTGCGAGGCCGATGCAAGCGGAACGCTTCAGCGTTCCCGCTTTGGTATGCGCACCGGCCAACCCTTTATTGGCGATGAAGTCAGGCTACGCATCCAGGCAAGGACTTATCCGGAAAACTGAATGTCAATGCAGGTCACGCATGTAGGTTCGGGTAAGGCACAATGACCGCTCAGCCTTGCACAATATGGGGGAATGCCACCTATCGTGAAACTCACCGACTCCACATTATTCAGGCAACAGGCGCTGATCGGCGGCGAATGGCAGGACGCTGCCGACGGCGCGCACTTCACTGTTCATAACCCGGCCAATGCGAAACTCGTCGGTCACGCGCCGCGCTGCAGCGCAGCCGACACCCAACACGCAATCGAAGCCGCGCACGCTGCCTTTGCCGGCTGGCGCGACACCCCCGCCAAAACCCGCGCGCAACTGCTGCGCCGCTGGTTCGACCTGATCCTCGCCCACCGCGACGACCTCGCCGCGATCATGGTGTCCGAGCAGGGCAAGCCGCTCGCCGAGGCGCGCGGAGAGATCGACTATGCGGCGAGTTTCATCGAGTGGTTCGCCGAGGAAGCGCGACGCGTCTATGGCGACGTGGTGCCGTCGCCGTGGGCGGACCGGCGCATGTTCACGCTGAAGCAGCCGGTGGGGGTGGCCGCGCTGATCACGCCGTGGAATTTCCCTGCTGCCATGCTCACCCGAAAAGCCGGCGCGGCGCTCGCTGCCGGCTGCACGGTGGTGGCGAAGCCGGCGTCGCAGACGCCGTTCACCGCGCTGGCGCTGGCCGAGCTGGCGCAGCGCGCAGGGTTGCCGCCGGGCGTGCTGAACGTAGTCACCGGCGACGCGGCGATGATCGGCGGCGTGCTGACTTCGCACCCGCGGGTACGCAAGGTGTCGTTCACCGGCTCGACCGCGGTAGGCAAGCAGCTTCTCGCACAGAGCGCTGGCACGCTCAAGCACGTCTCGCTCGAACTCGGCGGCAACGCGCCCTTCATCGTGTTCGACGACGCCGACCTCGACGCGGCGGTGGCGGGCGCACTTGCCAGCAAGTACCGCAACAGCGGGCAGACCTGCGTGTGCGCCAACCGAGTGTTCGTGCAGGACGCGATTTACGACGCCTTCGCCGAAAAGTTCAGCGCCGCGGTGGCGCAGCTGAGGGTAGGGGAGGGCTTCATGCCGGGCGTAGAAACCGGCCCGCTGATCAGCACCGCCGCGCTCGCCAAGGTCGAAACCCACATCGCCGCCGCGCTCGCTCACGGCGCGACGCTGCTCACCGGCGGCCATCGCCACGCGCTCGGCGGGCAGTTCTTCGAGCCGACGGTACTCGCCGGCTGCACGCCCGCCATGCAGATCTGCCGCGACGAGACCTTCGGTCCGGTGGCGCCGCTGATCCACTTCCGCGACGAAGCCGAAGTCATCCGCATGGCCAACGACACCGAGTTTGGGCTGGCCGCCTACGCCTACACGCGCGATCTCGGCCGCGCCTGGAGGCTGGCCGAGCAGCTCGACTACGGCATGGTCGGCATCAATGCCGGCGTGATTTCCACCGCCGAGGCGGCGTTCGGCGGCGTCAAGCAATCAGGGCTGGGGCGCGAAGGCGGGCGCAGCGGCATCGACGAATACCTGGACAGCAAATATGTGAATCTGGGAGGGCTGGGGTGAGCACGCGCGCAGCCCGCATCGAAAACCTTCCGCTGCGCAGCCTGCCCGGCGCCCTTATGACACCGGTTTTCGCCGTATTCGTGCTGTGGAGCGCCGCGCCGGAAACCGTCCAGGCTGCGCTGCCCGTGCCCAAACACCTGATCAGTCCCGGCACGCCCGGGATCGAAGATCCGGATTACCTTGTTCAGCGCTATCTGGATGCAGTGGATCGGGGAGAACTGAAGATATTCGGCCAAACGCTTGCCCGCTCCATGATCGTCCCGGCCCGCGTCGAATATGTCTACGAGCTTTCCAGCCGGACGACCCGAATCAAGGTCCACTCGAATCTGAAAGAGCCGCTTCCGGTGCCTGGCCAGCCTGATTGCCGGATTCTGGGGGTGGGTGCGGTCTTGGAGGACGGCATCATCACTGAAATTGAATCCCACGTCTGGATAAAGCCGTGAGCGCTGCCAGCTGACAGCATGAAGCCGGCCGGCCCTTCACGCACCCTCATCGTCATCGGCGCCGCCAGCGGCGCCGGCGCGCCCGATTGGGCCACCGCCGAGGGGCCGGACGCGCTGCGCCATTATCGGGTGTTTCACGACACGCCGCTGCAGCACGTGGAGTGGGATTCAATCCTGCGCGTGCCGCGCGAAGCGCAGGCCACGCCGCTGCACGCCGTCGCCGCGCTCGGCGCGCGGCTGGCTGCGGAAGTCGAACGCGTTCTCCATGCCGGCCATTTCCCGCTGGTGGTCGGTGGCGACCATTCCTGCGCGATCGGCACCTGGAGCGGTGTGCATCATGCGCTGGCGGAGCGCGGGCCGCTCGGCCTGATCTGGATCGATGCCCACATGGACAGCCACACTTTCGCCACGACGCCGAGCGGACAGATTCACGGCATGCCGCTCGCCTGCCTGCTCGGCCACGGCGAAGCGGCGCTCACCGCGATCGACGGCGCGGAGGCCAAGCTGCGCCCCGAGCACGTGTGTCTGATCGGCGTGCGCAGTTACGAGGCGGGCGAGGCCGCGCTGCTGCACCGGCTGGGGGTGCGGGTGTTCGACATGGATGAAATTCGTCTGCGCGGGTTGGCTGCGGTGTTCGACGAGGCGCTCGCCATCGTGCTGCAGGGCACTGCGGGCTTCGGTGTGAGCGTGGATCTCGACGCGCTCGACCCCGAGGAGGAGCCAGGCGTGAGCACGCCGGTGCCCGGCGGCCTGCATCGCGCCGAACTCGCCGCGGCCTTGTCCCGTTTGCGCGGCAACCCGGCCTTCGTGGCGATGGAGATCGTCGAGTACAACCCGCGGCGGGACCACAGGCACGCCACCGCCGACGCTGCCGGCGCGCTGGTCGACGCGATCACGCCGCTGAAGCCCGCCCCGCGCTAGCGGCTATTCGAACTCCATTGCCCGATACACCCGTCCGGCATTGCTGCGCGCGAGCTCGTCGGCGGTGTGCAGGTGCAGGTAGGACGACTGGTCGACCTTGTAGGCGTCGTCGAGCGAGCCGCCATTCTTGATGACTTCGGCGACTTTTTCGCGCAGGTGCACCAGGTAGTCGCGCGTCCACTTGCGCACCGTCGCCATGTCGGTGGGTCCGCCGTGGCCCGGGATGACGGTCTCGGCGCCCAATGCCTCGAACTTGTCCCAGGTCTCGATCCACTTGGCGGTGTCGGTGTCCTCGAAGATCGGCAGCATGCGGATGTGGAAGGCGGTGTCGCCGGCGATCACCAGCTTTTTCTCGGGCAGCCAGACCATGCTGTCGCCGTGGCTGTGCGAGGAACCGAGGTGCAGTATCTGCAGGTTCCACGTACCCATTTTCAGGTCGAGCCTGTCGTTGTAGAGCTTGTCCGGCATCACGAACTCGGTCTTGAAGGCCTTGTCGCGCGCGCGGGCACGCATGACCTCCAGCGAGTCGTAGCCGGTCTTTTCCATGTAGGCCGCGGTGTCACGGTGGGCGATGATGGTGGCGCCCTGCTCCTTCCAGTATTTGGAACCGAGCATGGCATGGCCCTGGCTGTTTTCCAGCACCACGTATTTCACCGGCTGGCTGGTGCGCTTCTTGATTTCCTCGTGCAGGCTTTGCGCCAGCAGGTAGTTGTCGCCGGCGTTCACCACCAGCACGCCGTCGTCGGTGATGACGAAGGACAGGTTGTTGTTGTGGCCGGAGTTTTCATAGGTGCCCGGCGCGGTGGCGCCGATCGCCGACCACACGCCGGGAATCACTTCCTGCGGCAGGTCGTAGAGGAAGGACGCGGGCGCCTTGTCGAGCAGGCGCACCGGCAGGCCGGCGCGCTTCCAGTTGACGAAGCCGTCGCGGTAGTTCTTCACGTTCTTGTAGCCGAGCTTGATCAGCGTCTCGGCGGCGAGCGGACTGCGCTGGCTGACGCCGCAGTAGACGACGATGGGCGTGGTCTTGTCCGGGGCACCGCCACCTCGATCTGGAATTCCAGCTGGCCGCGCGTGATGTTGAAAAAGAGCGGCGCGTCGATGTGGCCCGACAGCGCCAGCTCGGCAGGCGTGCGCACGTCGATCACCACGGTTTTGGGCTGCGTCTTCAGTTGCGCCAGCAGGCCCGCGGTGTCGAGCTGCGGCACCCGCTCGTTGGCTGTGTCGAGCACGCGTTGCGCGGCCTGGGTGACTGCGGGGGCTTCGGGCGGGGGCATGATGACAGCCGAAAGGTTTTGCGCCTGCGCCATGGAACCCGACAGCAACACGGCAGGAAGCAGAGCACGCAGAAAACGGGAAGGCTTCATCTCAGTCTCCTTTTGTTTTTCCCGGCCCCGGGGCCTTGTCAGTTCATTCTAGTCCGACGTCATGCCGACGAAGGGATTCTCGCGACGCTCGTGTCCGAACGTGGACATCGCACCGTGTCCCGGCACGAAGCGCACATCGTCGCCGAGCGGGAACAGCTTGTCGCGGATGGCTGCCAGAAGCGCCGCGTGATCGCCGCGCGGAAAATCGGTGCGGCCGATCGAGCCCTTGAACAGCACGTCGCCGACAAAGGCGAGGCGCGCCTGCGGCTGAAAAAACACCACATGGCCGGGGGTGTGGCCGGGGCAATGCAGCACGTCGAATTGGATCGAGCCGACCTCCACCCGGTCGCCGTCGTTCAGCCACTGGTCGGGGCTGAACGCCACCGCTGGCGGAAATCCGAACAGCTCGGCCTGCTGCGGCAACAGGTCGAGCCAGAACTGCTCTTCGTGCTGCGGGCCGATGATGGGGAGGCCGAGTGCGTCGCGCAATTCCACTGCGGCGCCGACGTGGTCGAGGTGGCCGTGGGTGAGCAGAATCTTTTCCAGAGTGAGGCCGCGCTGCGCGACTTCCGCCAGCAGGCGCTCCGCCTCGCCGCCGGGATCGATCAGCGCGGCGCGGCCCGCTTCGTCCCACACCAGCGAGCAGTTCTGTTGATACGGGGTGACGGGGAGAATGGTAAATTCCATGCAGCCCATTATCCTGCCACGCCACCATTCAACCAATCGCATTCGACCCATCGCCCATGCCCGCACCCGACGCCCTGCTGCTGATCTCCACCCACTGCCCGCATTGCCCGGCGATGCTGTCCGCACTCGCCGATCTGGTGAAGCAGGGCACGATCGGCCGCCTCGAAGCGGTCAATCTGGAGCAGCATCCCGAAGTGGGACAAGCGCTCGGCGTGCGCTCGGTGCCGTGGCTGCGCATCGGACGCATCGAACTCGCCGGCGTGCACGGCAAGGCCGAGCTCGCCGAGTGGGCGGCCAAGGCCGACAGCGAAGCCGGCCTGGCCGATTACTTTCACATGCTGCTGAAGGAAGGCCAGTTGCCCAAAGCACAGGCACTGATCGAGGCCGACCCCGCCCTGCTGGCGGCGGTGCTGCCCATCGTCGGCAATGTCGACGCCAGCCTAAACGTGCGGCTGGGCGCCGGCGTGCTGCTGGAAAACTTTGCCGGCAGCGACGCCCTGCGCGCGTTGCTGCCGCGCCTGGGCGAGCTGTCACAACATGCGGATGCGCGGGTGCGCGCGGATGCCTGCCATTATCTCGGATTGACCGGCGATGCCGCCGTGAAGTCGTGGCTGGATGCACGACTGACCGACGATGATGCCGACGTGCGCGAGATCGCGGCCGAGAGCCTGGACAAGCTGCCGTCTGCTGCCTAGTCGCAGGCTGGCCCCGCTCCGCCTTCGCTGCTATAGTTTCGGCCATACCGCCCGGGCTTCGGCCCGGGCGGTTTTCATTTTGCGCCCTGCTGAAGGAGATCGTCATGGAAATCACGAACCGCCCCGCCATCACCGTATCTGAGCGCGATCTGGAGCGCCTCGAAGCGATGCTCGCGAGTCTGCCGGACAACCAGCCCGGTGCGGATGCGCTGCGCGAGGAACTCGATCGTGCGCACATTGCGCCTTCGGAACAGATGCCGCCCGATGTCGTGACGATGAATTCGCGCATCCGCTTCGTGGTCGAGCCTGCCGGCAAGGAAGTGGAAAAGACCCTGGTGTATCCCCGCGACTTCACCGGCCAAGCGGATCAGCTGTCAGTGGCCGCCCCGGCCGGCATCGCCGTGCTCGGCCTCGCGATCGGCCAGCACATTGAGTGGTGCGTGCCGGGCGGATCTACCGTGTGCGCACGCATCGTCGACGTTAGCTATCAACCCGAACGGGCCGGCAATTACATGCTCTGATCCGGTGGGCGTTGGGCGCGCCACGTCCACACTTCTTTTTCCCCTCTGCGCCCCATGTGCGTCCCCCCCCC
>JAIBFA010000081.1 GCA_019459325.1 Thiobacillus sp.
GCGGCCAGCATGGCGAACAACACACTCCAAGCGATAAGCCGTTTCATTTCAGTGCGGCCATTTCATTGCGGCTGGTTGCGCATGAAATCGGCGGTCTTGAAGAACGCTGCAGTCAGTTCCAGCTGCATCGCGGCATCCACCCCCACGTCCTGCATCGCGCGGATCATGCAGCCCATCCACTGGTCGCGCTCGGCCTCGCCGATGACAAACGGCATATGGCGGCGGCGCAGGAAGGGATGGCCGAAGCGGTCAATGTATTCCGGTGGCCCGCCGGTCCAGCCGGAGAGAAACCAGAACAGCTTGTTGCGCGATTCGGTAAGGTCCGCGGGATGCAACTTGCGGATGCCGTAGTAATCGGGGTCTTCGTCCATCAGGTCGTAGAAGCGGTCGACCAATCGGCGTATGACTTCAGCGCCACCGAGGCGTTCGTAATGGGTTTGCATCGCTCAGGCCTTGACCGGTTTGACGGTTGCTGCCGCAGCCTTGGCGCGCAGACGCGCCTCATCCGTGCCGGTGGCGGTGGCGAGCGCCACGCCCATGCGGCGGCGGGCGAAGGCCTGCGGCTTGCCGAAGAGCCGCAGATCGACGCCGGGTGTGCGCAAGGCATCGGCCACGCCGTCGAAGGCGATGCCGGCGGCATCCATGCCGCCGTAAATCACCGCCGATGCGCCGGGTTCGCGCAAGGAAACGTCGACCGGCAGGCCGAGGATGGCGCGCGCGTGCAGCTCGAATTCGTTCTGTCGTTGGGTGGCCATGGTCACCATGCCGGTGTCGTGCGGGCGCGGGCTGACTTCGGAGAACCACACCGTATCGTCCTTGACGAACAATTCCACGCCGAAGAGGCCGCGCCCGCCGAGGTTGCCGGTGACGGCGGCGGCGATTTCCTGCGCGCGCATCAGCGCAACGCTGGACATCGGCTGCGGCTGCCATGATTCGACATAATCGCCCTTCACCTGCACATGCCCGATGGGCTCGCAGAAATGCGTTTCCACCTGGCCCGAGGCCCCAGTTGCCCGTACGGTCAGGAGCGTGATTTCATAGTCGAAGTCGATCACCCCCTCGACGATGACGCGCCCCTTGTCCACCCGTCCGCCGGATGCCGCATCGTCCCAGGCCGCCTGCAATTGGCTGGCGTCATCGACGCGCGACTGTCCCTTGCCGGACGACGACATCACCGGCTTGACGATCACCGGGTAACCCAGTTTTTCCGCGGCAGCCCTCATGTCGGCGAGGCTGTCGGCAAACACATAGGGTGAGGTCGGCAGTCCGAGGGCTTCCGCGGCCAGCCGGCGGATGCCTTCGCGGTTCATTGTGAGATTGGCTGCGCGCGCGGTGGGGATGACCTCCGCCAGACCCTCGGCCTCGATCTCCAGCAGGGTTTCGGTGGCAATGGCCTCGATTTCCGGCACTACCAGCAGCGGTTTCTCCGCCTCGATCAGCGCGCGCAGCGCCGCGCCGTCGCTCATGTCGATCACGTGCGCGCGGTGCGCGACCTGATGGCCGGGGGCATGGGCGTAGCGATCCACAGCGATGACTTCGACCCCCAGCCGCTGCAGGGCGATGGTGACTTCCTTGCCGAGTTCGCCCGCACCCAGCAGCATGACGCGGGTGGCGGACGGGGAGAGCGGGGTGCCGAGGCGCATAAGCAATCCTGAAATCAAAGTCGCAATTTTACAGCGGCTTACAGGTGTTCCTCGATCGGCAACGCCTGCAGCACGCGCAGCAGGCCGCGCTGGATCGGGCTGGTTTCAGGCTCGCGATCAAAAATGCGCTCATTGCCGTGGTGGACGTCGCGCCATTGCAGGCGTTTTTCGATCCCTCTGTCGGTGGTCTCGACGACGAGTTGCGGCTGGTAGCTCCGTTCTGGACGCATCGCGTCTTCGGCCATGGCGGTGACCTGGCGGGACAGCTCGGGCGAATGGATGACCAGCCCCATTTCAGTGTTGAGCAGGGCCGAACGCGGGTCGAAGTTGAAGCTGCCGATGAACACGTGTTCGTCGTCGAACACGAAAGTCTTGGCATGCAGGCTGGCGCGTGACGAGCCGCTGCCGAGGTCGCGCAGACGTCCGCCGGTCGGTTCGGCAACCGGCTTCAGCTCATACAGATTGACGCCGGCTTCCAGCAGCGGGATGCGGTAATTGGCGTAGCCGGCGTGCACCACCGGGACGTCGCTGGCGGCATAGGCGTTGGTCAGCACGTCGACCTGCACGCCCTGGCTGCGCCAGTACTCGAAGTAGGCCATGCCCGTGGCGCCAGGTACAAAGTAGGGCGACACGATGAGCGCGCGCCGGCTGGGATCCACCCACAGCCCGGCGAGCTGGCCGATCAGCAGTTTGGACGTTGATTTTTTGGGATTGAGGACTTTCTCCGGCGGGTCGACGATAAGGTCGGCGCGGGCGATATGCCAGGGAATTTGTGCTGTCAGCAGCTTGGGAATCGGGTCGGCTGCGGTCAGCGCGCGGCCGTATTCGTTGTCGAGATGCTGTGCACGGAACGCCTGCAGAAACCGGATGGCGCGTTGCAGCCGGATGTCGCTGGCGTTGACCGGCAGGGCGGAGGCAGGCACCGCGGCATCGCTGTTCCAGTATTGGTCGAACGACTGCGACAGTTCGTCGACGATGGCGCCGGCGGCCACGACGTCGAGGTCGACGAAGGTGAGGTCGTGATGGGCGTCGAAATATTCGTCGCCGATGTTGCGTCCGCCGGTGATGCCCAACTGGTTGTCGGCGATGAAGACCTTGTTGTGCATGCGGCGGTTGAGGCGCACGCGTTCGCGCAGCGCCTGCCAGCCCTTGACCAGCAGATTGGTGCTGCGGGTGTGGAAGGGGTTGAACAGCCGCACCTGGAAATTGGGGTGCGCATTCAGCGTGGCGAGCCGGAGTTCCTTGTCGGCGGTGTCGATGTCGTCGACCAGCAGGCGCACGCGCACCCCGCGTTCCGCTGCGGCCAGCAGCGCCGCGGCGACCAACTTGCCGGTGGTGTCGTTGTGGAACAGGTAGTACTGCACGTCGAGCGTATGACTGGCGCGCTGCGCCAGCGCCAGCCGGGCGGCGAGCGCCGCGTGGCCGCCGTGCAGCAGGTGGAAGCCCGATTTGCCTGGGGGGATGTGCGCCGCCAGGTGCGCTTTCAATGGGCTCTCGCCATGATTCTCAAGGGTGTACGAGGGCGTGCGCTCGGCGTCGAGGTCGAGCGTGGGGGCGCAGCCGGCGAGCGTCAGCAGCGCGGCCAGCCCGAAGCAGGCAAGGGGATCAGGCGATATTCTCATCGAGCCGCCGCCAGGCGAAATGGGGACCGGGATCGGTCTTGCGGCCCGGTGCGATGTCGCTGTGCCCCACCACTGCCCGGATCGGATAAGCCTGTTTCAGCAGATGCACCAGCGGGGCCAGCGTCGCGTACTGGGCCTCGGTGAAAGGCAGATCGTCGGTGCCTTCGAGTTCAATGCCGATGGAAAAATCGTTGCAGCAGTCGCGTTCCTGCCAATTCGACGCGCCTGCGTGCCAGGCGCGCAGCGTGCACGGCACGAACTGGATCAGCGTGCCGTCGCGGCGGATGAAAAAGTGCGCCGATACCTTGAGGCCGCGGATGCCCTGGAAATACGGATGGGCATCCCAGTCGAGCTGATTGGTGAACAGATCGATGACCGCGTCGCCGTCGAACACGCCCGGCGGCAGTGAAATGTTGTGGATGACGATGAGTTCGATCGCCATGCCCTCCGGGCGCGGATCGCAATTAGGCGAGGACAGCTGGCGGGCGGTGGACAACCAGCCTGATGCATCGATGAGGTCGGAATGGGGCATGGAAATCGACATGGCGCAAGCTTACTCGACCGCTGCGAAGTCTGGAAACATCGGCGTTCTGGCCTTAGACTGCCGACTTTCCTCGATTCCGCTCTCCGTCATGACGCTGCTTGAAGCGCAACAACTGCTGGACAATGCCGAGTGTGTTTCATCGGCCGAGGCCGTGCAGGCGGTGGTCAACCGTTTGGCCAGCGACATTTCGCACGCACTGGCCGGCGAATTTCCGCTGGTGCTGGCGGTGATGGGCGGCGCGGTGGTGTTTGCCGGACAATTGCTGCCGCGCCTGAACTTTCCGCTGGAGTTCGATTATCTGCACGTGACGCGCTATCGCGGCACCACCCAGGGCGGCGAGATGGAATGGCGGGTGTTGCCGGGGCAGAACGTGGTGGGCCGCAACGTGCTGGTGCTGGACGACATTCTGGACGAGGGGGAAACCCTGGCGGCGATCCGGGACAAGCTCCTGCACATGGGGGCGACGCGGGTCTGGTCGGCCGTGCTGACCAACAAGGACAATGGCCTCGTCAAACCGATCCAGGCGGATTTTGTGGGCCTGGACGTGCCCAACCGCTATGTGTTCGGCTGCGGCATGGACGCTTATGGGCTTTGGCGCAACCTGCCGGCCATTTATGCTTTGAAGGACAAATAACATGCTAGGCATCATCGGTGGCACTGGACTTACCCAGCTCGCCAATCTGGAAATCACCCACCGTCAGGTGGCGCGCACGCCTTACGGCGAACCTTCGGGCGCCCTCACCTTTGGCCGCATCTGCGGGCAGGACGTGATTTTTCTGGCGCGTCACGGCTACGGCCACACCATTCCTCCGCATGAAGTGAACTACCGAGCCAACCTGTGGGCGCTGAAGGACCATGGCGTTGATCGCGTGGTGTCGGTGGCGACCGTCGGCGGCATCCATCCCCAGCTGATCCCCGGCACGCTGGTCATTCCGAATCAGATCATCGATTACACGCATGGTCGCGCCGCGACGTATTTTGTCGAAAACGGCAAACCGGTCACGCATCAGGATTTCACGTTTCCCTATTGCAGTGCCATGCGAACTGCATTGCTGCAAGCGGCGGCGAGCGCCGGTATCAGCCTGCACGACGGGGGGGTGTATGGAGTGGCGCAGGGGCCGCGCCTGGAGACGGCTGCCGAAATCAACCGCATGGAACGCGACGGTGCCGATATGGTGGGTATGACCGGCATGCCCGAAGCCTATCTGGCACGCGAACTGGCGCTCTGCTACGCGACGGTGGGGGCGGTGGTGAATTACGCCGCCGGGCGCGGTTTGTCGGCCGACGGCATCCAGATGGAAGAGATTCAGCCCGTGCTGGGCGAAGTGATGCTGCAGGTGCGGCATTTGCTGGAGCAGCTGGTGACCAACGACGCTGCCGGGCTCTGCGGCTTCTGAGCGCGGGATGAAGCTATACCGCGTTTTGCAGTCGCAGGGATTTGGTTCACGCAAAGGCAGCATGGCACGCATCCGGGCGGGCGAGGTCGCGGTCAACGGCGTCGTCTGCGATGACCCCGAGAGCGAGGTCGACCCGGCCCGGCTGGAACTGACGATCGACGGCGTCACCTGGCCATTTCGCGAAAAAACCTATGTGCTGATGCACAAGCCGGCCGGCTACGAATGCTCGCACCATCCCAGGCACCACCCCAGCGTGTTTTCGCTGTTGCCGCCGCCGCTGTTGCAGCGCGGCGTGCAGTGCGTGGGACGGCTCGATCAGGACACCACCGGTCTGCTGCTGTTCTCCGACGACGGCCAGTTCATCCACCGCATGATCTCGCCGAAAAAGGGCGTGGCCAAGGTGTACCGTGCCGTCTGTGCCGACCCGGTGAGCGAGGCCATGCTGGACGCCCTGCGCAGCGGCGTGCAGCTTAACGACGAGCCCTCGCCGATTGCGGCTCTGGCGTGCGACAGGCTCGACGAACGCACACTGCGGCTGACGCTGGCCGAGGGCAAATACCACCAGGTCAAGCGCATGATCGGCGCAACCGGCAACCGGGTCGAAGTGCTGCACCGCGAATCCATTGGCTGCTATGTCTTGCCGGTGGCGCTGCGGCCTGGCGATTGGCGCTGGCTGGAAACCGAGGATCTCAAACAACTGGAGCAGCCATGGCCATCCGCGATGTCCTGAAAATGGGCGATCCGCGCCTGCTGGAACCGGCGCGGCCGGTAGAGGATTTTGCCTCGCTCGAACTGGCGCAACTGATCGTCGACATGCACGACACCATGCGGTCGCTCAACGGTGCCGGTCTGGCCGCGCCGCAAATCGGTGTCGGCCTGCAGGTCGTGATCTTCGAGGTCGGCGCCAACCCGCGTTATCCGGACGCCGACAGCGTGCCGTTCACGGTGCTCATCAATCCCGTGCTGACGCCGCTGTCCGATGCCATCGAAGAAGGCTGGGAAGGCTGTCTGTCGGTGCCGGGCATGCGTGGGCTGGTGCCGCGCCACACCGACTTGCGCTACCAGGGCTTTGACGCGACAGGCCAGCCGATAGACCGTAGCGTGAGCGATTTTCACGCCCGAGTGGTGCAGCATGAAGTCGATCATCTGCACGGCATTCTGTATCCGATGCGTATCCGCGACCTGCGTTATTTCGGGTTCACCGACACCCTGTTTCCAGGGCAAAATCTGCAGGACGATTGACGGGGTTTCGACGCTTTCGGGCACGATTTTAGCTAGCCTAAAGTTGTCCCTGTCCTCGCCGCTAACTTGTAGCGTAACCGTGGGCGAGGTGCCCCGGCGCAAGCAGCAAGGATAACAATGAGCCCGGAACAACAGATCCAGCAGACCCCGCGCAGCATCGATCATGCCGCCGTGATGATGGGCGAGGCGGCCCAGCTTGACGACATCGCTGCACAGCTGATGGCCGTACAGCGGAACTGGAACCACCCCAACCGCGAAATTCATCTGGCCGCTGCGCTCGCGGCCAGCCGCGACGCTTGGCATGCCATCCAGGCCGCGCTGGCCGAAGGCGTGCTGACGCTGCCACCGGATGTACAGCATAACGTCCTGATTCTGTCGGTGTATGCCGACAGCAAGATCAATGCATGCGAAACCACCCCCAGCACCGACGTCTTGGGCAGCCTCATCGCCCTCACCCGCACCCTGGCGGGGAGCCTGAAAGAATGGCGGGTGGCGGCATGAGTCACCCGGCGAGGGCCCCGCGCAGCGGGATCGACGGCCAGACGAATGCCGCCCAAGGCCGAAACGGAAAGGGCAGGTCTGGATCGACTTGTAATGAGGCCGAGCGCATGAGTCACCCGGCGAGGGCCCCGCGTAGCGGGATCGACGGCCAGACGAATGCCGCCCAAGGCCGCAGCAAGGCAGCTGAGCCGAGCACCCCGTTCAATCCATCCGGCTTGCCGCTTGCTGCGGTGGACGTCAGCACCGTGGTGCGCCCCGGGC
This sequence comes from Thiobacillus sp., assembly GCA_019459325.1. Classification (GTDB taxonomy): domain Bacteria; phylum Pseudomonadota; class Gammaproteobacteria; order Burkholderiales; family Thiobacillaceae; genus Thiobacillus. The sequence continues at coordinate 7,211 of JAIBFA010000081.1, forward strand.
GAGTCCGCAACCGCAGCAAGACCGAGCCGGACGAGAAGGTCAAGAAGCCGGCGGACGGCGTGCGCAAGAAATCACCGCCTGCCCGCAAGGCCCCGGCCCGCGGGCGTTACGTCGACGAGTACGCGCGTCCGGCCCACTAGTGTCGTAAATCAGAAATATCGAAACCGCTATTCCCGATTCACGACACTAGGCGCTCAGCGCTTCGCCTATCTCGGCTTCCAGCGCCTCGCGTCCCGCAGAGGTCTGCAAGGCTTCGCCCCGGATCAGAAAGGTGTCCTCGACCCGCTCGCCCAGCGTGTCGATCTTGGCGGCATAGACGCTCACGTCATGCCGCATCAGTGTCTCCGCTACCGCAAACAGCAAGCCGCCGCGATCCGCACAGGTGATCGACAGCATGTGGCCGCGCCCCTGCGCGTCGGTCTCCAGTCGTACCGTGGTCGGGTAGGGGTGATGGCGCTGGTGGCGTGACAAGCGGCCGCGCGGCACGGCTTGCATCGGACGTGCCGGATCGAGATCGCGCGCCAGTTCGTGTTCCACAAAGCTCAGGAAATCACGGTAATGAATGCCGCGATTGGCCAGGTCCATCACCTGAAAGCTATCGAGCGCATAGCCATGCCGGGTGGTGTGGATCTTGGCTTCGAGGATGGTGTACTGGATGCGTGCGAAGAAGCCGCAGATGCGGGCAAACAGGTCGGGACGGTCGGGCGTGTAGACCAGCACCTGGATGCCTTCGCCGGCGGGCGACAGCCGTGCCCGTACGACGGCGTCGGGACTGTCGGCGCGGCGCCACAGCATGCGTGCCTGCCAGGCCATGTCGCGGGCGTCGAAGCGGACAAAATATCGCGTGTCGAGATGCTTCCACAGCCCATCGGCGGCGTCGCTGGGCAGGCCGTAGAGGGCAAGGTTGATGCGCGCTTCCGACTGTTTGGCGGCGATGCCGGCCACCGCTTCGTCGCCGCCTGCCAGCTGGGCATGCGCAGCATGATAGAGGTCTTCCAGCAGCTTGCCTTTCCATGCGTTCCACACCTTGGGGCTGGTGCCGCGAATGTCGGCCACGGTCAGCAGATACAGTGCCGACAGTCGGCGCATGTTGCCGATTTTGGCGGCAAAGGCTGCGATCACATCGGGATCGCTGATGTCTTCCTTCTGTGCGGTGCGCGACATCGCCAGATGCATCTCCACCAGCCAGCCGACCAGATCGCTGTCCGCCTTGTCGAGTCCGTGCTGGCGACAGAACCGCCGCGCATCGAGCGCCCCCAGTTCGGAATGATCGCCGCCGCGGCCTTTGGCAATGTCGTGGAACAGCGCGGCCAGGTACAGCAGTTCAGGCTTGTCGAAGGCCGCGATCAGCCGGCTGGCAAGCGGAAATTCGTGGGCAAGCGCCGGCACGGTGAAGCGCCGCATATTGCGCAGCACGGTGAGAATGTGCTCGTCCACCGTGTAGACATGGAACAGGTCGTGCTGCATTTGCCCGACGACGCGGCCAAACGCCGGGATATAGCGTGCCAGCAGGCCATAGCGGTGCATGGCGCGCAATGCGCGCGTAATGCCGGTCGGCTGGCGCAGCAGGGTCATGAACAGCGCGCGGTGGGCCGGGTTGGCGCGAAAGGCGGCGTCGATGCGGGTGCTGCCGCGCCACAGCGCGCGCAGCGTGGCGGGCTCGAACCCGGCCAGTGCCGGGTGTTGGGCGTATACGATGAAAGCGCGCAGCAGGGTGTCGGGTTTACGTCCGAACAGATCGGGCTCGCGCGCTTCGAGCAGGCTGGCGCGCACCTGGAAATCCGCATCGATCGGCTCGGGTGGCGCGGTCACCGGAAACAATCGCACGCGCAGCGACTGGATGAGGATGTCGTTGGCGCGCTGGATCAGCTTGGCGGCGCGGTAATAGCCCTGCATCAGACGTTCGCCCGCGCGTTTGTGCGCGGTGGCAGCGAGCCCCAGGCACCCGGCCAGCTCGGTCTGGTAATCGAAGGCCAGGCGATCCTCGCGCCGCCTGGCCAGCAAATGCAGATGAATGCGCAGCGCCGACAGGGCGCGCTCTTCGCGCGCAATGCGCCGTGCCTCGGCGGGGGTGAGCAGACCAGCACGCGCGATGCCATTCCAGCCGCCGCTGATGCCGCAGGCCTGCGCCAGCCAGTGGACGGTATGCAGATCGCGCAGGCCTCCTGGACTGTCCTTCAGATTGGGTTCGAGCTTGTAGGCGCTGTCGTCGAAGCGCGCGTGGCGGGCATGCTGTTCGGCGAGCTTGCCGTCGAAAAAATGCTGGGCGTCGAAACGGGCCTGGAAACGGCGGCCGAATGCCTCGAACAGGGTACGGCCACCCCATACGAAGCGCGCTTCCAGCAGGTTGGTTTCCACCGTGATGTCGGCATCGGCCTCGGCGATGCAGGCCTCGATAGTGCGCACGCTGTGACCGATTTCCAGCCCGACATCCCAGCATGCCTGTACCCAGTTTTCCAGGGTGGTCTGCTGTTCGGGGTCGGGATCGTGCGGCAGCAACAGCAGCACGTCGACATCCGAGCCGGGGAATAGCTCGCCCCGCCCATAGCCGCCGACAGCGGCGAGGCAGAAGCTGGCAGGTAGGACGAGCCGTGTGCAGATTTCCGACAGCACGCTGTCCACCAGTGCGGCATGCTGCGTCAGGTAGCGGGTGGCCGAGGGGGTTTCAAGATAGGCCGTCGCGAGCGCCGCGCGACCGGATTTGAGCCGCTCGCGAAGATCGGCGAACGGCGGGTTGCTCACGCGGCGTGGCGGATACGGTCGGGGACGGCCGGGGTGCCGGCCGACACGGTCAGCACTTCGTACGCGCTGTCGGTGACCAGAATCGTATGCTCCCACTGCGCCGACAGGCTGCGGTCCTTGGTGACGATAGTCCAGCCGTCGTTCATCTGGCGAATGTCGCGGCGTCCGGCGTTGATCATCGGTTCGATGGTGAAGGTCATGCCCGGCTCCAGCACCAGGCCGGTGCCGGCCTTGCCGTAATGCAGCACCTGGGGGTCCTCGTGGAAATTGAGGCCGATGCCATGGCCGCAGAATTCGCGCACCACGCTGTAGCCGTGGTTCTCGGCGAAGCGCTGGATGGCGTGGCCGATGTCGCCCAGGCGTGCGCCGGGCTTGACGTGGTCGATGCCGACCCACATCGCTTCGTAGGTGATCTGGATCAGTCGCTTGGCCTGGATCGTCGCCTCGCCCACCGCGAACATGCGGCTGGTGTCACCGTGCCAGCCGTCCTTGATCACCGTGATGTCGAGGTTCACGATGTCGCCGTTTTTCAATACCTTGTCGCCCGGCACGCCGTGGCACACCTGGTTGTTGACCGAGGTGCAGATCGATTTGGGATAGGGCGTGTGGCCGTTCGGCGCATAGTTCAGCGGCGCCGGGATCGTGCCCTGCACATCCACCATGTAGTCGTGGCACAGCCGGTCGAGCTCGCCCGTGGTGACGCCGGGTTTGACGAAGGGCGTGATGTAGTCGAGCACTTCCGAGGCGAGCCGGCCGGCGATGCGCATGCCCTCGATTTCGGTGCCGGTTTTGATGGTGACGGTCATGTAACGGGTAGGGGGAAATAAAGACGCATTCTAGCGCGCCCGGTGCGCGCCCGAAAAACCGTTCTAAAGGCATGGAAAACGAAAAAGGGGACGCCTTGGGGCGTCCCCTTGCTGCCCGGCGGTATATAAGCCGGGCTTACTCTCTTGCGCTTACTGGTCCGAGAACGGGGCCCCCTCGCTGCGACGCTGTTCGCGATACTCGTAGCGGTTCTCATGGCGCTGCGCGTCACCGGCATGGATGCCATCGCGTGTGCGGGTGTGCGTTTCGGCACGGCTCTGGGTACGTATCTGGTCACGCTGGACGGCGCCAGCGCTGCTCATGCCGCCCATCCCCATGCCGCCCCCCATCCCCATGCCGCCGTTTCCGCCTTTGGCATGGACCACGCCACTGGCGAGGCCGGCGGCAAACAGAACCAGGGAAAAAACTTTAAGCAATTTCATCATGATGCTCCTTTGTAAGATTTGAGTTACCGACCCCGGCGTCCCGAGCCCCCGCCGCTACCGGAACTTGCGCCGGCTCCTGCACCTGCACCTGCTCCGCCCATTTCCTGGTGACGGTGTTCATAGCCCGCACCGTAGGGCAGGATGGCCGGGTGAGCCGGCGCTTTCGCTCCGCCCTGCGACGGAACGGGTGCGTGCAGGTTGCGTTCGACCGTTTCATCGATCTGCTGACTGCCCGGCGTCTGCAACACATCGCGTGGCAGCGACAGATTGAGAGGACGGGCTTGCGCGGCCTTCGTGTTCGCCGGGCGCGCCTCGGCCCAGCCCGGTAGAGACAGGGCCAACAGGGACGGGAGAAGAATCAGGTTCAGGCGTGACATGTGCTTATTTGCTTTGGGGGTCCATTGGGTCGCCGGAATGGGGCTTGGGTGCATTCTGCAGTGCCGGTATCGCCTGGGTATGTCAGGCGAATGGCGCTGCGTGACAGTATGTGTCGGTTTGTGACGGAGCCGCTGGATCGTGTCGGGACTGGGGTAGCATAAGCAGCCGTCAACAAGCCGCTGGTTCGGCGTGGATCGATGCCCTGATTCATTCCAGCCAAAGCGGGCTTGCGAATCCTACGCACTGGCTCACTCGCATGATGCAATTGTACAAATCCGATTCACTGACCGATATGACAGGGGCGCTGTGATGGATACGGCGTCGGCCCGCATTCTGGTGGTGGACGACGACCCGGGCATGCGCTCCTTGCTGGAGGCCTATCTGGGCGATAGCGGCTTCGCCGTGGAAGCGGTGATGGACGGCGCAGCCATGTGGCAGGCCCTGGAACAGGGGATGCCGGATGCGATCGTGCTCGACCTGATGCTGCCAGGCGAGGACGGACTGTCACTGGCGCGCCGGCTGCGCAGCCAGTCGAATGTGCCCATCCTCATGCTCTCCGCGCGCGGCGAGGAAATCGACCGCGTGGTTGGACTGGAGATGGGCGCCGACGACTACCTGGCCAAACCCTTCAGCCCGCGCGAGCTGCTGGCCCGCCTGCGGGCGCTGCTGCGGCGCAGCCAGGGACTGCGCGAACCCGAGCCGCAGGCGCCGCATCCTTCCTTCGGCCCCTATCAGCTGGATGTCGCCAGCCACCGGCTGACCCGGGACGGTGCCGAGGTGAAGCTGTCGACTGCAGAATTCGCGCTGCTGCGCATCTTCCTCGAACATCCGTTGCGGGTGCTGTCGCGCGACACCCTGATCGACATGCTGAAGGGCTACGAGCGCGACCCCTTCGACCGCAGCGTCGACACCCGTGTCACCCGGCTGCGGCGCAAGATCGAGCTCAATCCCGCCGAACCGGTTTACGTCCGCACCGTGCGCGGCGAAGGCTATCTGTTCAATCCGCGCGGCGGCGAGGCGTGAGGCTGTCGTCGCGCCTGAGCCTGACGCAGCAGAATGCCCTGCTGCTGGTCGTGTTCTTCATCGCGTTCGAGTTGCTGGTGGCCAGTGCCATTACCTATTTTCTGATGCTGCCGATGGCGCGCCGTTCGGCGGCCGATCTGGCGGGCCTGATGACGCTGTCGGCACAGACCTGGAGCGAGTTGCCCCCCGTCACCCGTCCCGCGTTTGAATATGAGCTGGCGCGTTCGCACGCACTGGCGCTGCGCGCCGAGCCACCCCGGGACGCCCGGCCGCCGTCATGGCGCGAGCCCTACCTGCACTTCCTGGTGGCGTCATTGAACGTACGGGTAGGAGAGCCGGTAGCCGCCTCGCGCGAGGAAATCGAGGGCGAGGAATGGTTCTGGGTGTCGTTGCCCGCAGGCAGCAGGCGCCTCTCCGTGGGATTTCCGCACAGCCGCATCGGCCCGCGCCCGATCCATGCCTTGCTGGCCTCCTTGGCCGGGGGTGCGCTGCTGACCCTGCTCGCAGCCTGGTGGCTGGCGCGCCGCGCCACCCGTCCGCTGCAGCGGCTGCAGGAGGCGGTCACCTCGCTGGGGCGCGGGCAGACGCCGGAACGCCTGCCCGAAACCGGGCCGCGCGAAATCGCTGCCCTGAGCCGTCGCTTCAACGAAATGGCGAAGCAGGTGGAAGACCTGCTCGCCGCCCGCACTGTGCTGCTGGCCGGGGTCTCGCACGACCTGCGTACCCCGCTGGCGCGTTTGCGACTGGCGGTCGAAATGCTGGTGCGCAAACCCGGTCCGGAACTGGCAGCGCAGGTGGAGGGCGACATCGAGGCGATGGACCGTCTGATCGGCGACGTGCTGACACTGGCGCGCGGTTTCGGCCACGAAGCGAGCCAGCGCGTGGCCCTGCCCGGCCTGCTGACCGACCTGGTGCGCGCCACCCCGGGTGCGGCAGACCGGGTGCTGATCGAGGCGCCCGCGATCGAACTGGATGCACCCGTCGGCGCCTTGCGCCGCATTCTCGCCAATCTGCTGGAAAACGCCCTGCGCTATGGCAGTGAGCAGCCGGTCACCCTGCGTGCCGAAACGCTGGAAGGCGGGTGCCGCATCGGGGTACTCGACCGCGGGCCCGGGATCCCGGAAGCGGATCAGGAAGCCGTGTTTCGCCCGTTTTACCGGCTGGAAGCCTCGCGCAGCGTCAGCACCGGCGGTTCCGGGCTGGGACTGGCGATCGTGCGCCAGCTGGCTGACGCGCAAGGCTGGCGGGTCGACCTTCAGGCACGCCCCGGCGGCGGGCTGGAAGCCTGGCTGAATATTGCCGCGCAGCAAGCGGGCTGAAGGTGTGCCTTGAAATAAGCGCCCGTTCGAATTAGAATCGCGGGCTGTCCGAAATGGTTCGGACAAATTCGCACACCTGTCATTAAAGGGTGGCGGCGCGTTCAGACCAGGTCGACGCGCGGCTGCTGACGGGTGGAGGCTCAACCCTTTAGGAGATTGTCATGTCTATTACCATGCGCCAAATGCTGGAAGCCGGTGTCCACTTCGGCCACCAGACCCGCTTCTGGAACCCCAAGATGGCCCCGTTCATCTTCGGTCATCGCAACAAGATTCATATCGTCAACCTGGAAAAGTCGCTTCCGCTATTCCAGGAAGCGCAGAAATTCGTTCGCCAGCTCGCCGCCAACAAGGGCAGCGTGCTGTTCGTCGGCACCAAACGCGCCGCACGTGACATCGTGCGCGAAGAAGCGCAGCGTGCCGGCATGCCCTACGTCGACCAGCGCTGGCTGGGCGGCATGCTGACCAACTTCAAGACGGTCAAGCAGTCGATCAAGCGTCTGAACGAGCTGGAAGCCAACCTGGCCGAACCGGGCCGTCTGTCGAAGAAGGAAATCCTCACCGTGCAGCGCGAAGTCGACAAGCTGAACCGCAGCCTGGGCGGCATCCGCGAAATGGGCGGCCTGCCCGACGCACTGTTCATCATCGACGTCGGCTACCAGAAGGGCGCCGTGGTCGAAGCGAAGAAACTGGGCATTCCGGTGATCGGCGTGGTTGACACCAACAACAGCCCGGAAGGCGTGGACTACATTGTTCCCGGCAACGATGACTCGGCGCGTGCGATTCGTCTATACGCGCGCGGCATGGCCGATGCGGCGCTGGAAGGCCGCGCTCAGGTCGTCAGCGAAATCGTCGGTGGCGAAGAGTTCATCGAAGTGGAAGAAGAAGGCGCCCCTGCCGCCGAATAAACACGGCGCATTGCGACATCGCCGGGAAGGCTTCCCGGTGAGCGGATTTTGAGGAGGGGCGTCTGCCCCTCTTTCTGTATTGAAGAAACTGGATAGGAGTTACGAAATGGCAGAAATCACTGCAGGCATGGTCAAGGAACTGCGCGAAAAAACCGATGCGCCGATGATGGATTGCAAGAAGGCACTGTCGGAAGCCGGCGGCGACATGCAGAAAGCGGAAGAAATCCTGCGCGTGCGCTTCGGCAACAAGGCTGCCAAGAGCGCCGGCCGCGTGGCGGCCGAAGGCGTGGTGACGATCGCCATCAGCGCCGACGGCAAGTCGGCCGCCATGGTGGAAGTCAACTGCGAAACCGACTTCGTGGCGAAGAACGACGATTTCCTGGCGCTGTCCAATGCGCTGGCCGAGATGGTGCTGAAGCAGAACCCGGCCGACGTCGCCGCGCTGTCCGCGCTGCCTTACCAGGGCAGCACGGTGGAAGCCTTCCGTACCGAACTGGTCGGCAAGATCGGCGAGAACATGTCAGTGCGCCGCTTCGCGCGTCTGGATGGGCAGGGCAAATTCGCCAGCTACATCCACAGCGGCAAGATCGGCGTGCTGGTCGATGTGACGGGTGACGAAGCGCTCGCACGCGACATTGCCATGCACATCGCAGCGTCCAAGCCGAAGTCGCTGGATGCGTCCGGCGTGCCGCAGGAACTCCTTGATACCGAACGCCGCGTCGCGATCGAGAAGGCCAAGGAAGCCGGCAAGCCGGAAGCCATGCTGGACAAGATTGCCGAAGGCACGGTGCAGAAATTCCTCAAGGAAGTCACCCTGCTGTCGCAGCCTTTCGTCAAGGATGACAAGCAGACCGTCGAACAGGTGCTGAAGTCGAAAAACTCGCAGTGCCACGGCTTCATGATGTACGTGGTGGGCGAGGGCATCGAGAAGAAAGTGACCGACTTCGCCGCCGAAGTCGCGGCGGCTTCCCAGGTCTGATCGGGCATGGCGCCTGTTCGTCGCATCCTGCTGAAGCTCTCAGGCGAAGCCCTGATGGGGCCGGATAACTTCGGCTATCACGCCGACACCATGGCCGGCTTTGTCGGCCAGATTCGCGAGGTGGTGTCCGCGGGCGTGCAGGTTGGCATCGTCGTTGGCGGCGGCAATCTGTTCCGCGGCGCCACTGGCGCCTTGTCCGGAATGAACCGGGCCACCGCCGATTCGATGGGCATGCTGGCCACGGTGATGAATGCGCTGGCCCTGAAGGATGCCCTGCAGCAGGCGGGTGTGGATGCGCGGGTGCAGACTGCAGTCCACATTGCGCATGTCGGCGAGGACTTCGAGCGCGATGCGGCGGTGCAGCACCTGGAAGCGGGGCGAGTGGTGATTTTTGGCGGTGGCACGGGCAACCCGTTCTTCACCACGGATACGGCGGCGGCACTGCGTGCGGCCGAGATCGGCGCCGACCTGCTGCTGAAGGCGACCAAGGTCGACGGGGTTTACACGGCCGATCCGAAGAAGGACGCAAACGCCAAGCGCTACGAGACTCTAAGCTTCGACGAAGCGATCGCCAGCAATCTTGGGGTGCTCGACACCGCTGCCTTTGCCTTGTGCCGCGAACAGAAATTGAACCTGGTCGTGTTCAATGCCTTCAAGCCCGGCGCATTGAAGCGCGTGGTGATGGGCGAGAACGAAGGCACGCGCGTGACCTTAAGTTCGTGATCTTAAGTTGAGGAGTTGAAATGGCTGAAACCACCATCGCCGAGATCAAGCAATCCGCCGAACAAAAAATGGGCAAGACGCTGGACGCGTTGAAAAACGACCTGGCCAAGGTGCGCACCGGGCGCGCCCACACCGGTATCCTCGATCACGTCATGGTCGATTACTACGGCAGCCCGACCGCGGTCCCGCAGGTGGCCAGCGTGTCGCTGGCCGACAGCCGCACGCTGAGCGTGCAGCCGTACGAAAAGAACATGGTCGGCAAGATCGAAAAAGCGATCCGCGATTCCGAACTCGGACTCAACCCTGCCTCGCATGGCGACATCATTCGCGTGCCGATGCCGGCGCTGACCGAAGAGCGCCGCCGCGATCTGATCAAGGTCGTGCGTAACGAAGCTGAAGGCGCGCGCGTCGCAGTGCGCAATATCCGCCGCGATGCCAACGGCACGCTGAAGGACATGGTCAAGGCCAAGACCGCGACCGAAGACGAGGAGCGCCGCACCCAGGACGACGTGCAGAAGCTGACCGACAAGTTCATCGGTGATATCGACAAGATGCTCGCCGACAAAGAGAAAGACCTGCTCGCAGTCTGAGCCTATCCGGCGTGTCCACCCTGACCAAGCAAGCGATTCCAGCAAGCGCTGATGTACCGCGGCACATCGCCATCATCATGGATGGCAATGGCCGCTGGGCGAAGCGTCGGCTGATGCCGCGCGTGGCAGGCCATCGCAAGGGCGTCGAGGCGCTGCGCGGCGTGATCCGCGCCTGCGCCGAGCGCGGCGTGTCGCATCTCACGGTATTTGCCTTCAGTTCTGAAAACTGGCGGCGCCCGCAGGAAGAAGTCACCCTGCTGATGGAATTGTTCATGCGCGCGCTGGAAAACGAAGTCGCCCGGCTGCATGAAAACAACATCCGCTTTCGCGTCATTGGCGACCTGTCGGGTTTTTCCGAGCGTATCCAGGCGCTGATCCGCGACGCCGAGGCGCTGACGCGCAACAATACCCGTCTCACTTTTACCGTCGCTGCCAATTACGGCGGGCGCTGGGACATCGTTCAGGCCGTCAAGAAGCTGATGGCATCGGGCTTGGCGGTGGAAGACGTGAATGAGGCCACGCTCGTGCGGCAACTCAGCATGGCCGACATGCCGGAGCCTGACCTGTTCATCCGCACCGGCGGCGAGCAGCGCATCAGCAATTTCCTGCTATGGCAGCTGGCCTACACCGAACTGTATTTCACCGAGGCGCTGTGGCCCGACTTTGATGCCGTGTCACTGGATGAGGCGATCGCCTCCTATCGGGCTCGCGAACGCCGCTTCGGCCGCACCAGCGAGCAGGTTCGATCTGCGTCGTGACCGCATACCGGGAATTGCATCCATGACGCCGCTTGCCAGGCGGGTGCTCACCGCCGCACTGCTGTTGGCCGTGTTTGTGCCGGCCGTGCTGTGGGCGCCTGCGTGGGTGTGGGCGCTCCTGATGGCAGGCGTGGTCGGCATGGCTGCCTACGAATGGGCGCGCCTGAGTCATTTTCCGCCGTCGGCGGCGCGTGCCTATGCGGCATTGCTGGGGCTCTGTGCAGTGGCGTTGCCGTATGTGCTGGTCGCCGACTGGCCGGCTTTCCAGACCGGGCTGATCCTGCTGGCCGTTGCATTCTGGCTGCTCGTGGCCCCGCTGTGGCTACTGGGCCGCTGGCAGGCCCCACAGCCCTTCGTGCGCGCGGCGGTCGGTGTCGTGCTGCTGGTGCCGACCTGGGCGGCGCTGCTGTACCTGCACTCGCGCGGCCCTGGCGTGCTGCTGGGCGTGATGGCGATTGTCTGGATTGCCGATACCGCCGCCTATTTTTCCGGCCGCCATTTCGGCCGTCACAAACTTGCGCCCGCCATCAGCCCCGGCAAGACCTGGGAAGGGGTGGCGGGCGCATTCGTGGCGCTTGCGCTGTATGCCGGGATGTTGAGTCTGCTGGCCGGGATGCCGCTGTTGTCATTGGTTCTCATGGTGTCCGGGCTGCTATATCTGTCGGTGCTGGGCGATCTGTTCGAATCCTGGATCAAGCGCGTCTCCGGCATGAAGGACAGCGGCCACATGCTGCCCGGCCATGGCGGTGTGCTCGACCGCATCGATGCCCTGACGTCCACCCTGCCGATCGCCACCGGCATGCTGATGTGGCTGGAGCGCTCCGCATGACTACAAGCGGAATGAAACCGCGCGTCCTCACCGTTCTCGGCGCCACCGGCACCATCGGGGTCAACACGCTCGATGTGGTGGCGCGCCACCCCGATCGTTTCGAAATCTTTGCCCTCACGGGCGCGACGCAGGTCGAGCGCATGGTCGAGCAGTGCCGCACCCATCGCCCGCGCTTTGCGGTGATGAGCGAGCCGGGGGCGGCCGCAGCCTTGCGCGCGCGGATTGCCGACGAGAAACTTCCGGTGACGGTGCTCGAAGGCGCCGCCGCCCTGATCGACGTGGCCACCGCGCCCGAGGTCGATACCCTGATGGCGGCGATCGTCGGCGCGGCTGGCCTGCCGGCCACGCTGGCTGCGGCGCAAGCGGGCAAGCGCATCCTGCTCGCCAACAAGGAAACCCTGGTGGTGTCCGGCCAGCTGTTCATGGATGCCATCGCCGCCAGCGGCGCCGAACTGCTGCCGATCGACTCCGAGCACAACGCCATCTTCCAGGCGCTGCCGCGCGATTTCAGCGGTGACTTCCAGCAGGCCGGAGTGAAGGCACTGTGGCTCACCGCGTCCGGCGGCCCGTTCCGCACGCTGTCGGTCGAAGCGATCGCCGCCGCCACCCCGGCGCAGGCGGTGGCGCATCCCAACTGGGTGATGGGCAAGAAGATCTCGGTCGACTCGGCGAGCCTGATGAACAAAGGGCTGGAAGTCATCGAGGCACGCTGGCTGTTCAACGCGCGCCCCGAGCAGATCAAGGTGGTGGTACATCCGCAGAGCATCGTGCACTCGATGGTCGAATACGCCGACGGCTCGGTGATCGCGCAGATGGGCACGCCCGACATGCGCACGCCGATCGCCTATGCGCTGGGCTTTCCCGAGCGCATCGACGCCGGCGTGTCCGCATTGGAACTGATGGGCAAGCAGCTCACCTTCGAAGCGCCCGATACCGCGCGCTTTCCCTGCCTGCAACTGGCGTTCGACGCGCTTGCCGCCGGCGGCAACGCTGCGGCCGTGCTGAATGCGGCCAACGAAGTCGCAGTCGCACGTTTCCTCGACGGCGCGGTGCCGTTCGGTGCCATCGCCGCCAGCATTGCGCATACCCTGGACAAACTGGCAGGGGGCGCCGCCGCCACCCTGGAGGATCTGCTCGAAACCGACCGCCAGGCCCGCAGCGTGGCCGAGACGTATCTGGGGGGCCTGCGCCCATGAGCGTGCTCCACACGATCCTGTGGTTCCTGGTCGCCATCGGCATTCTGGTGGTGGTGCACGAATTCGGCCATTACCTCGCCGCGCGACTGGCCGGCGTCAAGGTGCTGCGTTTTTCGATCGGCTTCGGCAAGCCCTTGCTCAGCCGACGCTTTGGTCGCGACCAGACCGAATGGACATTTTCCGCGCTGCCCTTGGGCGGCTATGTCAAGATGCTCGACGAGCGCGAGGGCGAAGTTGCGGCGACGGAAGCACACCGCAGTTTCAACCGCGCGACGGTGTGGCGCCGTATCGGCATCGTCTCCGCCGGGCCGGCCGCCAATTTCCTGCTTGCCATCGTGTTCTACTGGGCGCTGTTCCTGCACGGCCTGCCCGCGCTGAAGCCGATGATCGGCGAACCGCCCGCCGGCACGCCGGCGGCGCAGGCCGGCCTGGTGGCGGGCGATGAGATCCGTCGCGTCAACGGCAATGACACGCCGTCGTTCCAGGATTTGCGACTGAACCTGTTGCGCGCGGGCGTGGCGGGCGACGCGCTCACGCTGGAACTGGCCGATGGCCGCAGCGTGCGGCTCGATGCCCAGCCGATGCAGACCGAGAACCTGGAGAAGGACACTCTCAAGCCGCTCGGCATCCTGCGTTACGATCCCGTGATTGCGCCCGTGATCGGCAAGGTGCTGCCAGAGGGTGCCGCCGCACGTGCGGGCTTCCAGCCCGGCGACCGGCTGATTGCGGCCAATGGCGAAACGGTGGAGAACTGGCAGGCATGGGTACAGTTGATTCGTGAACATCCGGCCAAATCCTTGCGCATCGAATACGAACGACAGGGGCTGCGCAGCGAATTGACCGTCGTTCCCGATGCTGTGGACGACGCGGGCCAGCGTGTCGGCAAGATCGGCGCCGGTCCGCAGGTTGACGAAGCGATCCTGGCCACGCTGATGACCGAGGTGCGCTACGGCCCGCTTGACGCGCTGTGGCATGGCGCCGTCAGGACCTGGGACATGAGCCTGTTCACGCTGGAGATGATGGGCCGCATGGTGCTGGGGCAGGTGTCGTGGAAAAACCTGTCGGGTCCGCTGACCATCGCCGACTACGCAGGCCAGAGCGCCACCCTTGGCTGGATCAGTTTCGTCGGCTTCCTGGCGCTGGTGAGCGTGAGCCTGGGGGTGCTGAACCTGCTGCCGATCCCGCTACTGGACGGGGGGCACCTCATGTATTATGTTGCCGAAGTTTTGACCGGTCGCCCGGTGTCCGAACGCACCATGGAAATCGGCAGCCGGATCGGCATGGCACTGCTGCTGCTGCTGATGTCGTTTGCCCTGTTCAACGATTTGCAACGCCTGATAAGCGGATGAAAATAACTATGACCCTGAACCGTTTGACGCTTGCCCTTGCTGCCGTATTCGCTGCGCACGCTGCATTGGCCGAGGAGCCCTTCGTCGTCAAGGACATCCGCGTCGAAGGCATCCAGCGCACCGAAGCGGGCACGGTATTCAGCTACCTGCCTGTCAAGGTGGGCGAGGTGATGACCGACGAGAAAACGGCAGCGGCGATCAAGGCACTGTATGCCACTGGATTTTTCAAGGATGTGCGGCTGGAAGCGCGCGACGGCGTGGTGATCGTCACCGTCGAAGAACGTCCCTCGATTGCCACGATCACCCTGACCGGCATCAAGGAGTTTTCTGCGGATGACCTGAAGGCCGGACTCAAGCAGACCGGCCTGGCCGAAGGCCGCGTGCTGGACCGAGCGCTGCTGGACAAGGCGGAACAGGAACTGCAGCGGCAATATTTCAACCGCGGCAAGTACGCGGTCGAGATCAAATCCACCCTGACCCCGCTGGAGCGCAACCGGGTCGCCGTGCAGTTCGACGTGGTGGAAGGCGACAGCGCCAGGATCCAGCAGATCAACATCGTCGGCAACAAGGCGTTCAAGGAAAAGGAATTGCTGAAGCAGTTCACCTCGACCACGCCCGGCTGGCTGACCTGGTACACCAAGAACGACCAGTATTCCAAATCGCGCCTGGGCGGTGATATCGAAGCCCTGCGATCGTTCTACCTCAATCGCGGCTACCTCGAATTCAACGTCGATTCCACCCAGGTGTCGATTTCCCCCGACAAGCAGGGTATCTACATCACCGTCAATGTGACCGAAGGGCCGCAGTACAAGGTGTCCGACGTCAAGCTGGCGGGACAGATGCTGGTGCCGGAGGCGGAGCTGCAGAAACTCATCACCCTGAAGCCGGGCGAAGTGTTCGAGCGCGACCGTCTGACCGAGACCACCAATAAAATTGGCGACCGCCTCGGCAACGACGGCTATGCGTTTGCCAACGTCAATGCCGTGCCCGAACTCGACAAGGACAAGGCCACCGTCGCCTTCACCCTGTTTGTCGATCCCGGCCGCCGTGTGTACGTGAACCGTATCAACGTGGCAGGCAACGCCAAAACGCGCGACGAGGTGGTGCGCCGCGAAATCCGCCAGATGGAAGGCGCGTATTACGACGCCGAAAAGATCAACCGCTCGCGTGACCGCCTGAACCGCCTCGGCTACTTCAACGAAGTCAACATCGAGACGCCGAGCGTGTCGGGCACGACCGATCAGGTCGACGTCAACGTCAGCGTGGCCGAGAAGTCGACCGGCAACATCATGCTGGGTGCGGGTTTCTCCTCGTCCGAAGGCCTGGTGCTGTCGGGTTCGGTGTCGCAGAGCAACGTGTTCGGCACCGGCAACCGGCTGTCGGCGCAGATCAACTCGGGCAGCGTCAACACCGTGTATTCGCTGTCGTACACCAACCCCTACTACACCATCGACGGCATCAGCCTGGGTTACGATATCTACCGTCGCGACGTCGATGCGAGTTCGCTCGACAACGTCGGAGAGTACAAGACCTCGACCTACGGAGCCGGGGTGCGCTTCGGCCTGCCGGTTAACGAGCGTGACTTCATCTCGTTCGGTCTGACCTACGAACAGACTTCACTCTCGATCGATCGCGCAACTGCGCCAATCCAGTACATCACCTTCGTCGACGAGTTTGGCGACGGCATCGATAGTGCCGACAACGACACGGTACGCCTGGATACCTCATGGGCGCGCGATACCCGCAACAGCTTCCTGTTCCCGACCAAAGGCCTGATGCAGCGGGTAGCGGCAGAAGTCGGCACCCCGCTCGGCAGCCTGCAGTACTACAAGTTGTCATTCCAGCACCAGCAGTACTTCCCGCTTAGCAAAAACTTCACCCTCATGTTGAACGGTGAGGTCGGGTTCGGCGACGGCCTGTCCGGCAAGCCGCTGCCCTTCTTCAAGAACTTTTATGCGGGCGGCACCAGCTCGGTGCGCGGCTTCGAGAACGGCACCCTGGGGCCCAAAGATGTCAACGACGATGCGCTCGGCGGCAACAAGCGCATCGTCGGCAACGCGGAACTCTTCTTCCCGCTGCCGGGACTCAAGGATGACCAGTCGCTGCGCATGTCGGCGTTTATCGATGCGGGTGCGGCATTTGGATCGGATGAGCAGTTTGCTTTCGAGGAACTGCGCTATTCGGCCGGGGTGGCAGTGCTGTGGGTTTCGCCGCTCGGTCCGCTCAAATTCAGCCTGGCGCAACCGCTTGTCAGCAAGACGGGCGACCAGGAGGAAGTGTTTCAATTCACCCTCGGCAATGTGTTCTGAGGGTTGGCCGTTACCGGAGTATTTGATGATGAAGTTCAAACAGCTTGCAGTCTCCCTGATTCTGGCGTCCGCGTTCGTGGCGGCGCCCGTCCTGGCCCAAACCAAGATCGGTTTCGTCAATACCGAGCGTCTGTTGCGCGAAGCGCCGCTGTCGGTCGCCGCACAGAAAAAACTCGAACGCGAATTCGCTGGGCGCGACCAGGAATTGCAGAAACTCGCCAAGCAGGCGCGCGACCTGCAAGCGCAGCTCGACAAGGACGGCGTGACCATGTCTGACAGCGAACGCAAGACGAAGGAGCGCGACCTCGGCAACCTCAACCGCGAACTGCAGCGGCAGGGACGCGAATTCCGCGAAGATCTCAACCTGCGCCGCAACGAAGAGCTGGGGCAGATTCAGGAGCGCGCGCGCAAGGCGATCCAGGAGATCGCCCGCGCTGAAAAATTCGACCTGATCGTCGAGCAGGCAGTCTTCGTCGACCCCAAGAGCGACATCACCGACCGGGTGATGAAGGCGCTGGGCGGGAAATAAAGCCGGCATGAAAAATCAACCCGGCTACGGAAAATAAGCACTTGATGGCCTCTACGCTGGCCGAACTGGTCGCGCGTTTTGGCGGGGAGTTGCTGGGCGACGGGGCTGTTCTGGTCCGTCAGGTTGCACCGCTGGACCAGGCCAAGGCAGACGAAATCGGCTTCGTCTCGCAGAGCAAGTATCTCGCCCAACTGGCGAGCACCTGCGCGGGCGCGGTTATTTTGCCGCTGGATGCCCGCGACGCCACCGACCTGCCGCGCATCCTCACCCCCAATCCCTATCTGTATTTCGCGCGCGTCTCGGCGCTGCTGAATCCGCCGCCGCGACCGCCCGTCGGGGTTCACCCTGCGGCGACGGTTGCAGCGGATGCGGAGGTCGCTGCCGACGCCAGTATCGCGGCCGGCGCCGTGATCGGCCCCGGCGCGCGCATCGGGGCCCGCACGGTGGTCGGTCCCAACTGCGTCGTCGGCGACCATGCCCGCATCGGCGCCGATTGCCTGCTGCATGCCAATGTCACCCTGTATCACCGTTGCGAAGTGGGCGACCGCGCCATCCTGCATTCGGGCTGTGTGATTGGCTCGGACGGCTTCGGCTTCGCGCCCAACGAGGGCCGCTGGGAAAAGATTCCGCAGATCGGCCGCGTGCTGATCGGCGATGATGTCGAGGTCGGCGCCTGCACCACCATCGACCGCGGCGCGCTGGAAGACACGGTGATCGAGGAGGGCGTCAAGCTCGACAACCTGATCCAGGTCGCGCACAACGTGACGATCGGTGCGCATACGGCGATCGCGGCCTGTACCGGCATTGCCGGCAGCGCCAAGATCGGACGCCACTGCACAATCGGCGGCGCGGCGATGATCTTCGGCCACATCGAGATTGCCGACGGCACCCGCATCTCGACCAACACGCTGATCACCAAGTCGCTGCCCAAGCCGGGCACCTACACCTCGGCGCTGCCATTCTCCGAACACGAGGTCTGGCAGAAGAACGCCGTCCACATGCGTAACCTCGACAAGCTGGTGAATCGCGTCAAGCAGCTCGAAAAACGCCTAACCGAACTGGAAAACAAATCATGAGCGTAATGGACATCGAGCAGGTGATGCAGTATCTGCCGCACCGCTACCCCTTCCTGCTGATCGACAAGGTCATCGAGCTCGAGCTCGGCAAGTCCATCACCGCAATCAAGAATGTCACCATCAACGAGCCGTTCTTCAACGGCCATTTCCCGGGCGCGCCGGTGATGCCGGGCGTGCTGATTCTCGAAGCGATGGCGCAGGCGGCGGGGATCCTGTCGTTCAAGACCAAGAACTACACGCCGGAGCAGATCGGCATCATCTACTTTGCCGGCATTGATGGCGCGCGATTCAAGAAGCCGGTCAAACCGGGCGACCAGCTGGTGCTCAAGGCCGAGATCGTGCGCGAGATGCGCGGCATCTGGAAGTACAAGGGACGCGCGGAAGTCGACGGCGTGATGGTCGCCGAAGCCGAATTGATGGCCACCCTGCGCGACAAGCCCTGATATGGCAACGATTCACCCCACCGCGCTGGTCGCTACGGGCGCCCGGCTGGCTGACGACGTTGTCATCGGTCCCTACACGATCATCGGCGAACACGTCGAGATCGGGGCGGGCACCACGGTCGGCGCGCATGCCGTGATTACCGGCCACACCCGAATCGGCGCGCACAACCAGATCTTCCATTTCGTTTCGCTGGGCGAAGCGCCGCAGGACAAGAAATATGCCGGCGAGCCGACCCGCCTGGAAATCGGCGACCACAACGTGATCCGCGAATTCTGCACTTTCAACACCGGCACCATGCAGGACCGCGGCGTCACCACCATCGGCAACCACAACTGGATCATGGCCTACGTCCACATTGCGCACGACTGCGTGGTGGGCGACCGCACCATCTTCGCCAACAATGCCTCGCTGGCGGGCCACGCCGAAGTCGGCGACTGGGCAATCCTCGGCGGCTTCACCGGCGTGCACCAGTTCTGCAAGGTCGGCGCCCATGTGATGACCGGCATCTCCAGCGTGGTGTTCAAGGACATTCCGCCCTTCGTCATGGCGTCCGGTCAGCCCGCCGCACCGCATGGCCTCAACAGCGAAGGCCTGAAACGGCGCGGGTTTTCCGCCGAGGCGCTGGCGGCATTGAAGCGCGCTTACAAAATTCTCTACCGCGAAGGCAACACGCTGGCCGAGGCGCAGCAGAAGCTGGCTGTCGAAGCCGGCCAGCATGCTGAAGTACAGCAACTGCTCGACTTTCTCGCGCGTTCCGAGCGCGGCATCATCCGGTGATCGACCTTGGAGTCGTCGCCGGCGAAGCGTCCGGCGATCTCCTGGGCGCGCACTTCATCGCAGCGCTGAAACAGACCCGGCCCAATTTGCGTGCCGCCGGCATTGCCGGGCCGCGCATGGTCGAAGCCGGCGTCGAGGCGATCTATCCCAGCGAAAAACTCGCGGTCAACGGCTACGTTGAAGTGCTGCGCCATCTGCCGGAACTGCTGTGGATCCGCTCGCGCATCACCCGCCATTTCCTGCGCGAACGGCCGCGCGTCTTCGTCGGCATCGACGCGCCGGATTTCAATTTCACGCTGGAAGCGAAGCTCAAGCAGGCCGGCATTCCCACCGTGCACTTCGTCAGCCCGTCGATCTGGGCATGGCGGCCCGAGCGCATCCACCGCATCAGGCAGGCGGTGTCGCACATGCTGGTGGTGTTTCCATTCGAGGAGCAGATTTATCGGGAGGCCGGCATTCCGGTCAGCTATGTCGGCCATCCGCTGGCCGACGTCATTCCGCTGGAACCCGATACCGCGGCCGCGCGCACTGAGTTGGGCCTGGCATCCGGGCCCGTCATCGCGCTGCTGCCGGGCAGCAGGCTCTCCGAAGTGACGCGCCATGCGCGGCTGATGCTCGAGGCGGCCGTGCGCATTCGCCAGCGTCATCCGGACGCGCAGTTCGTGTTGCCCGCCGCGAGCGAAGCCGCCGCGAGGCTGATCCGGCAGGCGATGCCGGGGCTGGAACTGCCGCTGCACCTTCTGGCGGGGCAATCGCACACGGCACTGGCGGCGTGCGACGTCGCCCTGGTCGCCTCGGGAACGGCCACGCTCGAAGCCGCGCTGTACAAGAAACCCATGGTGATCACCTACCGCGTGCCCGCGCTCACTGCGTATCTGATGCGGAAAAAGGCGCTGCTGCCGTGGATCGGATTGCCGAACATCCTGGGGCGCGATTTCGTGGTGCCGGAACGGGTGCAGGAAGACGCCACGCCCGAGAACCTGGCAAACGATGCGCTGGCCTGGCTGGACGACGCGCCGCGCCGCGAAGCCGCCATCGAAACCTTCCGTGCCATGCACTTGAGTCTGCGGCAGGACGCCAGCGCGCGCATTGCCGAGGCGCTCGGGCCTTATCTGGAGGGCGCATGACGCCCCGCCAGACGGTCATCCTGCAGGTCGGCCCGTTCGGCCTGTGCGGCGTCGACGAGGCAGGTCGCGGTCCACTGGCGGGGCCGGTGACGGCGGCAGCAGTCATGCTCGACCCCGAACGGCCGATCGAGGGCCTGCGCGATTCCAAGAAACTCTCCGCCGCCGCGCGCGAACGCCTGGCCGACGAGATCCGCCTGCACGCCGCTGCCTGGTGTGTGGCTGAAGCCAGCGTCGCCGAAATCGACCAGCTGAACATCCTGCAGGCCACCATGCTCGCGATGCAGCGCGCCGTGGCCGGGCTGGGACGCATGCCGGACGACGTCTGGGTGGACGGCAACCGCTGTCCCGATTGGACGTGGCGCTCGCAGGCCGTGGTCAAGGGCGATGACAAGGTGGCCGCGATTGCCGCCGCCTCGATCCTCGCCAAGACTGTGCGCGACCAGTACATGTGCCAGCTGCATGAGGCCTATCCGGCTTACGGATTCTCCAGGCACATGGGCTACGGCACCGCCGCGCATCTGGCCGCACTGAAGGCGCATGGCGCCTGTCCGCAGCACCGGCGCAGCTTTGCTCCGGTTAAACTCGTCCTTGATCAAGCCACCCTGTTCTGAAAGGAAGCCGCATGACTTTGTCCCTGTTCCTGCATGTCCTGAGCGTCGTCGTCTGGGTCGGCGGCATGTTCTTCGCCTACATGGCGCTGCGCCCCGTGGCGGCCAGCGTGCTCGAGCCGCCGCAGCGGCTGACGCTGTGGGCCGGCGTGTTCGGAAAATTCTTCCCCTGGGTGTGGGCGTCGGTCGTGCTGATCCTGCTGACCGGCCTGCACATGCTGGTGGTGTTCGGCGGCCTGGCCGCGCCACATTACGCCATGACCATGCTGGTGCTGGGCGTGGTGATGATGGCGATCTTCGCGCACGTGTTTTTTGCGCCCTATGGCCGCCTCAAGCGGGCGGTCGCATCGCAGGACTGGAAAGCCGGCGGCGCCGCGCTGGCGCAGATCCGCAGGCTGATCGGCATCAACCTCAGCCTGGGCTTGCTGACGATTGCAGTGGTGTTTCTCGGACGTGCCCTGGTTTGACGGCGGGCTAGGGCTCGTCCTGCGCTGGCGCGGCCAGTAGCTGCTGCATGGTGTCGCGGAGGATTTCCCGCCGCGCCTCGCACTGCAGCTCGGCATGGAACCGCCCGTCCCGATACAGATACACCGTCGGCAGATGAAAAATGCCGAAGTAGCGCGCGACCCCGGTGGCTTCGCTGACGTCGACTTCGAACAGGCTGTCGGCCAACCCGGACAACGCATCCGGCAGCAGGCGTTTCCATGCCCGACAGGCTCCGCAGTGCGGCGCGCTGAACACCACCACGGCGACGCCGGAAACAGCGGCGAGGCGGGCATGAAACGCGCCCTCGGCCAGTCGCGAAAAAGCGGGTAGGGCAGCGGCATCCGGGCTGCTAGAATCGCGGCTTTCCTCCTGGCTGGCGCTCATGCTCTTTCTCGAACTCTTCGGTTATCTGCTCGTCATCCTCGTGGCGGCGGAAATCTTTGTCAACGCGCTCGAACACCTGGGCGAAAAACTCAAAATCTCGGAAGGCGTGACCGGCTCGCTGTTTGCCGCGGTCGGCACCGCCATGCCGGAAACCCTGGTGCCGCTGCTATGCCGCATTCGATGGCATCAACCAGTGAGAAGTCCGACACGACCCAGGGAAAGAGCGTGCACTCTTCATACCCTGAGCCTCGCT